>CABQJX010000019.1 GCA_902464595.1 uncultured Lachnoclostridium sp. | reverse complement strand
AGGAGGTTCATACCAGAATGGCAGAGCAGAGTTTTGCAGAGTTATTAAAGGAAGAAGAAGAATCAACCAAACCAATACGTACAGGAGAGATAGTTACCGGTCAGGTCATCGAAGTCAGCAAAGATGAGATCATTCTGAGCATCGCAGGCAACAAGTCTGAAGGCGTGATTACCCGCGATGAGTACAGCAACGATAATAACGTAGATCTGACAACCAAAGTACAGATTGGTGAAGAAATGGAAGCAAAGGTCATCAAGTTAAATGATGGCGTGGGCATGGTTTCCTTATCTTATAAGCGTATGGCAGCCGACAGAGGCAACAAGCGTCTGGAGGAGGCTTTTGAGAACCAGGAGGTTCTGACAGCAGCTGTATCCCAGGTATTAGACGGCGGATTAAGCGTTGAGGTTGAGGGCGCAAGAGTATTTATCCCAGCCAGCCTCGTATCTGACAGCTACGAGAAGGATCTGTCCAAGTACGCTGGACAGGACATTGACTTTGTGATCACAGAGTTCAATCCAAAGAGAAGAAGGATCATCGGCGACAGAAAGCAGCTTTTAGTTGCCCAGAAGGCAAAATTAAAAGAGGAATTATTTGCAAGGATCCAGGTGGGAGATACCGTTGAGGGAACCGTTAAGAATGTAACTGACTTCGGTGCTTTCGTTGACCTGGGAGGCGCAGACGGACTTCTTCACATCTCCGAGATGAGCTGGGGACGTGTTGAGAATCCAAAGAAGGTATTCAAGACCGGCGATCAGCTTCGCGTTCTGATCAAAGACATCCAGGGCGAGAAGATTGCTCTCAGCCTTAAATTCCCAGAGGCAAATCCATGGGTTGACGCTGCTGAGAAGTATGCAGTGGGCAATGTAGTAGCTGGCCGTGTGGCACGTATGACTGATTTCGGCGCATTCGTTGAGCTGGAGCCAGGCGTAGATGCACTGCTTCATGTATCCCAGATCTCCAGAGAGCATGTAGAGAAGCCATCTGATGTATTAAAGATCGGCCAGGAGATCGAGGCAAAGGTAGTTGACTTCAACGAAGATGACCATAAGATCAGCCTGAGCATCAAGGCTCTGATGAGCGCAGCACAGGATTCTGACGTGGCTGATGTTGATATGTCTCAGTATGAGTAATCCCAGTCATTCAGACAGGATGGAATAAAAATAAGCCGCAGGATCAATTCCTGCGGCTTTCTTTGTTGAATTGGTAGTCAGCCATTTTCTGCTGAACCTGGATCCTGAGATTGCGGGCGATGGGAAGATGCTGGCCGGAGGTAAGGATAAGCTCCCACTTTTCCAGGGAGGAAACATGATCAACATTGACGATACAGTTGCGGCAGCAGGTGACAAACTGGGGGTAGCCGGAAAGCAGCTGGGAGAAATCGCAAAAACGCATGTAGGTACGGACCAACCGGTCAGAAAGATGGATCAGAATATAGTGGTTGGAGTAATCTGTGTAAAAGATACGGTCAATAGGGATCTTTACCATAATGCGGCTTTCCTTTACCTGGATATAATGGGAAATGTGGGGATTCGGAAGGGCGGAAAAATACTCCATAGTCTGAAAAAAACGCTCATACCGAATGGGCTTCACCATATAATCCAGAGCCCTTACCTCGTAGCTTCGCAGGGCATAATCCCGGCTGCTGGTTGTAAAAATAATGGAACAGTTCTTGTCTTCCTGGTGGATGCGTTTGGCAATAGAGAACCCGGAGGGCTCATTTTTCAGGAAAATATCTAAAAATACCAGGTCAAAGGCTCCTTTTTGCCATTGATTCCAAAATTCACCAGCTGTATTGAAAAGAGTGGTATTCTGAAAAATATGGGCCTGGGAAAAATAAGAGGAGATAAAACCAGCTAAGACGCGTGACTCGTCAATGGAGCCATCGATCACTGCGATGTTCATGGTGCTGCCCTTCCTTTCTGATATACGGCGGCGGGGCAACCAAAGAACATCTCACCCTGCAGCGTAGCCCGTGATGTGCCGGGAACGAAATTGTAAGATATTACCAGTATAATATACAGAGAGGCAAATTGCAAGAGCCTTGTTTTTGGTGAACTGTACCTAAAAAGGTATAGAAATGGAAGGGTTGGGGTATTCTGTTTATGCAGACCGGCAGCTGACATGGGTTCGGACAGTGGGTCAAGGAGCTCGTAAAACAGCAAAGGCTGTGCTGCAGAAAGGATCAGAGTCCATGAACCATTTGGAAAAGAAGGAAAAGAACCGTTTTCAGGGATCAAGCCAAAGAGAACAGTTGAAATTTGAGATCGCCCAGGAATTAGGCCTGGACGGGAAAGTAATGGAGCAGGGCTGGAAAAGCCTGACAGCTAAGGAAAGCGGCCGGATTGGCGGTATGATGACAAAACGGGTCAGAGAACAGAGAAAAGAGATGGAAGCAGGGAAAGAGGACAAAGGATGAAAGCAGGGATCATCTGTTTTACAGCCAGAGGGACAGATCTGTGCCTCCGGCTGTCCAGAGAATGGAAAAAAATAGGAATCGATAGTGAGGGATACGTTCCGGCCCGGTTTTGGAAAGAGGAGTGGCGCTCCGAAGGGATCTATCCCCGGGAGTGTCCTCTGTCCCAGTGGGCACAGACTATGTTTCAGGAAAGGCGGCCTCTTGTCTTTGTGGGAGCAGCCGGTATCGCTGTGAGGGCCATTGCTCCCTTTGTGAGAGATAAGTTTACAGACCCTCCGGTTCTTGTGATCGACGAAGGAGGAACATTTTGTATCCCCCTCTTGTCAGGCCATGTAGGCGGAGCGAACCGCCTTGCAAGGCAAGCCTGCCAGTGTCTGGGAGCCATCCCGGTGATCACTACCGCCACGGACGTAAACGGTCTTTTTGCAGTAGATGAATTTGCCGTCTCCAACGGTCTTATCATTGCGGACAGGGAGGAGGCGAAACAGATTTCCTCCTGCCTTCTGGAAGGGGAGCCGGTGGGATATTTCTGTGATTTGGAGGCCGCAGATGAGAGAAAATGGTCTCCTCCTCCTGGGTGTATTGGCCGTTCCTGCGCCCACAACATATGGATCACCTATAAAAAGAGTCCGGCATTTTCAGGAACAGGACAGGTGCTTCGGCTGATCCCCCGCTGTCTGATCCTGGGAATAGGATGCCGAAGGGGAGTGGAGCCTCATGTGTTGGAACAATGCGTGATGTCTGTTTTGGAGGATCATGACATCGATCCTCAAAGCGTCAGGCTTTTGGCTACCATTGACAGGAAGAAAGAGGAGAGGGCAATTCTGGCCCTTTCCGAAACATATGGATGGCCTGTCACGGTTTTTACGGCAGAGGAGCTAAAACAGGTTCCAGGAGAATTTTCAGAATCCCCTTTTGTGCGGCAGACAGTAGGAGTCGGAAATGTGTGCGAGCGCTCAGCCGTGGCTGCTGGAGGCAGGCTGATCGTACATAAGACGGCGGGGGAAGGAGTAACGGTGGCAGCAGCGATTTACCCGTTGTGAAACAGGGCCGGATATGATATACTTTTCTCACATTGAGAGGCTGAGGAGGCTTTTTGGCAGACAGATGACAGGATCAGACAGCCGATATATTTATAAGGATCAAAAAAAGCTGAGATGGGGATATACCACAGGTACATGTGCGGCAGCGGCTGCCCTAGCCGCTGTTTCTATGCTGCTGGAGGAAAGAGGGCTCAGTCAGGTGCGCCTCTTAACACCAAAAGGAATTGAGCTGACATTGGAGGTAGAAAAGGGTTGTACCGTTGACGGAAGGCCCTGGTTTGGTGTGAGAAAGGACGGAGGGGACGATCCGGATGTGACAGACGGCCTTCTTGTGTGTGCTTCGGCTTTTGTTGAAGCGAAAGAGGGCCGTGAGGATGATGTTTGGGAAAGCAGGGGAGAGGAGCCGTGGGAAAGGGCCTATGTAATGGAGCAAGAGGGATGTCGTCTGATCCTTACAGGGGGAAAAGGCATCGGCATTGTCACGAAGAAAGGGCTAAGCTGCCCTGTGGGCAAACCAGCGATCAATCCGGTTCCCAGGCAGATGATATGGGAACAGGTTCAAAGGGTGTGCAGCCGCAGCGGTTTTTGTGGAACGATCCATGTGGAGATCTGGGTTCCGGAGGCAGATCAGGTGGCAGAAAGAACCTTTAACAGCCGCTTAGGCATTGAGGGAGGAATTTCGATCCTTGGGACAAGCGGGATCGTGGAGCCCATGAGCGAGACGGCTCTCCTAGAAACCATACGGCTGGAGATCCGGCAAAAGATAAGGGAGGGGGAGAAAAACCTCCTTGTAACTCCCGGAAACTATGGGGAGGCTTTTGTGGAGCAGCAGCTGGGGATAGGAATGGACCGCAGTGTAAAGTGCAGCAATTTTATTGGAGCCGCCATGGACATGGCGGTGGAGGAGGGGGCAGAGAGCTTTCTTCTTGTGGGCCATGGAGGGAAGCTGATCAAGCTTGCGGCGGGGATCATGAATACCCATTCCTCCATGGCTGACGGGCGTATGGAGATCCTGGCGGCTTACGGGGCAGCAAACGGAGCCGGACAGGAGCTGTGCGTCAGGATCCTGGAGGCAGTTACCGTAGACGAAGGCCTTCGGCTTTTGGAGGAGGCCGGGCTTCGGCAAAGGGTAATGGGAAGGATCATGGAGCGCCTGGAATATCATGTGAAGCGCCGGGCGGGGCAGAGACTTCGGGCAGAGGCCATAGTATTTACCAACGAGCGGGGGCTTTTAGGAGAAACCTCAGGGGCCAGAGAATTATTGGAAGCCTTTGGCAGGTCATCAAAGGAAAACAGGAAAGGAACAAAATAGATGGTACATATTGTAGGTGCAGGGCCGGGAGCCGTGGATCTGATTACCGTTCGCGGGAAAAAGCTTTTGGAGGAAGCGGACGTAATCATATATGCCGGATCCCTGGTCAACAGGGAGCTTTTGGAGACAGCGAAAGAGGGGGCTGAGATTTATGACAGCGCCCATATGGATCTGGAACAGGTCATGGACGTAATAGAGAAGTCTCATAAAAGGGGGCTTGATGTTGTGCGGCTCCATACAGGGGATCCCAGTATTTATGGAGCGATCCGGGAGCAGATGGACGCCATGGATCAGCTGGGGATCCCTTATTCCGTCTGCCCTGGAGTTAGTTCCTTCTGTGGGGCAGCCGCAGCATTGGAAATGGAATATACGCTTCCGGGGATCACGCAGAGTGTGATCATAACCAGGATGGCTGGCCGGACGCCAGTACCGGAGAGGGAATCGATTTCCCATTTGGCCTCCCATGGATGTGCCATGGCTGTATTTTTAAGTGCGGGAATGACGGATCAGCTGTCCAAAGCCCTGATGGAAGGGGGATATGAGGCAGATACGCCGGCAGCCATCGTATATAAAGCTACCTGGCCGGATGAAAAGGTGGTGCGGTGTACGGTTTCCACCTTAAAGGAAGCAGCAGACCGGGAACAGATCCATAAGACAGCCCTGATCCTGGTGGGGGACTGTGTGGCGCAGACTGGATACGACCGCTCCAAGCTCTACGATCCCTCTTTTGCAACGGAATTTCGGCCGAGCCGGGAATTGGCCTTAGGATATGGAACAGAAAAAGAACAGCCGGAAAATAAGAAAGCAGGGACGTTGTTTGTAGTGGGAATGGGGCCTGGAAACCGCAGTCAGATCACAGGCCAGGCCTATGAGATGATGGAGCGCAGCCAGGTGATCGCCGGGTATACCGTTTATGTGGATCTGGTGAGGCAGTGGTTCCCGGAAAAGGAGTTTCTTACCACCCCCATGACTAAGGAGGAGGAGCGATGCCGGCGGGCCTTTGAGAGCTGTCTGGAAGGAAAGGATACGGCTATGATCTGCAGCGGTGATGCCGGGGTATACGGCATGGCCGGTCTGATCCTGGAGATGGCCCAGGAGTATCCGGGCGTAAAGGTAGAGATTGCCCCGGGGCTCACTGCAGCCTGCGGAGGAGCAGCCCTTCTCGGGGCGCCTCTTATGCACGATTTTGCTGTGATCAGCCTTAGTGACCGTCTTACGCCGGTGGAACAGATCTGGAAGCGGGTGGAGGCGGCAGCCATGGCAGATTTTGTGATCTGTCTTTATAACCCCTGCAGCAAAGGGAGGCCGGATTATCTGCGCCAGGCCTGTGAGCGGATCCTCGCCTTCCGCAAGGAGAGCACTGTCTGCGGACTGGCTTCCCGGATCGGACGGGAAGGGGAGAAGGCCCAGATCCTTACCCTTGGGGAGCTGGCCCAGGGAAAGGGAGAGGCGGATATGTTTACCACCGTGTACGTCGGAAATTCCCAGACCAGGAGAATGGGGAGCTGTATGGTGACTCCCAGGGGATATGGATATGAGAGGAAGATATGACAGAGAATAAAAGACCGATCCTGCTTTTTGCAGGAACCTCAGAGGGGCGCAGTCTGGCCGGATACCTGGCCCAGACCGGATGGCCTGCCTTCGTGTCTGTGGCAACGGACTATGGAAGGGAGATCATAGAGGAGGGAATCGCTGAGAATTGCTGCCTTCAGGTGATCCAGGGACGTCTGGATGAAAAGCAGATCGGAGCGCTCATAGAGAGAAAGGACATTGGGCTTGTGATCGACGCCACCCACCCTTATGCGGAACTGGTGACCGGAAATATCCTCAGGGCATGCCAGGCACATAAAAATGTCTGCCTGGTACGGTGCTTGAGGGAAAAGGGAAGTCAGGACAGCCCTCACATCCGATCCGTGCCGGATTTGGAGACGGCGGTGAGATGGCTGTCTGCTCATCCGGGAAATATCCTGGCTGTCACAGGAAGCAAGGAACTGGCCCTCTACACACAGCTCCCTGATTACCGGCAGCGGGTTTATGCCCGTGTCCTTCCATCTGTGGAAGGGGTGGAGAGCTGTAAAAAATTAGGGTTTGAGGGCCGCCACATTATTGCTATGCAGGGCCCCTTTTCTGTGGAGATGAACCTGGCCCAGCTGCAGGAATATGACTGCCGCTACCTGGTGACAAAGGATGGGGGGAATGTGGGAGGATTTTCCGAAAAAATAGAGGCAGCAGAGCGGGCAGGAGCCATAGCGCTGGTCGTTGAGCGGCCAAAGGAGGAAGGGCTGTCAATGGAACAAGCAAAGGAAGAGATCCGGACATGGATCAAACGGGAGGAGGAAGGCGCACATGGATAAGGAAAGACCGATTGTATATCTGGCAGGGATCGGCATGGGGGCAGAGGATCAGCTGACCGGAAGGGGGATAGACTGCCTGGGGGAGGCCCAGGCGGTGATGGGAGCCCAGAGGATGCTGGCAGCCGTGCAGTTTTATACCCAGGGGAAACGGACGCTGGCAGCCTACAAGCCCAGTGAAATGGTGCGCTGGCTGAAAACCTTTTCCTGGTCGGAAGCCGTTTTGGTGCTTTCCGGCGATCCTGGCTTTTACAGCGGGGCGGAGGCGGCCGCAAAGGCATTCTGGCAGGAGGGCTGGGATGTGGAGTATGTGCCGGGGATTTCCAGTCTTTCCTACTTCTGTTCCCGGCTGGGACGCAGCTGGCAGAATGTCCATCCCATCAGCAGCCATGGAAGGGAATGCGATGCAGTGTCTCATATCCGAAGCTTTCACAGCTCCTTTATCCTTCTGGGAGGCCAGGGAAGCGTGCCGGATCTGTGCCGTCAGCTGGTCAGCAATGGGATGAGCCATGTAACGCTGTGGGCAGGGGAGAACTTTTCCTATCAAGAGGAGCGTATTTCCTGGGAAATGAGCCCAGCAGAGCTTTTGATGGAGGACGAGCGCCAGCCTTTTGGAAGCCTGGCCTGTATCCTGGCGGAGAATCCCCAGTCCTTAGAGGATCAGCTTTATCCCAGCCCGGGACCGGAGGACGGGGATTATATCAGGGGGCAGGTTCCCATGACAAAAAAGGAGGTGCGCAGGCTGTCTCTGGAGAAAATGCGCATCGGAGTGGGAGCTGTATGCTATGACATCGGAGCGGGAACAGGCTCTGTGGCAGTGGAAATGGCTATGGCCATCCGCCGCAGGGGAGGGAACGGAGAGGTATACGCCATTGAGCGGAATGAGGAGGGCCTTGAGCTGATCCGTTCCAATATGCAGAAATTTCACGGTTCCTGGCAGGGGGCCCACATCATAAAGGGGGAAGCGCCGGAGGCCTTGGAGGAGCTCCCTCCTCCCACCCATGCTTTTATCGGCGGAAGCGGAGGACGCATGGAGGAGATCATAGAGTCCCTTCTTCGGGCCAATCCCCATGTGAGGATCGTAGCAAATGCCATTACCCTGGAAACCGTTGGGGAAATTTTAAAATGTATGAAGCGGTTTGGGTTTGAACAGGGAGAGATCACACAGATCTGGGCCGCCCCGGTCCGTCCGGTGGGAAACTTCCACATGCCTGTTTCATGCAATCCAGTCTATGTGGCAGTGATGCAGGATCCAATACAGGAGGAGGATGGAGATCTGACATGGCAGGAATTATGATCGCAGCTCCCAAAAGCGGCAGCGGAAAGACCATGGTCACTTGCGGGCTCTTAACACTTTTAAAGAGAAAGGGATACTGCCCCATGGCCTGTAAATGCGGGCCGGATTATATTGACGGACTGTTTCACCGTACCGTTTTGGGGGTGGAGACGGAAAATCTGGACAGCTATTTTGAGACAGAGGATCATATGAGGCGCAAAGTGTTCCGGGCCATGAAGGATCATATTCTGGTGGCCGAGGGAGCCATGGGATATTTCGACGGCCTGGGAGGGGTGAGCATGAGGGGAAGCTGCCAGGAGATCCGAAGGATTCTGGGGCTTCCTGCTCTTTTGACCGTGGATGCAAAGGGCGCCAGCCTTTCCCTTCTTGCCATGATCCAGGGCTTTCTGGATTTTGAGCGGGAGGCAGCGGGAGAGAGCGGCATCCGCGGTATTTTTTTAAACCGGGCCTCTAAAGGTGTGTATCAAATGATAAAACCCCTGGTGGAAGAACGGTTTCATATACCGGTGGTGGGATATTTGCCGGAGTTAGATTTCCTGAGAGTGGGAAGCCGACATCTGGGCCTGATCCTTCCGGATGAGGTTGAAGGCCTGCGCCAGCAGCTGGAGCGCTTGGCAGACTGTCTGGAGGAAGGCATGGACTGGGAGAGCTTTTGGAAGATAGCGGAAGGGAAGCTGCCCTGGGACATCAGTCCCAAAGGAGAGGAGCAAGGAACCCTTTTCACAGAACCCTTTTCACTGGCTGTTGCCAGGGATCCTGCCTTTTGTTTTTATTATCAGGATAATCTGAGAGCCCTGGAGGCGGCGGGAGCGATTTTGCATGATTTCAGCCCTCTTACAGATGAAGCCCTGCCCCCAGGCTGCTGCGGCATCCTTTTGGGAGGGGGATACCCGGAAAATTTCGCAAAAGAGCTGGGGGAGAATCAGGCCATGAGGAAGGCCATAAGCACAGCTGCTGAAGGAGGGATGCCGATACTGGCGGAGTGCGGCGGTTATCTTTACCTTCTGGACAGTCTGGAGGGGACAGACGGCAGGAGCTATCCTATGGCAGGTGTTTTAAGGGGCCATGGATACCGGGTAGGAAGAACCGGGCGGTTCGGGTATATTTCCCTTCACCCGGACAAAGAAACTCCCTATCTGACCTTCGGGGAGGAGATCCGGGGACATGAGTTCCACTATTGGGACTGCTGCCTGGAGGAAGGAAAGGAACTGTTTTGTATGGAGGCTGTAAAGCCGGCGGGAGGGCGCAGATGGCCCTGCATGAGAAGCTATAAGGGGGTTCTGGCAGGTTTTCCCCACCTTTACTACCCCTCCTGCCCCCAATTGGGGAGACGGTTTGCGATGCAGTGTCTGGCATACGGAAAGGAACAGAGACAATGAAGCTGACAGATGGCATAAAAATGGTAAAACCAGGGGATGCTCAGGCGGCAGAAAAGGCCAAAGAACGATGGGATCAGGTGGCAAAGCCCTTGGGAAGCCTGGGGGTTTTGGAGGAGGATATTGTGCGCATAGCGGCTGCCAGCCAGAATCCCCAGCCGCTTTTGTCTCCCAGGACCATTGCAGTGATGTGCAGTGACAATGGCATTGTGGAGGAAGGAGTGACCCAGACAGGCCAGGAGGTGACAGCTGTGGTGGCCGGGAATATGGGAGTTGGCAATTCCTGTGTCTGCCTTATGGCAAGGCAGTGCCGCGCAGAGGTGATTCCTGTAGATGTGGGGATGGTATGCCGGGAAACACCAAAGGGAGTGCTCAGCCGGAAGGTGTGCTTCGGCACGAAAAATTTTCTGAAAGAGCCGGCTATGACCAGAGAGGAAACGGTAAAGGCTATGGAGGCCGGTATGGATACAGCCTTTTCCCTGAAAGATCAGGGCTTTCATCTGGTGGGTTCCGGGGAAATGGGAATTGGAAATACCACCACCAGCAGTGCGGTAATCTCCGTTCTCTTGGGGATCGATCCTCAGAAGGTTACTGGAAGGGGAGCCGGTCTGTCAAGCCAGGGCCTGTCAAGAAAGGTGGAGGTTATCCGGCAGGGAATCCGGATCCGCAGACCGGACAGGGAGGATCCCATTGACGTGCTGTCCAAGGTAGGGGGAGCAGATCTGGCTGCCCTGGCTGGGTTTTACATCGGCTGCGGGGCGTGCCGGCTGCCTGCTGTCTTAGACGGACTGATCACCGGAGCGGCAGCTTTGGCGGCGGTGAGACTCTGCCCTCCTGTGGCGGATTACCTTTTAGCCTCTCATGTGACAGCAGAGCCGGCCGGAGCTATGGTCTTAAAAGAATTAGGCCTGCATCCGGCGATCCAGGCAGGAATGTGCCTGGGAGAGGGGACTGGGGCTGCTGCCCTATTCCCATTGCTGGACATGGCGGCGGCGGTATATTGCCAGATGAGTACCTTTGAGGGGATCCGGGTAGAGGCCTACCAGCCTTTGGAGTGAAAATATAAATAAAACCTTCAGATCAAAGAAAGGCAGAGAAAGAATGATCACACTCATTACCGGCGGAAGCGGAAGCGGAAAATCAGAATATGCAGAAGGGCTGGCTGTGGGCAGCGGCTGTCCGGCACGGTTTTACCTGGCAACCATGATCGCTTACGGAAAAGAAGGGGAGGCCAAGGTGCAGCGCCACCGGCAGCAGCGTCAGGGGAAGGGATTCCTGACCATAGAACAGCCGAGACAGGTGAGAACAGCCGTCTCGGCGCTGAACCATAGGAATGCAGTCCTTTTGCTTGAATGTATGTCCAATCTTGCAGCCAATGAAATGTTTTTGCCCGACGGTACAAGAGATCCCCGAACCCCGGAAGAACTGGCGGATCAGCTGGTCGGCGATCTGGCTTTTTTAGCCGGCTGCGTATCAGAGCTGATCATTGTGACCAATGAGGTGGGGGAGGACGGCGTTTGCTATGAGCCGGAAACCATGGATTATATCCGGCTTATGGGACTGGTAAACCGGGGGCTGGCGCAGCTGGCAGATCAGGTGACAGAGGTGGTGTGCGGTATCCCAGTAATGTGGAAAACTTCTGAGCCGGGTGATCGGAACGTATGTCAGGGGAAGGAAAGACAGGGGGGAAGATGAAAAAGATCAAAAAGAAAAAGATGAGAAAGAAAAAGAAGGGAGAGGAGCGCAGACCATGAAATGGATTGATTCCTGTATCATCGCCATATCCATGTACTCAAAAATCCCCATGCCTGCTGTGGAGTGGACGAAGGACCGCATGAGCCATGTAATGGGATTTTTCCCTTTTGTAGGAGTGTTTGAGGGGATCCTTCTGTGGCTGTGGCTGTCTGTGGGAGGGGACTGGCTTCTGATTTCGCAGACGGCTTTGACTCTGGTAGGCGGCGTCCTTCCTCTTTTGGTGACGGGAGGGATCCATATGGATGGTTTTTTGGATACCATGGACGCCATTCATTCCTATGGATCCAGGGAAAAGAAGCTGGAAATCTTAAAGGATCCCCATTTGGGAGCCTTTGCAGTAATCTCTTTTGGCATTTATATGCTGCTGTATCTTGGCGTCTTTTCTGAATACATATCCCTTACGAGACAGCTGCCGGAAAACAGGCGGCTGGCCTGTTACGGGGCTTTAGGCGTACTGTTTATCATGGAGCGGGTCTTCAGCGGATTTTCCGTTATCACCTTTCCCCAGGCGAAGAAGGAGGGGCTGGCAGCTGGCTTTGAGACCGCTGCCAGGAAAAAAGGGGACTGTATTCTGCTCTGCTTGTGGATGGCAGGAAGCAGCCTTCTTTTCCTGTCTCTTTTTCAGAACACAGCCACAGCAGGCATAAAGCTGGGGATTTTGGTTGTTTTAAGCCTTTTTTCTGTGCTTCTTTTTCTGTTTTTCTGTTATCGCCGCATGGCCGTAAAAGAGTTTGGAGGAGTGACCGGGGATCTGGCGGGCTGGTTTTTGCAGGTTTGCGAGCTGGCAGGCATGGGAGCCCTGGTTCTTCTTCTCAGGATTGGAATATCGGGAGGATTGTGGAAATGATATTAGTCATAGGAGGAAGCTTTCAGGGGAAAAAAGAATTTGCCCAGAGAACCTTCTCCCCCTCCGGGGAGGCGGCCTGGTGTGATGGGGCTTTTGCATCCTGGGAGGAGATCATGGAAAGCTCTTATATCTGTTCTCTCCACCTGTTTGTGAAGCGTCTTTTGGCAGGTGAGGTAAGCCCAGGCGAGATCGATAAAGGGGATATAAGACCTGCGGAAAAGAATATGGGATCCGTGTCTTTCTGGGAGGAGGAGGGGCAGGCGCTGTTGCTGGAAAAACTGGCCGCAGGGCTTTCAGCCCCCTCTTTTTCCCGGATTTTAGTGACGGATGAGGTGGGCTGCGGGATTGTCCCTTTCCATCGGGAGGAGAGGCTGTGGAGGGAAGCTTCAGGCAGGCTGAACTGCCGCATTGCAGCCGCAGCGGATCAGGTGTGGCGGGTATGCTGCGGCATGGGAACGCAGATCAAATAAAGACGGCATCCAGGCAGCTGGTAAAGACAGGAGGAAGATCAGAGACATCATGGAACAGGGTGTATTTACTTGGATAGAGATATGGAAATTTCACAGCACAGCCCTTCTTTTAGGCTGTGGGATCGATTGGCTGATCGGCGATCCGGCCTGGCTTCCCCATCCCATCCGACTGATGGGGAGCATGATTCTGTGGCTGGAACGAAGGATACGGGGCTGGATCCCCCAAAAGGAGAGAACCGGGGGAATGATCCTTACAGCGGTCATGTGCCTTGTCTGGTGGGGGATTCCGTTTCTGGTTTTTGGTGGTGCTGAGAAATCCCTTCTTCCCGGATCTTGGATCCCGCTTCTTTTGATAGAGAGCCTTTGGTGCAGCCAGATGCTGGCAGCCAGAGGCCTCTATTCAGAGAGCATGAAGGTGTGCCGGAGCCTGGAAAAGGGAAAAACAGAGGAGGCCAGAATCAATGTATCTATGATCGTGGGAAGGGATACCGCTCCTCTTAATTCAGACGGGATTGCCAGGGCGGCGGTGGAGACCGTGGCAGAAAATGCATCGGACGGCGTTATCGCTCCTTTTTTATTTCTGGCTTTTTTCGGCCCGTGGGGAGGTTCTCTTTATAAGGCTGTGAACACCATGGATTCCATGATCGGCTATAAAAATGACCGTTATCGTTATTTTGGACGGGCAGCAGCCAGGCTGGATGATTGTTTGAACCTGCTCCCGGCCAGGATTACAGGGCTTCTTATGATCTTGGGAGCCTGGCTCCTTCCGGGAATGGACGGAAGAAAGGCGTGGCGCATATTTCTGAGGGACAGAAAATGTCACGCAAGCCCCAACTCTGCCCATGGGGAGGCGGCATGTGCCGGAGCCCTCCATCTGCGTCTGGCCGGTGATGCATGGTATTTTGGAACCCTGCATAAAAAGCCCTTTATTGGAGACGAGGGAAGGCAGATCGAGCCCAACGATATACGAAGGGCCAATGGTCTTATGTTTGCGGCAGAGGGGATCGCCATGGGGATCCTGGGGGCAGGAGTTTTGTTTTTATGATAACCCTGTACAGACATTGGGAAGAAAAGGAGGTTTCAGGTGGAATATCAGCACGGAGGAGACGTTTACAGCCATATGGTACAGCTGGATTACTCAGCCAACCTAAATCCATTGGGGATGCCGGAACGGGTCAGAAAAAAGGTGATGGAGGGGGTAGGATCCCAGGCCTGTGTCCGTTATCCGGACAGCCAGTGCCGCAGCCTGCGGTCTGCCATCGGAAGGCATCTGGGGATTCAGGATTCCTGGATCATCTGTGGAAATGGGGCTGCGGATCTGATCTTTGGGCTGGCTGCAGCGATCAAGCCCAGGCGGGTTCTGATCCCGGCTCCTGCATTTGCCGAATACCAGCAGGCAGTGGAGGCCTTTGGAGGAACGGTGGATCACATAGGGCTTTTAGAGCACAGCATGGAGCTTCCCGTTTCCCTCATGTGCAGGCAGATCTGGAAGGCCTTTCAGGAGGGAAAACCCTATGATATGGTCTTTTTCTGCAATCCTAACAATCCCACAGGACTTCCGGTGCCAAGGGAGGAGGGGAGGCAGCTGGCAGAGGCCTGTGGGAAATGGGGCGCTTTTCTTGTCGCAGATGAATGTTTCTGCGATTTTCTGGATCGGCCGGAGGATTTTTCCCTGATCCCGGATCTGTACCGGTTTCCCCATCTCTTTATCCTGAAAGCATTCACAAAAATGTATTCTATGGCTGGGCTTCGGCTGGGCTATGGACTGAGCGGGAACGGGCCTCTATTGGAGAAGCTCTGTCAGGTGCGTCAGCCCTGGTCTGTATCTGGGCTGGCTCAGCTGGCCGGGGAGGCGGCATTAGAGGAGACAGATTTTGAAGAACAGACTAGGAAGACAGTGAAGGGGGAACGCTGGTTTTTGTCCAATGAGCTGAAAAAAATGGGATTTTTCGTATACCCCTCCCAGGCAAATTATTTGTTTTTTAAGGATCCATGGGAGAAGGGGCCGTGGGAGCGGGAGGATGAGAAAAAAGGCCGGCTTTACAAGGTTCTTTTGGAACAGGGTATCCTGATCCGAAGCTGCGCCAATTACCAGGGATTAGACCCATCCTATTACCGGATCTGTGTAAAGCTCAGGCCGGATAATGAGCGGCTTATAGAGGCTGTCCGGGCCTTCAGAGAGGAGAACATATGTCACAATCCATTATGATCCAGGGAACCATGTCGAATGCGGGAAAAAGCCTTCTGGCGGCGGGGCTGTGCCGGATCTTTGTCCAGGATGGTTATTCCGTAGCACCCTTTAAATCACAGAATATGGCTTTAAATTCTTATATCACAGAGGACGGGTTAGAGATGGGGCGGGCTCAGGCCGTGCAGGCCCAGGCAGCCGGGATTCCTCCCAGGGCGGATATGAATCCCATACTTTTAAAGCCCACTACCGATGTAGGTTCCCAGGTGATTGTCCGAGGGGTTCCGATTGGGAATATGAAGGCTAAGGAGTATTTTGCCTGCAAAAAGAAGCTGATTCCTGACATTCTGGAATGTTATCATCGGTTGGAGGAGCAGTATGAGATCCTTGTGATCGAGGGGGCTGGGAGCCCTGCGGAGATCAATTTAAAGGCAGACGACATTGTGAATATGGGAATGGCCTCTATGGCGAATGCGCCTGTGCTTTTGGTTGGCGACATTGACCGGGGCGGGGTTTTTGCCCAGCTTTACGGTACGGTAGCCCTTTTAACGCCCCAGGAGCGGGCCAGAGTGAAGGGGCTGATCATTAATAAATTCAGGGGAGATCCCTCTATTTTGGAGCCGGGGATCGCTATGTTAGAGGAACTGTGCGGGATCCCGGTGGTGGGCGTGGTTCCCATGGCAGATGTGGATGTGGAGGATGAGGACAGCCTGTCATCCCGTCTGGAAAGGGAGGAAAAGGCAGCACCCGGAACCCTGGATCTTGCGGTCATCCATGTTCCGAAAATCTCCAATTTTACGGATTTTGATGTGTTTTCCCGCATACCGGGGGTGTCTCTGCGCTATGTCTCCCGTGTATCACAGCTGGGGACGCCGGATCTGGTGATCCTGCCCGGCACTAAAAATACAGTGTCAGACCTTTTGTGGATGCGCCAAAATGGCCTGGAGGCAGCAATCCTCAAGCTGGCGGACCGCAGGATACCAGTATGGGGGATCTGCGGCGGTTATCAGATGATGGGGGAGAGGCTGACGGATCCTAAGGGGGTGGAGACAGTCCCGGGAACCTGCATCCGGGGAATGGGGCTTCTCCCCATGGAAACGGAATTTGCAGAGGAAAAGATGCAGACTCAGGTAAAGGGAAGGCTTCCTCATATTCCCGGCCTTTTTTCCAGTCTTTCCGGGAAGGAATTTTCCGGTTACGAGATCCATATGGGAAGATCCTTTGGGGCAGGGGAAGGAAAGCAGGGCTGTTGGGAAAACAGCCTGCCGGTGGTCTATGCCCGGGAAAACAGCATTGGAACCTATGTCCACGGTATCTTTGACGGACCGGAGATTGCTCTTTGTGTGGCCCAGGCTCTGGCAGCCAGGAAGGGGATCACCCTGGAGGAAGCCGGGGAGACAGATTGGGAAGGATACAGGGAAAGGCAGTTTGATAAGCTGGCCGCCGTGCTGAGGCAGAGCCTTGATATGGAGAAGATCTATCAGATCATGGGATTGGAAAATGAGAGAAAGGGAAGATAAGATCATGGAGGAAAATATGAGGGATGATACCCACAGCAGGATCCAGTTAGAGCAGGTTCTGCCTAATGGGATTGAAAAGAGGAGCTTTGAGATCATAGGGGAGGAGTTAAAGGACAGGGGGATCTGTCTGGATCCGGAGCAGGAGCTGGTGATCAAACGAGCCATCCACACTACGGCAGATTTTGATTACGCTGAAAGTCTGGTATTTTCTTCTAAGGCGGTAGAGAGGGCAAAGGAAGCGCTGAGAAAGAGAGCCGTCATTGTTACGGATACCAATATGGCTTTGGCTGGGATCAACAAGGGAAGGCTTGCAAAGCTGGGGGCAGAGGCAGTCTGCTTCATGGCGGAGCCGGAGACAGCGGCCAGAGCGGCCAGCCAGGGAACAACCAGAGCCTCCGCCAGCGTGGAGCTTGCGGCAAAGCGCTATGGAGACAGCGGCCGCCCTGTGATCTTTGCAGTGGGGAACGCTCCCACCGCTTTGGTGCGGATCTATGAGCTTATACAGGAAAAGAAGCTGTCCCCGGCCCTGATCATCGGAGTGCCTGTAGGGTTTGTCAATGTGATCCCCGCTAAGGAAATGATCCTGACCCTCTCTGACACCCCTTACATTGTGGCAAGGGGACGAAAAGGCGGCAGCAATGTAGCCGCCGCCATCTGTAATGCTGTTTTATATCAAATGTAATGGATTATTTCTTTCCATTCCAGCAGTAGGTACACAGTTTGCAGGGAGAGATCCCGATAGACTGGATCAGGTCGTCCAGCCGGTGATAGCGCAGGGAGGTGAATCCCAGGCGCCTGCGGATCTCCTCGATCATCTCACAGTAATTGGAGCTGTCAGGATCCGTATAGGAGGCGATGGTTTCCTCGGAAACCTGATCCCCCTCCCGGTCGCGGATGACGCGCCGCGTGATGAGATCCATGACCGAAGTGGAACGGGAGAAATTCAGATACGGGCATCCATAGAGCAGGGGCGGGCAGGCAGGACGGATATGTACCTCCTTCGCTCCGCTCTGATAGAGAAATTCCGTAGTCTCGCCAAGCTGAGTGCCCCGGACAATGGAATCGTCAATGAGAAGCAGCTTTTTGCCCCGGATCAGCGCATCCACGGGGATCAGCTTCATGCGTGCAATAAGATTTCTCTGGCTCTGGTTCTGGGGCATGAAGGAACGGGGCCAGGTTGGTGTGTATTTGATAAAAGGACGGGCAAAGGGGATGCCGGACTCATTGGCGTATCCCACTGCGTGGGCAATGCCGGAATCAGGCACACCGGCCACCACATCAGGGCAGGCGTCGTCTCTCTGGGCCAGCAGCTTGCCGCATTCGTAGCGCATGCTTTCCACATTGACCCCCTCATAACTGGAAGTGGGGTATCCATAGTATACCCACAGGAAGGAGCAGATCTTCATTTCCTCCCTGGCAGGGCTTACAGTCTCAGCGCTTTCCGGGGTGACAAATACGATCTCTCCCGGCCCCAGTTCCTTGTGATCCGTGTATCCCAGGTTAATATAAGCAAAGCTTTCAAAGGAGACGCAGAATGCGTCTTCTTTTTTTCCGACCACAATGGGAGTTCTTCCCAACCGATCTCTGGAGGCGTAGATCCCCTCAGAGGTGAGGATCAGAATGGACATGGAGCCCTGGATCCGCTCCTGAGCGTAGAGAAGCCCCTCCACCAGGGTGGATTTCTGATTGATAAGGGCAGCCACCAGCTCTGTGGCATTGATCTTTCCATGGCTCATTTCCATAAAATGGATATGGCCATTCTCATATGCGGAGGAAATGAGCTCCTCCTCGTTGTTGATCTTCCCTACCGTGGTAATGGCAAAGCTGCCAAGGTGGGATTGGATCAATAAAGGCTGCGGTTCATTGTCTGAAATACAGCCGATTCCCAAGTTGCCTTCCAATTCATCTAAATCCCGGTCGAATTTTGTGCGGAAGGGGGTATTTTCAATATTGTGTATGGAACGGGTAAAGCCCTGGCTCCCGTATACGGCCATGCCTCCCCTTTTTGTGCCCAGGTGGGAGTGGTAGTCCACCCCGAAAAACAGATCCAGGGTACAGCTGTTCTTTGATGCAACGCCAAATATTCCGCCCATGTGTCATACCTCTTTTATTCTAAGTTTTATTCTGCTGCCCGTGATCGGCACGGAAATATCATAACACACACCGGAAGGGAAGGACAATACCGTGTCCTATTATTTATACTTATGAAAAATCATAAGTGGGGCACAGTGAGGTGACATTTTTTGCAAATTGCGGTATACTAAAATCCAGGAAGATATTGTTCTGACCGTAACCGCCGGGATCTGTTTTTCACAGCAGGATCGCGGCAGAAGGGAATGTATTCGTATGGATCTGTACCGTATTATACTGGTGGACGACGAGGAGGAAGTGCGCCAGAGCATTATAAGGAAGATAGACTGGAAAGAAGCAGGATTTCAGGTTGTGGGAGATGCGGAGAACGGGCAGGATGCCCTGGAAAAGATAGAACTTTTGGAGCCGGATCTGATTTTGACCGATATTCGCATGCCCTATATGGACGGGCTTACTTTATCCGAGCGGGTGCGCCAGAAGCATCCTTCTGTAAAGATCGTAATTTTTTCCGGGTATGATGATTTTGAGTATGCCAAACAGGCCATTAAGCTCAATGTAACGGAATACATCTTAAAGCCGGTGAATGTGGAGGAGCTTACCGCCATTTTAAAGCGCATCAAGTCCAATCTGGACGAGGAGATCGAACAGAAGCGGAATGTAAGCCTGCTGCGGGAAAGCTATATCCGCAATCTCCCCATTCTGAGAGAGCGGTTTTTAAATGAGCTGGCAGGAGGGACGGTGGATCCGGCTGTTTTGTCGGAGAAGCTGAGAGAATACGATATTCCCCTGGCAGGAGCAAAAAAATGGGTGGCTGCGGCTATTGATATTGATCCGGAGGAGATCCGCAAGGGGCGGGAGCTGCCCCTTCATAAGGAAAAAGGGCTGATCCCCATTTCCGTGGCCCAGATATTGGAGGAAAAGCTGGGGCAGTACTGCCGGTCATCGGTGTTTTCTGCTTCCCCCATGCTGCGCTCCCAGCTGGCTGTGATCGCTGCCATCGACCAGGGGATGACCCAGACGGGGCTGATCGATGTTTTGGGAGATATATGCCGGGAGATTAAAAAGATCCTGGAAGTGCCGGTGACCATCGGGATCGGCCGCAGCTGCCAGAGGCTGGAGGATATAAGTTTTTCCTATAAAGGGGCAGCGGACGCTTTGGGATATAAGGCCATTGTGGGAGCCGGCGGAACGATCTATATTAACGATGTGGAGCCGGTATCAGGAGGAAAACTGAGCTTTGACGGGAAAGAGCAGGCAGAGCTGACTGCCGCGATCAAGTTCGGCCCCAGAGAATCCATTGAACAGGCAGTTCAGTCTATTATGGACAAGATGGGGGATGCAAAGGTTCATTTCCGCCAGTGCCAGGCCTATATGCTCAGCGTATCCAGCGCTGTGATCCAGCTGGTGCAGCAGTATGATCTGAATATGAAGCAGATCGTGGATGAGGGTCAGGAGGCGGAGGATCAATTTGTCCTGATCCCTAAGATGCAGAGACTGGAAGATTTTTCCAAGTGGCTTTTATCCGCCGCCCTGCGTATTAACCAGGCTATGAACCAGGAACGGGACAATACGATGAAGCAGGTGATCCAGACAGCTAAGGAGTACATCCGGGACAACTACCAGGATCCGGAGCTGTCCGTGGAAAAAATATGCCGCTTTCTCCACATGAGCCCGGCTTATTTTTCTACCATGTTCAAAAAAGAGACAGGCCAGGCGTATATCGCTTATCTGACCCAGATCCGCCTGGATAAGGCGGTGGAGCTTCTCAATACGACGGACGATAAGACCTATGTCATTGCCGCCAAGGTGGGATACCAGGAGCAGAATTATTTCAGCTATGTATTCAAAAAGCATTTCGGGGTATCCCCCACAAAGTTTCGGGGAGCAAAGTAACCAGAAAAAGGGGCGGAGAGGGCGTCAGAGAGATCCGGGGCATCAGGAAGATCTTGAAACAGCATAAGGAGGGGGACGTGTTTCAAAAACAGAGAAAAAAGCTGGCAAACGCCAGCATCCGCTACACCATTTTCATTTATTTTACACTGACTGCCCTGGCGGCCAGCGTGTTCATTGGTATTTCTTTATATACAAGACTGTCGGGCCAGATGTCGTCTACGATCCAGGAGGAAAATCAGATTCTGATCAACCAGGTGACCCATTCCATGGATTCCTACCTTCGTACTATTATGAAGCTATCCGATTCCCTCTATTACGGCGTGATCAAAAATGCAGACCTGTCTGACAGCTCCATCAACCGGGATATTACCCTTTTGTACGACAATAATAAGGATAACATTGAGAATATCGCCTTGTTTTCTAAGGAGGGGCAGCTTTTGGAGTCGGTTCCCGCGGCCCGGCTGAAATCCCATGTGGATGTGAGGCAGGAGGAGTGGTTTGGGGATACCCTGGAAAAAACGGAGAACCTTCATTTTTCCACCCCTCATGTGCAGTATATCTTTGATACGGCAAAAAAGCAGTACCGCTGGGTCATTTCCCTGTCCAGGGCGGTGGAAATCACAAAGGGGCCCAATACGGATCAGGGTGTGCTTCTGATTGATATACGCTACAGCGGGCTGGAAGAATTTTTTGACGGGGTCAGCCTGGGAAATCAGGGATATGTGTACCTGATGGACGGAGAAGGGGAGATCATCTACCACCCTAAGGCTCAGCTTCTGTCCTCCGGTCTGGAGAGGGAGAATAACCTGGAGGCAGCCCGATACCGGGACGGGAACCATCAGGAACTATTTGAGGGACGGGAACGGGCAGTAACGGTCAAGACCATGGGCTACACCGGGTGGAAGGTGGTAGGGGTTATGCCTATGGATGATCTGGCCTTAAATAGTATAAAGACAAAATTACTTATTGTGTTCATGATTGCCTTTATACTCTTTATTTTGACTATCATCAATTCCTATATTTCATCGAAAATCACAGACCCGATCAAGGAATTAGAAAAATCGGTAAAAAAGATCGAGGAGGGGGATTTAAAGACGGAGATCCATCAAAATGGTTCCTATGAGATCCGTCATCTGGGAGTCTCCATCCAGAATATGGCGCGTCAGATCCAGAGGCTGATGGATGATATTGTGGCGGAACATGAATCCAAACGCAAAAGCGAATTTGATACCCTTCAGTCTCAGATTAACCCTCATTTTTTATACAATACCCTGGACATCATCGTATGGATGATCGAAAATGAAAAACAGGACGAGGCAGTCCGGGCAGTGACGGCCCTGGCGCGGTTTTTCCGCATCAGCCTCAGTAAGGGAAAAAGTATTATCACGGTAGCCGACGAGTTAGAGCATGTCCGCAATTACCTGATGATCCAGCATATGCGGTATAAGAATAAATTTACTTATACCATTGAAGCGGAGGAGGAAGTCCTTTCTCTTGCCAGCTTAAAGCTTATGCTCCAGCCGTTGGTGGAAAATGCCATTTACCATGGTATGGAATTTATGGACGGGGATGGCGAGATCCGGATCCGTGCCTGGAGGCAAAATTCAGAGCTGTTCCTCTGCGTGGAGGACAATGGGCTGGGAATGACCCCGGAACAGGTAAAAGCCTTGTTTTCCGATACAAGCCACGTATCCTCGCGGAGAGGATCCGGAATTGGCGTGAAGAATGTAAATGAACGGATCCGCCTGTATTTTGGAAGCGGCTACGGGCTCATGATCGAATCGGAGCCTGACGAGGGAACGAAGGTTACAGCCCATTTGCCGGCGATCGACTATGAGCAGGTGAGAAAGGGGGAGCAGGATGTCAAATAAGGAAACAGCGTTTTGGTGCGGCTGGGGATGTCTGCTGATCCTTTTATTTCTCATGTCCTCCACCGATCTGATCATCAAGGAAAAAAAGATGGAGGTCTATCCTGTTTCCGTTATTATTGATGAGGAAAATGATGACCGGTATGTGAATTTTAAGAAGGGGATGGATCAGGCAGCAGAGGAGTTTCATCTGGATATTAATTTTGTAGTCTTATATAACAAAAAGGATGAGGGAGAACAGATGGAGTTAGCATACCGGGAAATCCGGGATGGGGCAAAAGCTCTTATTTTAGCGCCTGTCAACGGGGCAGAAGCGGTGATGGGATTCGATGAAAGAAATCCTGGATCTCCGGTGATCCTTTTGGGAAACAGCGCTGCCAGTGAGCATGTGGTGGATACGGTGTCCATGGACAGTTATGAGGCCGGACGGCTGTTAGCTGTAAATGCCCTGGAGGATGGGAAAGGGAAATGGCCGGTCTGTCTGTTTACAGAAGGGCTGGAGTACGGGGATAACGGGGAAGTTTATGATGGGGTGAGATCCGTTTTGGAGGAGGCGGGAGTGGAAAGCCGCCTCTATGAGGATCCTTCCGGAGAGATATGCCGGCAGGTGATCGAGTCTACCGTTTATCCCGGATCGGATCGGATCCTTGTCATCGCTTTGGATGAGGGGACGGCTATCCGCACGGCAAAGATCTTAGAAGACAGCACCGTATATCAGAGAAATGTGGCAGGGCTTTACGGTATAGGAAGCTCTCAGGAACTTCTTAGCAGCCTGGATGAGGGGATCGTATCCGGGCTGGCGGACTGCAGCCGCTTTGACCAGGGGTATATCAGCGTAAAGAGGGCGGTGGAGGCCATCGGCGGGATGCGTCAGAAACAGCAGACTCAGCTGGAGCCGGTGTATATTGACAGGGATCGGATCCGTAAGAGGGAGTATGAGCGCATGTTTTATCCGATTGAATAGCTGGATCATGGTCAGGCTGTCAGGGCAGAGGAAGAGACAGGCTGACAGAGGGGAGACAGAAAGATAAGCAGAGGAGGGGGAGATGGTATGGGAAAATATATGATTCGGGCAGCGGCCGGACTGGCCCTTTTGACAGTGGTATGTGCGGGAGCAGGCTGTGCCGGGCCGTCAAAACAGGAAAAAGACAAGGGGACTTTGCGGATCGGCGTTCTCTTATATAGGGAAGACGATACCTTCATTGGCACGTTAAAGGAGGCGCTGGAGAAACAGGCCAGGTCTTATGAGCAGGACAGCGGGGTCAAGGTGACTATGGATATTCTGGATGCCAAGGGAAGCCAGAATACCCAGGCCAATCAGGCGGATCGCCTGATCTCTCTGGACTGTGATGCCCTCTGCGTGAATATTGTGGATCGATTCGCCTCCTCGGTGGTCATTGATAAGGCCATGGCGGCCGATACGCCGGTTGTATTTTTTAACCGGGAGCCGGTGGAGGAGGATCTCAAGCGGTGGGAAAAGCTGTATTATGTAGGGGTAGATGCAAAGGAAACGGCGGTGCTCCAGGGGCAGATCCTGGTGGACGCTTATCAGGCAGATCCATCTTCTCTGGACCGCAACGGCGACGGGAAGGTCAGCTATGTGCTCTTGGAGGGGGAAACAAGCCATCAGGATTCCCTGATCCGCACAGAGTGGTCCATTGAAACCGTGAAAAAAGGAGGCGTACCTCTTGAAAAGCTGACTGGCGGGATTGCCAATTGGGAACGGAGCCAGGCTTCTGCGCTGATGGAACAGTGGCTGGAGGAATACGGCGGACAGGTTGAGCTGGTGATCTGCAATAACGATGATATGGCTTTAGGAGCCCTGGATGCAATGGAGCGGAAAGGGATCCTTCCCGGAGCTGTTAAGCTGGTGGGTATCGATGGGATCCCGGCTGGAAAGAAGGCGGTGGAGGAGGGAAAGCTTTTGGGAACGGTGGAATGTGATAAGGATCTGTACGCAAAAGCTATTTTTGATATGGCCCTTTCCCTGTCAGGGGCAAAGGGGGCAGGAGAGCTGCCGGAAAGTCATTATTACTGGTGTCCTCAGAGCGCGGTTGTGAAGCGGTAAGATGGCCCCATAAAAGCAGAAGAGGGGGGAGTAAAATAGAAGAAAGCCGGGGAAAAAGGAGACTGCGGCACTGTAAAGTGTGATAAAAACTATGAAAAAAATTTGCAAAACATGTAAAATCGAAGAAATTTTATAATCCTTCTTAGAAAATTATATGGAAAAATGCATAATACAGACGTATAATGTGTTTGTCGTTGAGAGAAATCGACCAAAATCGACAAGAGACGACAAAAATCGTATCAAGGGAGGATTTACGAGATGAGATTATTAAAGAAAGCAGCAGCAGTTGCGGTCGTATCCGCAATGGCAGTATCCATGGCAGGATGCGGAAGCAAACCAGCAGAGACAACCGCAGCTCCTACCGAGGCAGCAAAAGAGGAAGCTACCGAGGCAGCTAAGGAAGAGGAGACGAAGGCAGAGGCTACTGAGGCAGCAAAAGAGGATGCTACTAAGGCAGCAGAGGCAGCCGGAGCGGTAGACGCTTCCGCAGTTGCTGATAAGAAAGTCGGCATCAGCATTTACAAATTTGACGATAACTTTATGACTCTGTACAGAAACGAGCTTCAGAGATACTTCGTTGAGGAGCTTGGCTTCAAGAAGGAGAATATCGTAATCCAGGATGGTAAGGGCGATCAGGCAGAGCAGACCAACCAGATTCAGAACTTCATCACCCAGAAGTATGACGTTCTGATCCTGAACCTGGTACAGGCTTCCTCCGCACCAGAAGTAACGGATATGTGTAAAGAGGCAGGAATCCCTGTTGTTTACATCAACCGTGAGCCTGATGTAGCTGAGGAGGACAGATGGAAAGCTGAGAGCATCAACGCTACCTACGTTGGCTGTGATGCAAGACAGTCCGGTACCTTCCAGGGCGAGGAGATCTTAGAGACCGCTAACAAGGGCGATATCAACGGAGACGGAAAGGTTTCCTATATCATGATCCAGGGCGATCCTGAGAACGTAGACGCTCAGTACAGAACCGAGTTCTCCGTTAAGGCTCTGACCGATGCAGGAATGGAAGTTGAGGAGCTGTTAAAGCAGCGCGGCGACTGGGATCAGGCTAAGGCACAGCAGATCGCTCAGGATGCTTTAACTCAGCACGGCGACAAGATCGAGGTTATCTTCTGCAACAACGACGCTATGGCTCTTGGCGCATTACAGGCAATCGAGGCAGCTGGCCGCACTGTAAATGAAGACATCTACCTGGTAGGCGTTGACGCCCTGACTGAGGCTGTTCAGAACGTAATCGACGGCAAGCAGACAGGTACTGTATTCAACGATCACTTCTCTCAGGCAGAGATGGCAGCAAACTGCGCAGTTTCCTTCTTAAAGGGCGAGGCAGTGGAGCCTGTAAATATGGTTGACTACGTAAAAGTTACCCAGGACAATGCTCAGGAGATTCTGGATAAGTTAAATTAATGGTCATCTGGCATAAAACGGGTGTGTCCGCCGACACACCCGTATTTTTAGGGACAGAGTGTGGGGAATAGGAATATGGATTTGAAAGGAGTAGCGGGATGGCAGAGAAGTACAGACTGGAAATGGTAGGAGTCAGCAAGACATTCCCTGGCGTAAAAGCACTGGATGGAATACATTTGAAAGTACGTCCCGGAACCGTTCACGCGCTGATGGGTGAGAACGGTGCAGGCAAATCCACCTTGATGAAATGCCTGTTCGGCATTTACAAGATGGACGAAGGACAGATCTTTATTGATGGGGAGAAAGTGGAGATTGCCAATCCCGATGAAGCTCTCCGCAAGGGCCTTGCAATGGTGCATCAGGAGCTGCAGCCAATACCGGAGCGCTCGATCGCAGAAAATATGTATCTGGGCAGGTATCCCATGAAGGGATTTGGCCCCTTTAAGATGGTAGATCACAATACCATGAACCAGGAAGCTGAGAAGTGGTTAAAAGATGTAAAAATGAATTTTAACCCAAAGGCAAAGTTAGGAACATTATCAATCGGACAGATGCAGTCAGTAGAGATCGCAAAGGCAGTCAGCCAGAACGCCAAGCTGGTGATCCTTGACGAGCCCACATCTTCCCTGACTGATAACGAAGTAGAAGCGCTGTTCCGCATTATCCGGGATTTGAAGTCAAGAGGCGTTTCTATGATATATATCAGCCACAAAATGGCTGAGATCCGTCAGATCGCAGACGATATTACCATCATGCGTGACGGAACGTATGTGGGATCCTGGGAGGTAAAGGACATCACAGACGATGAGATCGTAAAACAGATGGTAGGGCGTGAGCTTACCAATGTGTACCCTCCCAAGGAAGACTGCCGGACCGATGAGACCGTCTTAAAGGTCAGCCATCTGTGCAGTATCCATGAGCGCTCCTTCCAGGACTGCTCTTTTGAATTAAAGCGGGGAGAGATCCTGGGCTTTGGAGGACTGGTAGGCGCCCAGAGAACCGAGCTTATGGAGGCAATCTTCGGGATGCGCCATGTTGCCAGCGGTGAGATCGAAGTCCTGGGAAAGAAACGGGTCATCAAACGGCCTCAGGACGCCATTAATGATTCCGTCGGAATGATCACAGAGGACCGGCGCGGTACTGGTATCTTCGGATGCTTGAGCATTGAGGACAATACCGCGATTGCCTCCTATAAAAACTATACGCATGTAGGAAAAATTGATAAGAAACAGGTAGACCAGGTGGTAAAGGACAGCATCCAAAAGCTGAGCATCAAGACACCCAGCGGCAAGACGCTGATCCGGTCGCTGTCCGGAGGAAACCAGCAGAAGGTAATTATCGCCAGATGGCTGGCCAATAACCCGGATATCCTGATCATGGACGAGCCTACCAGAGGTATCGACGTAGGCGCAAAATATGAGATCTACCAGATTATGATCGATCTGGTAAAGCAGGGCAAATCCATTATCATGATCTCGTCTGAAATGCCTGAGCTGATCGGTATGTCCAACCGTATCATTGTTATGTGCAACGGCCACATCACAGGCGAAGTAGAGGGCGCAGAGGCAACCCAGGAGCTGATCATGTCCTATGCAACGAAGTTCGACCTTCAGGGACAGGCAGCCAAAGATACCACACAGGAGGTTTAAATCATGACAGCTAAAAAATTTAATGTAAAAGATTTTCTTATCAATAATGGAATCATCGTTGTTCTTGTAATGCTGGCCATCTATACAAGTATTATGCAGCCTACCTTTGCTACAAAGGATAATTTCATCAACATCGCATTGAACGTAGCCCCACGTTTCATCATCGCCTGCGGTGTATCAGGCTGTTTGATCACAAAGGGTACAGACCTTTCAGCAGGACGTATGGTAGGTCTGGCTGCATGTATTGCCGGTACTCTGCTCCAGAAGCCGGATTACAGCGGAAAATTCTGGGCATCCCTGCCATACTTTGGTTCCTGGTGGGTGCTGGCCGTTCTTCTCATCTGCGTTGTGATCTGTGGTCTTTTCGGCCTGATCAACGGACTTGTTGTTTCCTTCTTACAGGTTCCTGCTTTCATCGGCACTCTTGGTATGCAGCTGATCGTATACGGCGTCTGCCTGGTATACACGGATGCAACCCCCATCGGCGGCTACCGTCCTGACTATACGATCGTGGCAAAGGGCAAGCTGTTCGGCGCCGTTCCTTACCTGTTCATCATTGCTCTTCTTGTAGGTATTGTTATGTGGTTTGTATATAATAAGATGCCTCATGGAAAATATATGTATGCCATCGGAGGAAACGAGCAGGCGGCTGAGGTTTCCGGCGTAAACACCAAGAAGACAAAGATCATTATCTACATCACAGCAGCAGCCCTTTACGCACTGGGCGGATTCTTAGTAGGCGCTAAGTCCGGCGGTTCCTCTGTAAACATGGGACAGGGATGGGAGCTGGAGGCGATTGCTGCATGTACCATCGGCGGCGTGTCTGTAAACGGTGGTATCGGACGTATTTCCGGCGTACTGATCGGTGTACTTGTATTCGAGATCTTAAAGACCTGTCTTCAGTATCTGGGAGTGGATACCAACTATCAGTACATTGCCCAGGGTATCGTTATCGTAGTGGCGATTGCTTTGGACATCAGAAAGTACATTGCTAAGAAGTAATGTTATGGAAGAAATGAATCGGGAAGGAGCAGAGGAGAAAACACGGGAGCAGCTGGAGGAGGAGAACCGAAGGCTGAAAGAGGAGAATGAACGTCTCCAGAGCCTGTCCGTTAAGGAACGTCTTTATGACCGTGTCCATGTGTCTGTAAAGACCATGGACCGGATCATCCTTGGGTTATGCATCCTGTTTGTGATCGTGGTGATCCTGGGAATGCTCCATTAAAAGAAAAAACTCTTTCGTGTCAGCTTTTAAAACCGCTGGCGCGAAAGAGTTTTTTTGTCTGTCGGGCTTATTGTCTGTCGGTCTTATTGCCTGTCCGGCAAAGGACGTTTGGGAAAAAGCCCTGGGACAGACGGCTGTTGTGATAGTCTGAGGAAAAGGTTACATCCTCCCCCAGCCACGCCGGAGGTACAAAATCCATGGCTTCCTCCTTTGAAGAAAATTCTACCTCTGCCAGGATAAGTCCCTGATAACTGCCCTCAAAAACGTCCAGCTCCAGGGTCAGATCCCTTCCGCCTGCGCCTGCCTGCTTTAAGGGGAGAAGATACCGCTTTTTTGTGAGGATCACACCATCGGCCTTGGAAAGCAGATGGCAGTAAGCTTCCTTTGTCAGGGGAAGATTATATTCTTCCCTGGCTAAAAGCCCTTTTCCTTTGTAGGTGAGAAAATATTCATCATCCTGGCGCCGGATGCGCACCACCGGTTCCGTACACAGATAGGCCTGTTCAATCTGATGGAAGGGAAGGGTCTCATAGGAATCCGGAAGCTCGGATACCAAAAATTTGCGTTCAATTTCCATGTCTGGAAAACCTCCTTTTTTGTTTGGGGATTTTTACTAAGGATTTTTTTATTTCGTATTTACAATCATATCATTTAACTCTTTCCCTGCAAAGTGATAAATGATACAATAGAGGCAAGGCTTTCCATAAAAATTAAGGGAAGATACGATCAGGTCATAGAGAGGAAAGGGAAGAATCATGGCAAAGGTTTATGCGTTTCTTGCAGACGGACTGGAGGAGGTTGAGTGTCTGGCAGTTGTGGACGTGCTTCGCCGCTCCGGCGTGGAGGTGACTTTGGTTTCAGTCACAGGAAGTACACAGATCGAGGGCTCCCACGGGATCCGGCTTCTGGCAGACCGGCTGTTTGAGGAAGTAAATCCAGGAGAAGCAGATCTTCTGTTTCTGCCCGGCGGCATGCCGGGGACAAAGAACCTGGGAGAGCACAAAGGGCTGGAGGCAGCAATCCAGTGCGCTAATAAGCAGGGAAGGCGTATCGGGGCTATCTGCGCCGCTCCCAGTATTTTAGGCTCTATGGGCCTCTTAAAGGGGCGCACCGCCACCTGCTATCCGGGCTTTGAGGATCAGCTCACCGGCGTTTCCTACACCAGCCAGGGAGTGGTCACAGACGGGAATATCACTACCTCCCGGGGATTGGGGTATGCATTGGATATGGGATTGGAGATCATCCGGCTCCTTCAGGGGCAGCAGCAGGCGCAGAGGATCGTTGAGTCCATACAGTACCGCTGGCAGTAAAAGAAAGCAGGATCCGGGAAGGATCGTAAAGAAAAAGGCACTTATGTGAAAAAAGGCTGGCGTTTTTAAATGGAGCATGCTATAATGCTGTATTGAAGTGTAGCGCCCTCATGGTTTATGGGCGAATCACATATATTTTCAAGGAGGAACCCGTAAAAATGAGTGTACAGGTAGAAAAACTGGAAAAAAACATGGCCAAACTGACGATCGAGGTAAGCGCAGAGCAGTTTGAGGATGCAATCAAGAAAGCCTTTAATAAGAATAAGAACAAGTTTAATATTCCAGGCTTCCGTAA
>CABQJX010000018.1 GCA_902464595.1 uncultured Lachnoclostridium sp. | reverse complement strand
AAGATCCGGATACATAGCTGCCTGCTCAAAAATAGGCTTTGTCTCGTAGGTTACCAGCTCATCAGGCTCTAACTCTCTTGCAGCCTCGCCCAGATAAGCAGCTACTTTTAATCCTGCCATACGTGCTGCCTTCTCGTATACATGGGTTTCCAGATTATCTGCTGGCTCTACTACGACGCAGAGGTTGCAGGTCTTGGAGAATGGGCAGTAGTCTGCAGCCGGGCCGCTCATATCGATAACGCCTTCCTGGAAGCCTACGATCTTTCCGACAGTTACAACGCAGCAGCCTTCCAGAGCATGAGTTCTTCCCGTTCCCACCTGAGGGCTTACCTTACCAATGACACCTGGAAAGATCTCTCCGCCGCTCACCTTTACTCTTGGCTCGATCACATCCTTAACAGGGGTGATCCTCACAGACTCGCCTGGTCTTGCGATGTCCAGATGGCAGCCGGCCAGCTTATCGTCTTCCAGAACAAGTTTTTCAACTTCCTCTTTATTGACATAAAGCACTCCGTCTTTCACGTGAGTCGTGTCATCGAATCGGATATCTTTGATAAAGATTTTCCCCAATTCAAGCTTCATACGAAATACCTCCACTTCTTAATATTTGTGTAAAATCGACAGTTTTAAAATAGTAATCGCGATAACTTATGTCTATAATCTAACATATGTTATCGCGATTATCAATAGATGTTTTGTTACTTATTGAAACTTTCTGTAGCAAAACCTCTTTTTCGTTATTTTGTTGTATTTTTTCTCTTTGTTTTGTGCACTTTTACCATTGAGGAACAAAGTCAATGGCATATACCTGGGTAATTTCCTTGCTTTCCCGTATGAACTGGTTTACTAACTCCGGGATCTGTTCCGGCTCAATACCATTTTCCTGGACAAATTTGAAGTACCCGAGAAATAAGGTACAGATGATATGATTCAGCTTTTTTGCATTCTCCTCTGTGATCTTTCCCTCTGCGGCCAACAGCTTGCAGATATGGTAATCCCTGTCATAATAACTGGGGATTTCCAGCATTTCCTGGATAAATGGGCTGACCTGAACAATGGATTCCGGAAACATGGAATAGTATTCCTTCAGCGCCTCCCCCAATCCTCTGTTCAGATTACGGTAGAAAATAGTTTCAAATGCCTGAGGCTTTTTGAACGCTTCCAGGGCATAAGAACGCCATATCCCAAAATGCACGTCCCACAGATCCTTCCACTCCGGCTCTCTCCTTGACAGATCCAGAATATACTCATTCAGAGCATCTAACTGGGCATAAAACAGCAATTCATCCAGATTTTCAAAATACCGATACATGCTGGCAGAAGAACAGCCCAGCTCCGATGCGATGCGCCGTATACTGATCGCCTTTACGCCTTCCTCCTCAATGATCTTGCTGGCTAAGGCTATATAATCCCTTCTGCTCAGATCCTTAAAATAATCGGTTCCCATCTTCTTTTCCATGCCTCCTGCATATGATCTCTCCCCTTTCATTTTACATTTCAAAGAGTGTTCACAGCTCTGCTCCAATGAGCCCTACAGCTTCGGGATCACGTTTTCGATCATGGACAGATCGATGGTTTTATAATCATAGGCGATCTTCTCATCATATTTCGGCGGCTTATGGATGGCGGTCCACTTCTGGTAAGCAACAATCGCTTCCTCGATCAGCCGTATATCCTCTGCATTGTTTTTATCCCCTTCACTGTACAGGAGCACTGTCCGGTAAGGCGTCTGGTTCGGTTTCAGGCTGGAAGCCTGTGGATGGGTCAGAAGTTTATGGCCGGTATGGATCAGATCCCTGGCCTTTATGAGCACCTCCTCATATGTTTCCACCAGGATCACCTGCCCAGCCTGTCCCTCCCATTTCTCTGCTGCCCTGTCATTGTTGGTTACTAAAATGCATTTTCCTAAATCAAACATGATAATCCTCCTCTTTCTGTTCCGGATGCCTATATCTTTCCCCGCACATCCGGTATTTTATTTATTTTCACACCGGCTCTTACCGGCTGAAATATTCATGATATAAACGGAAAAAATGGTCTGCAGTACAGTCTGCACCTCCGGAAAACTCCACCGAATCCCCGATGGGATCCTTTAACCGCACCGTATGTTCCCGCACAAAAGGTCCGTATATCTCCTGGAATGCCTTTGTCTTTTTCTCCTGAGCCAGCTTTAGCTTTCTCGCCTGAGTGGCCTCCTCATCATAGGCGCTGATACATTTTAAAAGATAATAGGATCCATCTTCCTCCAAGATCCGGCTTACCTGCCCTTCCTCCAGCTCAAAAGCTGCTCCCTCAATGCCTGTAAGTCCCTGACGCCACTCAAAGATCCGTTCTGTCTGGCTGTCCTCAGAATATTTCGAGGCCAATGCCCCAAAATCGGCATTCTCTTTCTGAGCCAGCTCCAGAACCCGTTCTGCCTCCTCCTTGGAGGACAGGCGGATGATCCGAGTCCGTATCACCTTTGCCTCCGCATCGCTGACCTCCAGATCCATTCCTTTTGTCAGCTCTGCTGCCAGCTTATCTGCCAAATAATAATCGCAGTACAGATCATAGACCTCCTCCTGGGTCACATTGAGAAAGTCCTTATCCTCCTGGGACAGGCTGTCCCAATACTCCTGGGACAGCTTTTTTACGGAATCTTTTTCCTGTCCTGACAGCCCGATCCCCCGTTCCTGTGCCATGAGATCAGCCGTAGCCAGCTGGATCAGAAAATCCTCAGCCTGTTCCAACAATTTTTCCCGGAAGGTAGAGCCCTTTGCGTCTGCTGCCACCTCCCACAGCTGGCTTGTATACAGATTCTGATACCGATTCCGTTCCGTAATTACCACCAAGGCCATCTGCCCTTTAGTGTACTCTTTATCCACAGCTCCCGCCCCATCGGACACCTTTTTCCCACATCCGGCGGTCAGGAATATGGATAACAAGACTGCACAGGCAAGTATCCAGCCTTTTTTATTTCTGATCAATACCACACGACTCCTCTCACAAAAGCCCTTTTAATATCTTCAGGACGCCGCCTCTGTCATTGCTGTCTGCCTGGAACCTGGCGGCCTGCTTCACCTCTTCTCTGGCATTTGCCACAGCAAAGCTGTAATACGCCTGATTTAACATTTCAATATCGTTAAGCTGATCCCCAAATGCCATGGTTTCCTCCTTTGAGATCCCCAGGCTCTCCTGGATCGTGCGCACCGCCATGCCCTTATTGACATTCTTTGCCATGCAGTCCATCCACATATCCCCCGCGCAGGTCATCTTAACTTCTCCGTTAAACATTTCGTAAATATCTCTGGTAGCAGCCTCAATCCCTTCTTTCTTATAAATCGAAAGCTTTACACAAGGCTCTTTCACCTCCAGAATATCCTTTACCCTGACAGCACGGAATTTATAACTGTCTACCAGCCAATCATACAACGAATCGTTGGCAGTGTCCAGATAATCTGCATCCACTCCCGCATAGTTCAGATCTAGCTCCGGATGGCGGCGCACGGCGGTCACGATCCGCTCTACCAAATCACGCTCCATGGGATAGGAGTAAAGGCAACGTCCATAGCAGCCGATATAAGCCCCATTGTTTGCTACATAAAAAATCTTTTTCTTCACCGGATCAAAGGTCCTCTCCACACTGCTCCATGGCCTGCCGCTTGCTACAGCAAACTGCATCCCTTTTTCCCGAAGCTTTAAGATCACCTCAAACAATTCCGGATCCAGCCTGGGAGATCCATCCGGAACCAGCGTTCCGTCCACATCGGATACGATCAGTTTAATCATCTTCCCATTCCTCCAAAAGTATGTTCATCTCATGACAAAGCCTTCCCAGAGGAAGCCCCACCACATTGGTGTATTCCCCCCGTATGGCTTTTATATAAGCAGCAAACCTTCCCTGGATGCCATAGGCTCCTGCCTTATCTAAGGGTTCCCCGCTCTGGGCGTACTCCATGATTTCTTCCCTGCTCATGGGATATACCTCCACATCGGTTCGTTCTGCAAACGTGACCCCATGGCAGCGTCCCTCCTCCTGACACAAAAGAAGGGTAACTCCCGTATACACCTGATGTGTATTTCCCTGAAGCTTTTCGATCATTTCGTAGGCTTTCATAGGCGTGCCCGGCTTTCCCAGGATCTCCCGCCCCACAGCAACCACGGTGTCAGCGCCGATAACCAGAGTACCCGGCCCCAATCTCCCGGCAATATCCTCCGCCTTCTGCCTGGACAGCTCCATCACCACCGCCTCCGGCTTGTGCTCTTTCGTTTCCTCTTCTATCTGGCTGGGACATATTTCCGGATCAATGCCGATCTGAGCTAATAATTCCTTTCTCCGCGGGGACGCGGATGCTAAAACCACCTTATATCCTCCCCACCTATGGGTTTCTTCCACCTTAAACGCCTCCTTTTTCTCAGCTCATTCTTAATTTTAAGATGTTTTCCTTGTATGAAATAAAATTTCCTCAAAAATAGGAAAAGGCCGCTGCACACGCCCCATATTGGCAGCTGTATGCAGCAGCCCTAGTGTTACGATTTGTCACACTGGAACCGTCCGATCTGGGGTTCTTCCTCCTCCACGCCTCCCAATCTCCTGTAAAGACAGTAGGCAAAGTCAGCCAGATAGAACAAGGTCAGTCCTACCGCCAGCACAATCCCCGCATGTAACGGAAGACGTTCCACCGCGCCCCTGACCCAAAAATCCAGATAGTGGATAAAAAACAGCCCTAAAAGCCCCCATGCGAGACTGCTCTCCAGACAGATCATTCCCCGATAGTTAAAGGGCTTATGGCTGTAATCCCACCAAAATGCACCGAACAGGCGGAGCATGGCATGGGCTGTAACGAACTCCATTGCAGTAGCCATTGCCATAGAAGCCGTATATACCTCCACCGCACTGTGAGACAGCGGCTTTAACAGGAAACAGGCTCCCACAGCCCCAAAACCATATATGATGCAGAAAGGACCGTGTCCAAAGCCACGGTTCATTACAGGCTTTTTGTACTCCACGCTGAGTACAATGCACTCCAGCACATAACCTATAAAGCTATAAAGAAAAAACCAATTAATATAGCTGTAAACAGTCAATCTGATCCCTCATCTCTAATAGCAGCCGTCCATCATCAAAGCCAGACCGATCCCCAAGATAGCTCCTGCAAAAACCTGCAGGGGGGTATGTCCCACATACTCCTTTAACCGTTCCTGAAGAACCTCCGCACTGAGCTTGATGGGATTTTCAGAAAGAATGGAATTTAAAAGCTTCGCCTGTTTTCCTGTCTCCCTTCTCACCCCGATGGCATCATACATAACGATCATAGACATGACAAAACAAACGGCAAATTCAAAGGATCCTGTGCCGTATTTTAATATAGCTGCTGTAGTAAGAGCGCATACGGTAGCTGAATGGGAGCTGGGCATACCGCCGGATCCCACCAGACGCTCTGCGTTAAAACTTTTGTTCAATGCACAGTCGATGGCGGTCTTTAATGCCTGGGCGACCACCCAGCCTGTGACTGCGCTCATAAGGAGCTGGTTTCCCAGCATCTGTGTCCAAAGGTTCATATTCCCAGTTCATTCTCCTTTCAAACACGCTCTAGGCATACTGCCGCCGCTGCTTTACCCGGAAAGCAGTCTCCCGTGCACTGCAGTATTTATCCGCCCATGTAACTGCATATCCAGCCCTGGATACCGGAGGAACCAGAGTCAAAGGCCACATATGCCGAAGAATGATCATCTGCTCCTCTTTTGTAAGGTCAAAGCTCTTTCCCGCATTATCTAACGCTGTTCTTGGGTGGGTAAATCCATGGAAATAGTTTCCAGTCTCCCTTGCATGGGTATGCCAATCATACAGAAACAGATCATGGAGAAGTCCCGCCCTGGCGGCACTTCTCCAATTTCCACCAAATTTCCTGCAGAGGCGGTAAGCCATGTAAGATACCCGGATGCTGTGTTCCAGACAGGTGGTGGTTCCATGCTGTATGTACTGCTCCATCGAGCGGAACACTGGATGATCCAAAATGTCCTTCACACTGTCCAGATATTCCTCATCCCATGTGCGCAAAAACCGTTCAAGCAGTTCCATTGATGTCGCTTCCTCTCTTTAGTAGCCGATCAGCCAGTCATAGAGCTCCTGATACTTGGCAGCGGAAGTCCACCAGGAGTAATCCCTTGCCATAGCCCGGTCAATGATCTTATTCCACTCCCGGCGCTTACTGTAATACACATATTTAGCATATCGCAGGCTTCCCAGCATCTCATGGGCATTATAATTCGCAAAGGAGAATCCGGTTCCGCTTCCCTCATACTCGTTATAAGGCTCCACGGTATCCTTTAATCCGCCTGTCTCCCGGACTACCGGAACGGTTCCGTAGCGCAGGGCCATAAGCTGGCTCAAACCGCAGGGTTCAAAAAGGGACGGCATGAGAAAGGCATCACAGGCTGCATAAATCTTATGGGACATAGCCTCAGAGTAATAGATCTGGGCAGATACCCGATCATGGTACTTCCAGTCATAATGGCGGAACATATTTTCATATCGTTCCTCCCCAGTTCCCAGAACTACCAGCTGGACATCATCGCTGCACAGCTCGTCCATAACACACTGGATGAGATCCAAACCCTTCTGATCCGTCAGGCGGGATACAATGCCTACCATGAACTTTTTCTCGTCCACAGGAAGGCCCAGCTCCTGCTGAAGGGCTTTTTTATTTTTCACCTTTTCCTTGCGGAAATTCCTGGCGTTATAGTGCTGGACGATATAGGGATCTGTCTCCGGGTTAAACTCTTCGTAATCGATGCCGTTTACAATTCCACGAAGGCTCTGGGATCTGGCCCGCATAAGGCCATCTAACCCCTCCCCGTAAAATGGCATCTTGATCTCCTCGGCATAAGTATTGCTCACCGTGGTGATGGCATCTGCAAAGACAATACCGCCCTTTAAGAGGTTTCCGTCCTTATATGCTTCCAGCTTATCCGGTGTAAAATAGTAATCAGGAAGCTCTGTAAAACGCTTGATGGTCTTTACATCCCACACTCCCTGGAATTTCAGGTTATGGATGGTGATCACGGATTTCATATTCCGGAAGAACTCGCCTTCATGGAATTTATCCTTCAAAAGGACAGGGATCAATCCCGTCTGCCAGTCATGGCAGTGAACCACATCCGGCTGGAAACCAATGACCGGAAGTGCAGACAGCGCTGCCCGGCAGAAGAAACAGAACTTCTCCAAATCCCAATACCAGTCTCCATACGGCTTAGCTCCGTTAAAATAGCTCTCATTATCAATAAAATAAAAGGTGATGCCTTCGTGTACATACTTCAGTATCCCCACATAGCGGCTCTGCCCCAGATAATCCATATAGAAGTGGTCCACATACTCCATCTTGTCCCGCCACTCCTGTTTGATGCACAGATATTTAGGGATCATGACTCTCACATCAAAATACTCTTTGTCAAAGCATTTCGGCAGAGAACCCACTACGTCTGCCAAGCCTCCCGTCTTAATAAACGGTACTGCTTCCGAAGCCGCAAATAATATTTTTTTCATACAAAACAACCTCCCTCTCCTGTCAAGCAGGCTGTACTGCCCCTTTACCTTCTCCGCCTTTCTCAGCAGAAAGACAACTGCGGCAGTTAGGTTATGCCTTTCTATAGTATACCTTACTTTTGCAGAATTAGGAAGTTATTTCTCACCAATTTTTCAACAACTAAGCCGTGGAACTGTTTATGGAGCCTTTGACAGACGATTAACCGGCAATCCTTTTATATTCCAATAAAATCTTATCTGTGATCATGGCGATAAACTCGGAATTTGTAGGCTTTCCCTTTCCTGTGCTGATCGTATATCCAAAAACCTCGTCAATGGTCTCCATCTTCCCCCGTCCCCAGGCTACTTCGATGGCATGGCGTATGGCCCGTTCCACCCTGCTGGCTGTCGTCTTATTCTTTCTGGCGATAGCCGGATAGAGAACTTTTGTAATGCTGTTCATCATAGTGGGATCCTCCACACACATGGAGATCGCATCCCTCAAATACTGATACCCTTTGATATGGGCAGGAATCCCCAGCTCATGGAGCATCTTGGTAATGTCTGTTTCCAGATGATCCTTCATGTAATCTTCCCTGGACATGGGAGTCTCTCCTCCATTCTCCAGAAAAACAGCGTTTTTTCTGTCTGCCCCATTCTTCTTCGGAATTTTTGCAATATGGCGGATCTTATTGACCAGTATATCTTTATCAAAGGGCTTCATCAGATAATAATTGGCTCCGGCCTGAAAGGCTTCCTCCGTCATCTGCTCTCCCCCTACCGCGCTCAGTATAATAAAGGCCGGATTTTTCAGGAAAGCGTTCTTTTGTGCCAGCTTCTCTACCACAGATATTCCGTCTACCTTCGGCATGACCAGATCCAAAAGAACAATATCTGGTGTAGTATCCACGATCATGTCAATGGCATCCTTCCCGTTATCCGCTCTCCCAATGACAGAGAGTCCATCTTCCGCACTGATCACCTCATCCAACGTATTCAGGATCAACGGATTATCATCCACGATCGCAACATTCAGCTTTTCCACTTCACTTTACCTCCTCAATTTGCGCTGCCCGAAGTATGGCAGCTTCTGTCCTATCACCTTTCGTATACGTCCCGCCGTATCCCCATTCCGGCTTTCCCAGTCAGTCCATCTATTCAAGCCTGCCTGCAAAGGGTATGCGACTGTAGTTCTAGGCACAAGTTGGAACCTATTGTAATATTTTTGGTTTCATTTTTCAATTATTTATTATTATAGCTGAGATTTTTGTAATAGTAAACCACACTTTTTACAATTTTTCCTCTATAAGCCCCCGCCTTTTCATCATAATGCATTACCGTTCTATTATATTCCCTGCTGTTCGATTGTATAACGCATTTTTTTACTGTTTTTATCTATTTTTCTGTAATCTCACCGCACTTTTCTGCAAAATATTAAGTTTTTTGTCGAAAGGGGAGGTCATTCCTGCCTCTCCATCATATCCTCAGCAAAAATCCCATATCCTCTGGAGGGATCCTGGACAAACACGTGAGTCACTGCGCCCACCAGCTTTCCATTCTGAATAATCGGGCTTCCGCTCATCCCTTGGACAATCCCTCCCGTCTGCTCCAGCAGTTTTGGATCTGTCACCTTGATAACCATGCTCTTATTTTTCCGGTTGGAATCATAATCCACTTTCTGGATCTCAATATCATAGTCCTCCAGCTTCCCGGAAACACTGCTGCGGATCACCGCAGGCCCTTGTTTTACCTTTTGCCGGCAGGCTACCTCCAATACTTCCTTTTGAAATGCATCCCTCGCTTTTGGATCCATTGTTCCAAAAATCCCCTCCTGTGTATTCTGGAAGATCGCTCCCATATAGGACTGGGGACCGTAACAAATAATCCCCGACAAAAGCCCTGGTTTTCCTGCTACCCCCTTCTCAATTCCCAGAATATCTGCCAAATACAGAGATCCGCCTTCTGATTCCACCAGATTTCCTGTATCGCTATCGCTGATCCCATGGCCCAGGGCTCCAAAATTGCCGTTAGGATCAATATAGGTAATGGTTCCAATCCCCTGGGTATCGTCCCTGACCCAGGCTCCCAGCCGGTATTGTCCGTCTTCTCCCTCCACAGGAGTGACCGCCACCTCCACCGGCTCTCCCTTTCTTCGCAGGCTCAGGACACAGTCCTTGCCGCCGGAGCGTCCTACCTCCTGGATCAGCTGCTCCTTTGTATGAAGCGGCGTCCCGTTAAAGGCCTCGATGTAGTCTCCTGAGCACAGGATTCCGTAAGCCGGCTCTGTTTCGATTCCGTCTTTTCCCATGATCCGGCCAGTTCCGATCACCATGACACCATCTGACTTCAGATAAATTCCAGCGGGAAAGCCGCAGGGAGCCGCATACCGGGTATCCACTACATCCACTTGTATATCCTTGAGCTTAATGATCCCCAAAAGCTTCAGCCCCACCTGATAGCTCCCCTTGCGGGCTCCCGTCATGGAAAAACTGTCTTCCCTGCTGATAGTGATCTGATCTGCCGGTATATTGCTTTCCGCTGACAGCGCCACTTCCTGGTTTTCGCTGGAAATCGTTGTCCGGACAGGCAGATGAAAGGAAAATATTTCCTCCTTATTTTCTATGATGCTCACTCTGTCAGGCACTGCCTGATCCATCTGATACCATACGCATCCTGTAATTATCAGTGCAGGCAGCCAAAACAAAGGCCCCAGCCGCCGGCCAAACTTTGATCGTTGTCTCATCGCCCTTCCTCCATGTAATAATTTGTGGAAATTCCCGTAAAACGAGAAAGAAAGAAGCATGGGCTCTTAGAGAGCCGCCGCTTCTTTCTTAGTATGAGCCGCGCTGGGCATTTCAATCTGTTTTATTTTGTCCTGTCTGCCAATTCCTTCATCTCACAGGCATTTTGGCGCACTGCTTCCGTGATCTTTGCGCCTCCTAAGAGCCGCGCCAATTCTTCAATGGACTGATCCCGGTCAAGAAGGCGTATGGTGGTCTGAGTGCTTCCCTGGCTGGCAGATTTTGCTATTTCAAAATGAGCGTCTGCCATAGCCGCAATCTGGGGAAGATGAGTAATACAGATCACCTGATGGCTTTTTGCGATCAGCATCAATTTTTCTGATACCTTCTGGGCTGTGCGTCCGCTGATCCCGGTATCTATCTCATCAAAGATCAATGTAGGAATATCATCTGTATCTGCTAAGACGGTCTTGATGGCCAGCATAATACGGGACATCTCTCCTCCTGAGGCCACATCCTTTAAAGGGCGCATGGGCTGCCCTGGATTGGTAGAGATCAGAAATTGGGCTTCATCCCATCCGCCTGGCGTAAAATGATCCAACTGCTGAAATTCCATGTCGAACTCCACATCCAGAAAGTTGAGATCCTTAAGCCCCTGACGGATCTGCGCTGTAAGGCGGCCCGAGGCCTGTTTTCTTATCTCTGATAATTGTGTACAGAGCTGTCTCAGATTATCCTGGATCTGCTTTTTTTCTTCCTCCAGACGCTGTCTGTGAATATCGTAATCCTCCAGTTCTTCCAGCCTTTTCTTTTTTTCTTCCAATTTTTTCCGGATTGCTCCGATGGAGGAGCCGTACTTGGCCTGAAGGCCCCGGATCAGATCCAGCCTGGCCTCTGCCCGGCGGAAAGTCTCCTCATCTATATCCATAGAATCCAAATAGGAAGCCATCTCTCTTCCTGCATCCCGAAGGATTGACTCTGCATCGCAGAGCTGATCCCGTATCCCTTCCAGGGAATCATCATACTGAGCGGCTTGGCTCACCTCTTTCAAGGCGGTTCCCAGCCATTCCCCCTCCACTGCTTCATAAGCGGTTCCCAGACACTCGGCAATACGCCTTGCGTGGGCACAGCGGCGGTAAAGAGCGGCCAGCTCTTCCTCCTCTCCTTCGTTCAGGGCAGCATTTTCAATCTCCTCAATCTCAAACCGCAGGAAATCCACCTCCCGCAGGCGGCTCTCCCGGTCAAGCAAAAAGCGTTCCAGCCTTTCCTCCAGCTCCCGATAAGCCCCGTACTGCTCCCTGATCCTATCCTTTAAGGGCTGGGCCTCTGTTTTCACATAGGCATCCAGGATTTCCAAATGTTTGGACTTATAGAGCAGGGATTGATGTTCATGCTGTCCGTGAATGTCCAATAGAAGTCCTGTGATGCGGCTCAGCCGGGCCATGGTGACGGTCTCGTCATTGATCCGGCTGATGCTTCTGGATGGAGTCAGCTTTCTGGAAATAATAACCATTCCATCTTCGTCCGGTTCCACCTCCAGCTGGCGCAAAGCCCTGCGCTTTTCCTCCTCTTTTATGGAAAATACTAACTCAATATAGGTGCTGTCCGCTCCTTCCCGTATACTGTTTTTTGAGGCCTTTCCTCCCAGCGCCATGGTAACGGATCCAATGATAATTGATTTTCCTGCTCCCGTTTCACCGGTGAGGATATTGAGACCCTCGCCAAATTCCACATCTGCCCGCTCAATCAGGGCCAAATTCCTCACATGCAGTTCCAGCAGCATAGATTATTCTCCTACTCCTCCACCATTTTTTTAATCTTTTCCATAACAATAATGGTATCATCCACGCTGCGGATGGCGCACATAATGGTATCATCACCTGCAATGCATCCCACAATCTCCCCGAAATGGATGGCATCCAAAGCCGCAGCCACAGCCATAGCCATACCGGACACAGTCTTGATCACCAGGATATTCTGCGCCATATCCATGGACAGAAAGCCATCCTTCAGAATGCGGATGTATTTGATCGCCGAGGTTCCCCTGGGGCTCTCAAGCACCATATAGCGCTGCCGTCCGCCCTCAGACTGCATCTTGGTCAGCTTCAGCTCCCGTATATCTCTGGATACCGTGGCCTGAGTCACATTAAAACCAGCCTGATTCAGCTTTTCCGCCAATTCCTCCTGTGTCTCAATCTCATATTTTCCAATTAATTCGACAATTTTGCTGTGGCGCTCTACTTTCATGTACCGCCCTTCCCTTTCCTTACCAGATTCCTATATTTACCCTTCGCCCTTGCTCTATATCCGGCCTAAATGGTTGCTTAGATTCTGCATAAATGAAATCTGCTTCAGCTTGACCATTACCGTCTCCATAGAATAACGGCAGACCTCCACAAAATCTCCTGCTTCCAGCTCTGCAAAACTGTCGCCGTCAAAGGATACCACCTGGCCGCTGTTTAAAACCTTGATCCGCACCTGATCCTCCGGAGCCAGCACAATACTCCTGGCATGAAGGGAGTGGGCGCAGATCGGGGTAAGAACCATCATTTTGGCCGCCGGGGCAATGACCGGCCCTCCTGCTGACAGATTGTACGCTGTAGAGCCTGTGGGCGTAGCTACCAAAACGCCGTCGGCCGCATATTCATTTAAGTATTCCCCGTTCACATAAACGCTGTAGCGCAGAACCTTGAGGGGATCTTTTCTGGTGATCGCCACCTCATTGAGAGCGATGTCCTCCAGGAGTATTTTCTCCCCCCTAAAAGCCCTTCCCTTGATCATCATCCGACGTTCCAGCTGATACCTGTCCTCTAACAGGGCTTCCATTACAGGAGCCATATCCTCCTGACGGCTTACCTGGTTCAGATAGCCCAAATGGCCCCGGTTGACTCCCAGCATGGGGATTCCCATGCCAGCCAATCCTCTGGCCGCCTGGATCAATGTCCCATCACCGCCGATAGTGATCACACATTCCGTCTCATCCGGCACTTGGCTGGCGCAGGTTCTGGAACCGCAGTCTGCCTGTTCCGGCATGTGACGCAGTTTACAGGTAGCGCCTCTGGCCTCCAGATAGGTTTTGATGAAGTCCTGGGCCTCCTGTACATATTCTTTATCAAGATTGGCAATAATGTAAAAATGTTTCATGACTGTGGATCTCCTGACCTCTTATCACTGAATATCCGGCCTGCCTAATCCAGGCAGCTGTGGGCTTCCTCCACCACAGCTGTGGGATCTGTCTCAAAGGGACTGTTCTTTTCGATCCCTCCATGTTCCATCCCGTTTTGCAGATACAGAAGATACTCAATATTCCCTTCCGGCCCTTTAATAGGAGAAAATTCCAGTCCGCGGATGCCAAATCCGATACCTGCCGCGTAATCCATTACCATCCGGATCACCTCCAAATGAACGCTTTTCTCCCTGACAACGCCTTTTTTTCCTACCTTTTCCCGTCCTGCCTCAAACTGAGGCTTGATCAGGCACACGATCTGCCCCTGGGGCGTCAAAAGATTTTTCACTGGCCCCAGAACCTTGGTCAGTGAGATAAAAGACACATCAATGCTGGCAAAATCAATGGGATCAGCTATGTCCTCCGGCGTCACGTACCGGATATTTGTCTTTTCCATACAAACGACCCGCTCATCTGTGCGCAGTTTCCAGGCCAGCTGTCCATGTCCCACATCCACAGAATATACTTTTACAGCCCCGTTCTGCAGCATGCAGTCTGTAAAGCCTCCTGTGGAAGCTCCTACATCCATGCATATCTTTCCTTCCAGCTCTACGCCAAAGCGATCCATGGCCTTCTCCAGTTTCAGACCGCCCCTGCTCACATACCGCAGTGTATTTCCCCGTACTTCAATCTGCACTGTATCTTCAAAGGACGTGCCTGCCTTCTCCTCCTTCTGCCCATTGACATAGACAATCCCTGACATGATAAGGGCTTTTGCCTTTTCTCTGGACTCTGCCAGATTCCTCTGGACCATCAGCACGTCCAACCGTTCTTTCTTCATCTCTGTCTCCTTATATATATCCGCCCTGCTTCATGGCTCGGATGACTGAATCGCTGTCAATGCCCAGTCCTTCCCGCAGCACTGACACATTTCCGTGCTCCACGTAAGCGTCGGGAAGAGCAATATTCAGCACCTTCACCTGAGGATAATTTTCATGTATAAAAGCAGTAATCTCAAGCCCAAATCCGCCCTGAAGCACATTTTCTTCCATAGTAACAATCAGACGGTGATTTTGGGCCAGATGAGCTGCCAGCTCCCTGTCAAATGGCTTGACAAACCGGCCATTTGCCAGGCTGCATCGGTATCCCTCTGCCTTCAGCTTATCTCTCACATGCTCCCCGGTGCTGACCATGCTCCCCACGGCCAGAAGGGCAATGTCCTCCTCCTCATAGAGCATCTCTCCCTTTCCGTAAGCAATCGGCTGGCAAAACTGTTTAAGCCCTCTATATGCCTGCCCCCTGGGATAGCGGATGGCAAGAGGGCCGTTGTAGTCCACAGCAAACTCCAGCATGGCCCTCAGCTCCCAAAGATTCTTTGGGGCCATAACGCTCATGTTTGGGATCGAGGTGAGATAAGAATAATCAAAGATCCCCTGATGAGTCTCTCCATCGCTTCCCACAAGGCCAGCCCGATCCACTGCAAAGAGGACAGGCAGGTTTTGGATACACACATCGTGGAGGATCTGATCGTAGGCTCTCTGCAGGAAAGACGAATATACAGCCACCACCGGCTTTAAGCCAGCCGCCGCCATTCCGGCTGCTGATGTAACAGCATGGGCTTCCGCGATCCCCACGTCAAAAAAGCGGTCCGGAAACTTCTTTCCAAATGCGGATAAGCCTGTTCCATCCGGCATAGCCGCAGTCACAGCTACCAGCTTGGGATACCGCTCCCCTAACTGGCATATCTTCCTGGAAAATACATCTGTATAGTCGGGATGCTCCTTCTTAGCCAGGGACTTCCCTGTCTCCACCTCAAACGGCCCCACGCCATGAAAATGGGAAGGGTTCTTCTCTGCCGGCTCGTAACCCTTTCCCTTTTTGGTCATTACATGAACCAGCACCGCATGATCCAGATTTTGGGCTTCCTTCAATACCCGGCACAGCGCCTGGATATTGTGGCCGTCTACGGGCCCTAAGTAAGTGATCCCCATATTCTCAAAGAGCATTCCTGGAATAAACAGCTGCTTGATGCTGTTTTTCGTGCGCTTGATCTTGTCGATCATGGCAGAACCTACAAGGGGGATCTGCTCCAAAGCGTCCGCCACATTTTTTTTCAGATCATTGTAGCCGCTTCCGGTGCGAAGCCCGTTCAGATAGCGGGACATCCCCCCCACATTCTCTGAAATAGACATTTTATTGTCATTGAGGACAATAATAAAATTTTTCTTCATTCGGGCCGCATTGTTTAAAGCCTCATAGGCCATGCCTCCCGTAAGGGCCCCGTCCCCGATCACAGAAACTACACGGTAATCCTGTCCCAGTATATCGCGGCCTTGGGCGATCCCCAGCCCAGCGGATATGGAGGTAGAGCTGTGTCCTGTATCAAAGGAATCGTAAGGACTTTCCTTTCTCTTTGGAAACCCGCTGATTCCCCCGTACTGGCGCAGCTCGTCAAACTCCTTCATCCGTCCGCTCAGGATCTTGTGAGTATAGGACTGATGACCCACATCCCATATGATTTTATCCTCCGGCAGATGAAAGCTCTTAAACAGGGCAATCGTAAGTTCCACCACTCCCAGATTGGAGGCGAGATGGCCTCCGGTATGGCTGATAGAACGGATCAGAAATTCTCTGATCTCCTGAGCCAGAATCTTCAATTCCTCCGGTGAAAGAGCCTGCAGCTCCTCAGGCCCCTTGATCTGTTCCAATATCATACTGATTCCCTTTTAATCACCTTTGACGGTTCACCAGGGAACGGATCAGCTGCTCTAAAAACTCATTGCTTCCGGGCAGCTTGTTCAATTCCCCAATGGCTTCTTCTGAGATACGTTCTACGTCCCTCCTGGCCTTATCCAGGCCTTCCAGGGTTACATAGGTAGTTTTCTTGTTCCTGTCATCGCTTCCTGACGGCTTTCCTGTCACCGTCTCATTTCCCTGCACATCCAAAACATCATCCTGGATCTGGAAAGCCATACCGATCTTGCCAGCCAGAGCTTCCACGATCTTACAGTCCTCATCAGCCGCTCCTCCCAGCACTGCTCCGATCAGCATAGCTGCTTCCAGGAGAGCTCCTGTCTTTAACCGGTAAATAAAATCCAGCTTTTCCTTTGGGATGGGGCCTCCGGCTAATTCCACATCTACCGTCTGCCCCCCGATCATTCCATGCACGCCTGTCTTTCTGGCTAATATCTTCACAGCCTGTCCTACGCGGCGCAGTTCTTCCTCGTCCTGAGCTCTCTCAAAAGCCTCTGAAGCCGTCTCAAAGGCATACATCATCAGGGCATCTCCCGTGAGAACACCTATATCTTCCCCAAACTCTGCCCAGGTGCTGGCCTTGCCCCGGCGCATCATATCGTCATCCATACAGGGAAGATCGTCATGAACCAGGGAAGATGTATGGATCATCTCCACAGCTGCCATAAAAGGCGGTACAATGTCCAGTGTCTCCCCTGTAAACAGACGGCACATTTCCTGAACCAGCATAGGGCGAAGACGCTTTCCGCCTGCCTGGACACTGTAATTCATGGCTTCAAATATAGTCTTTTGAAATCCCTTTTCCTCAGGAAGGCAGGAGGACAGAAGCTTCTCGATCTCCTGGGTCCGCTCCCTTAATTCCTTCCCAAATGTTTCCCTTTCACTCATTATCATCACCCTCACTCAATATCTGAATCTGCTTTTCTACGTTGTCAATCTGGCTGTTCAGGGACCGAACCAGCTTCATCCCCGCCTCATAGCAGGCAAACGCCTCCTCTAAGGTGCTGTCCCCTGACTCCATCCTTCTTATTATGTCCTCCAGCTGCGCGAAATTTTCCTCGATACTGGTTTTCTTTTCCTGAGTTTCTTCTGTTTTCTTAGAAGCAGCTGATGAGACATCTGATATTTCTGCCTTTTTACGCGGCATAACTGATCCTCCTTCCGCTACTGTAAACCGTAACGGAGCTTTTCTATCTTTTCCACTCTCGCCTCCATCCGGCCATCCCTCACCCGGACAGTGATGGATTCTCCCGGACATGCCTGGGTCACGGACCGCAGGGCCTGCTCCCGTTCATCGGTGATAAACCCATAGCCTCCCCCCAGCTTTTTAAGGGGGGATAAGCCGTCCAAACGGCTTCCTAAAATAGCCAGACGATGCCGCTCCCTTGTAAGGGCCTGTTCCATTTTGGCGGAAAGAAGCCGCAAAGCCTCCTCTTTTTGCTGTTCCGCCTTTTGCAGACGCCTTTCTATGTGATCCCTCATATAACCTTCTATATCCGCCAGACGCTGCCTCCGGTCATTAAGCTGGTGTTTGGGACTCAGAAGCTTTAATCTCATGCAGTCCTGGTTCAGCCGGAACGACAGGCGCTCCACCCTTCTCTCCATAGAACGCTGCAAAACCTGATGGTACAGCGCGGTCTGCTCCACAAACTGCCCATAGTCAAATACAGCCAGCTCTGCCGCCGCAGACGGGGTAGGCGCACGCAGATCCGCCACATAATCTGCAATGGTCACATCTGTCTCATGGCCCACAGCAGAGATAATGGGAGTATTGCAGTTAAAAATAGCTCTGGCCACCAGCTCCTCGTTAAATGCCCATAGATCCTCAATGGAGCCGCCTCCCCGGCCCACGATCAAGAGGTCTAACCCCATTTGATCCAGAGTCTCGATGCCTTTCGCAATACTGTATTTTGCCTGCTCTCCCTGTACCAGGGCCGGATACAGAACTAACTGGACATACGGGTTTCTCCTGGAGGCAATATTCATAATATCCCTGATGGCAGCTCCCGTACTGGCAGTTACGATCCCAATACTTCTGGCATATTTAGGAATAGGCTGCTTATAGCAGCTGTCAAACATCCCCATTTCTTCCAGCTCGTTTCTCAGCTGTTCAAATTTAAGATAAAGGCCGCCCCGTCCCTCTCTGGTGATCTTCTTCGCATAAAGCTGGTATCGCCCATCTCTCTCATAGACATCTACGGAACCAGTAACTGTCACCTCCTGTCCCTCTGCCAGCTGAAAATCCAGCCCGTCTCTCTGCCCTGCAAACATGACAGCGGCGATCTGGGCGCCGCTGTCTTTCAGGGTAAAATAAATATGGCCAGATGTGTGATACTTGCAGTTGGATACCTCTCCCCGTATAGATATACGGTTTAGGGCAAAGTCCTGGGTAAACATATTGCGGATGTAGGAAGTCACCTGGGTCACTGTATAAGCCCCTGCCATAACTCGTTTCTACGCCTCCTGGCCTGACTGATCTGCCGGTTCTTTTCCTTCCTCGGCCGGCTTGTCTGCCGGCTCTTTTGTTTCCTCAGCCAGCTTGTCCGTCGGCTCTTTTGTTTCCTCAGCCAGCTTGTCCGTCGGCTCTTTTGCCTCCTCAGCCAGCTTGTCCGTCGGCTCTTTTGCCTCCTCAGACAGCTTGTCTGCCGGATCCTTCCCTTCCTCAGCTGGCTGTCCGCCCTCATATTCTGAGGCCCTGGTTTCCTTTGGAGCCTTTGAAACGCCTTTTGCTCCTGCCATACATTTTGCCAAAACTCCGTTCACAAAAGAAGGGGAATCACTTCCTCCAAACTTCTTTGCCAGCTCGACCGCCTCATTGACCGATACTTTATCAGGAATGGAATCATCATATTCCATCTCATATACGGCCAGCCGCAAAATAGTAAGCTCCACCTTTCCCATACGCTTTGTCTTCCAGCCTGCTGCCACCTGATCCAGTTTTTCATCGATCTCCGGGATCTTCTCTATGATAGCTGTTGTCCTCTGCTCCAGTTCCCTTCTGGATTTCTCGCTAAAATCAACCCGGTGAAGGATCTGCTGGACGCCTTCTGCATCGGTATCGTCTTCTTCCGGTGACTGAAAATACTGTTCCAGACGTGCAATCGCTTCCTCCCTGGTGGGATAGAAGTCCGCTGAGAACAGCATTTTAAAACAGTGCTCCCGCAATTCTCTCCTCGTCATACTTGTTTACCTAAGGCTGCTGCAAAATTAAAAAACTCTGAATTTCCCTGTACACAGGAATCATTTGCTGCAGCTTCTTTTCCTTTCCTCTTGTTGTCTGCCGTTCCCAAACAGACGGCTTCCATACGCTTTACTCATTATAACAAACCCAGTGTATAAAAACAATAAAAAATGTATAAAACACTCCCTGGAGCGGCCTGTTTTCCGCCCCCAGAGAGTGTCTGCCTCCTGGATCAGCTTTATTCCATATTTACTCCAGCGATTTTTACATTTACATCTAGTACCGTAAGTCCTGTCATATTCTCAATGGCGGTGCTGACCTTCTCCTGAACCTGCTCGCTGACCGCCGGGATATTGTACCCATACCGGATATTTAAGGACAGATCCACGGACACATGTTCTTCCGTCACCTCTACCTTAACGCCCTTTCCCAGGTTCTTCATTCCAAGCCTTCCCACCAATTCGTTGGTGATATTGCCGGCCATGGAGTCCACTCCCTCCACCTCAGTTGCGGCCAATCCGGCGATGATCGCTACTACCTCGTCTGCAATCTGAACCTCGCCGATCTTTTCCTTCTCATATAATTTATGTGTACTGCGGTTTTCCTCAGACATCGCCCTTACCTCCTGTCATGACTTGAATACTTAGTATTATACCAAATCCAAAGGGATATGTATAGGACAAAGTTTCTTTGGGATTTCTTTTACATCTCCTGGTTTACCCCAGCACGGCCAAAAAATTCCATTATTTTACAGGCCAATTTCATTATTTTACAGACCGTTTTTTCTCAGATACTCCTTTATTCCTCCATATTCAGCAGGGTAATAATGATCTGATCTGCCCCTACCTCGGCCTTTCGCTTTACAATATCCTCAATCTGGGCCCGCTGGGGATCTGTAATAGACGGGGCATTAATAACCACATCTACCTTATCCTTAGCGATGCTCACAACCGGATCCGAAAAGCCTTTTGCCATAAGAAGCGTCTCTGCCGCATTCTCTTTCTCCGATATTTCCGTCAGATCGATCATATCCTGGATCGCCTGCTGTTTTGCAGCCTCGTCAATCGCGGTACTATTGATCAGCCCCATCAATGTCTCCTTATTCCTGGCCCGAACCTGTTCCCGGCTTAACTGTACATTGGCTATGTAATCCGCCACATTCATTCCGCTGGTAAGCACTGCCTCCCCAGGATTTTCTAAACCTGCCTGAGATGTACCTGTTTCTTCCTCACTGCTTTCTGAACCCTCTCCAGCCTGAGCTAATGGTTCTCCTGCTCCGCTTTCTGCTCCTTCTCCGGCCTGGGCTAGCTGCTCTCCCGATCCCTTGGTAGCTTCCTCTACATACGTTCCCCCGTCCGCTATCTGACTGGTTTCCTGAGCCCCGTTTCCTGCTGCCAGTTCATGCTCTTTTGAATCCAGATCAGCCAGATCCTGATCCAGGCTTGGAATCTCCTGCAGCCCCATCTCTCCTCCCAGGGAAGCCGCCTGATTCTCTGCCAGAATATCCTCGTCGGAAATATCCATGGCTCCGGCCTCATAAACCCGGTTTCCTCCATCCAGCTCCTGATTCCCAGCATAATTCAGGTATCCAGCCGCTGCGATCATGATCGCCAGCGTCGTAATGATGATCTGGTTCCTTCGGAACAGTCGCTTCATCGTGACATCCTTCATGTGATCTTTTACCTGTTTCATATTCCTGATCTTCATATCCGCGCTCCTTTATTTATTCCACCCTCTTTAATACTTTTATCTTATGAACAGGAAGGCCGAATAATGCTTCCATAGCCTGGGAAATTTCATTTTTTACAATGGGATCCCCTCCTCCCTGAGCGCTGATGACAATGCCTGATATTTCCGGACTCAGCTCCTTCTCCACAATAGGTTCCTGTCCGCTCCCACCGGAAAGGACTATATTTTCCCCGGTCTGGCTGCTTTCGATCTGTCTGCTTCCTCCGGAAGAATCAGTCTCCTTCGTACTGCTTATATTCTCCTGCCGGTCTGTGTGAAGGATCTTTTCGCTGGAGGATTTTAATACGACCATCACATCCACCTTTCCCACACCTTCCACGGATCTTAAAATATATTCTATCCTTTCTTCTAGACCTTTTTCATAGGAATGATCCTTCTGGGGGCTAGCCCCAGTCTGCCATACAGAATCCCCTTCCCCGCTATGTTCCGCAGTGCTGCTATTTTCCATTATCCTGCTATTTTCCATTCCGCTGACTTTTTCCCATAAGGGGACGCCTCCCGGGCTTTCATTCTGAAGATATTCCTCTCCTTCTTTTCCCTCATTTCTGTTCTCCTTTCCCTCCTCCTGTCCCAGGCTCCAGTACTGATTTTCCCTCTTTTTTTCCTTATCCGTTCCTGCTGCCGGAGGAAGGGACAGGATCATCAATAGGATCCCTGCTGCCAGAAGCAAAAGCCATTTTTCTCTAGTCATAGTTCCACTGAATTTTGACTTTATTTTCTTCCAATCCATAATAATCTGCCACCTTTCCCCTGAGATCTCCCCAAACGTTTTTCTCCTCTCCTGTTTCCTGTATATGAATGGCCTGTGCTTCCCTTAGATCGACTGAAACACGCTCCACTCTCCCCGTTTCTACATGGACAGCTTCTGCCTGTCCCCCCGGCTCGATCTGTCCCTGTTCCTTCCTTTGTTCCTTTTTCTGTTCTTTTTTCTGTCCGTCCTCCTCTGCCTTCAAGATCAGCGAAATCTCCTTTATCTGCCCAAAGTCCTCCTTCATCGGATCCCGTTCCAGCGTTATCCTTACAGACTCACAAAAAGCACCCTGATCCAGGGCCATTTTCTCAACCTTCTCTGCGGCCTGGCTCTCATATTGGGAAAAAATCTGCTCTGTGCGCCTTCTCTCCATTCCCAGCAATTCTTTTTTTAGATCCCGGGCATCTTCCTCCAGGGAAATAGACTGAAATAATGTGCAGATCCGGCTGCTTAATCCAAGCCCTCCGGCGACAGGATCCGTCACTAAAAGGATCAAAACCATTCCTGCAAAAAACCGCATATGCTTTGCATAATGTGAATCTGCCAGAAGCCGCTCTGTCACTGACAAAAAAATCATATAATAAAGGATTCCTCTGATCCAATCATAAACTGCCTCCATACGTTCTCTCCCACCTCTCTGCCAGAAAGCAGTCAGGAAGCAAAATAATTGACATTCGTAAAGCTGCATGTAATGGCAATACACACTATAAACAGAAACATGGAGCCTAGTACCAGCCGGATCAGCAGACGATGGCCCTTTGCTGCTCCCTCAACTGCCTTCACTGCCTGTTTTGCACATACTGGCTCCATAACAGCAGCTGCCAGCTGATAAAAAACCATAAGCACAGCCAGCTTTAACAAAGGGGCTGCTGTAATCAGGGCCAAAACCACCACAGCAGCAGCCCCCATTGTATTTTTGATCAAAACGCCTGACCCCAACACCATCTGGGCCACCGCCCCAGCTCCCTGCCCCAGTCCAGGGATCAGCTCCAAAAGGCGTTTGAATCCTGCCGATCCAGCTCCATCAGCGTAAGGCAGAACCAGCCCCTGGATCATGTGAAATCCCACCACTACCCCTATAAGCGTTTTAAAAGACCATGTAACTGCCTGCTCAATGAGCCCTGACAGACGTGACAGGGGATCCTCCTTCACCGCCAAGCTTCCCAATACAGTCATCACATAAACTCTGGTTAAAGGGAGAAGGAAGCTATGGCACAGCCACTGAACCCCTGTCACTGCTCCAAGCATACATTCGTGAAGAGCCAGAGCGCTCATGCTTCCCCCCGAAAAAGCCACCGCCATATAATAGGCAGGCATAAGAAGACGCATAAATTCCAGGATCTGCCCCAATGCCTCAGAAGCTATCCTGAGGCTTGAGGAAAAACTGGCGGCCAGGCAGGTAAACATGAGAAGGTAGGTGACAAAAAATCCCGTATCCGAAACTTGTCCCCCTTTAAATACAGAAGAGAGATTTGCAAAGATCGCCCCAGCCAGCCCCAATGCCACTGTTTGATACAGCATACGGCTGCCTGTCTTTACCTCTGAAAATAAAATCCCATACAACGCCTGTCCGGCCTGGCTGAGAGCCCCGGCCAGATCTCCCCTGATGAACTCTTTCATAATTCCCCAAAAGGAAATCCTCTCCCCGCTGTCTTTTATGTCTCCCAACACCCTGTCCAGAAAACGCTGAAGCTCCTCCATTTCTCCAAATATCCCCAGCTGCTCCATGGCCTTATCCAGACTGTCTTCCGGGGCAGCTGCACTGATCTGGGAATTATGGTCAAAAGCCCATTCCGGATCTGTGTCCATCGCATCAGAAAACAACTCCCCGGAAAATGAAAATCCATACACAGTCAAATTCCCAGTCCAAAAGCTCCCCAGCATTCCTCCCCAGACAGCCGCGGTTAAAAGAAGGACTGTCATCCATCCCTTGATTTTTCTGCTTCCTTCCTCCCCCCTCATGCCAGAAATGTCTCCAAAGTCTGAAACAGAGCCAGAAGAATTGGCATACTGATCCCCAGAATCGATAATTTCCCGAAAATCTCAATTTGATTTCCCAGGGAACCATACCCGGCGTCCCGGCAGATACCAGAAGCAAATTCTGATACATATGTAATCCCCGCCATCTTTAACAGGGTTGTGAGATAAACCGGGTCTGCACGGATATAGGACTGAACCTTTTTCAGGGCTTCTAATATATTTTCTAATTTCCCCACGCCGTAAAAAAAGATAAAAACCCCGGCAACCATAACTAAATAGGAGGCATATTCCCCTTTCAGGCCCTTTAACTGCAGAGCCAGCAAAACAGAAGTGATCCCCGCTGCCGCTATTACAATAATGGTCAATTTTCTTTCCTCCCTCCAACCTTCAAACCCCTATAATGCAAACAATTTTTTCATAGTCTCAAACAGATCGTATATATAGGGTATGGTCCAAAACAGCACCAGGATAAGCCCGGCCAGGCTGGTCAAAAAGGCCTGTTCATCCCGGCCGCTGTGCTTTAACACCTGACAGATCACTGACACCAGGATTCCCACTGCCGCTATGCGGAATATTAAATTGATCCCCATTGGCTCCTCCTTGCTAATACATTGCTATGACCAGAAACATTCCCCCCATGATCCCTAAAACTGTGGAGAGGCGGCAGGCTTCCCTCTCGCTCTGCCTCAGGTATTCGATGGTCAAATCCAGCTGTTCCAAATAAAGAGACAAGGTTTTTTCCTGCATGTCCACATCCAGATAGCCCAAATGGTTTCCCAGGCAGTTTAAATGGTTCAGATCCTCCTTCTTTATTGGAAGGCCCCTTCTATTTTCTCCAAATTTTTCTACTTCCTGTTTCCATATCTGACAAAAAGGCTCCCCCTTCTGCCTGCGGATTGCTTTTGCCGTATTTTCAAACAGATCTCCCATTGGGCCGCCGTTCCTGTTTCCCACTCTCTGAAATGCTTCCTCCAAGGCAGCATGATGGTAAACAATCTCGCCTTTAAGAAAATAAACCATCTGTCTGAGCCCTTCCAGCATAGCCAGCCGTCCCCTTCTCTGGGAAGCGCACCAAATCCCAAAGCCGGAAGCAGAAAATAGGATCAGCAAGGCTCCGGCTGTCTTAAACACGTCCACTATCGTTCCTCACCTCTCCCATAAAGGCTCCGCCCCTCCTGATCCCGTATCTGTCGTATGTGTCCTGCCTTCCCTCTGCGGTCTAAAAAAATCAACCGTTTGAACACCTTTTGGCAGATCAGATCCCCTACCCACGGCTTCTCTTGTATATCCTCCAGGGAACTGCCATGAACGGTAGCAGCCAAAGAACAGCCGCAATTCCAGGCATAGGAGATAGCCTCCACATCCTCCCTTCCTCCGATCTCGTCCACTGCGATGACTTTTGGAGACATAGAGCGCACAAGCATCATCATTCCCCTGCTTTTAGGACAACAGTCCAGTACATCGGTACGCATCCCCAAATCATTCTGGGGCACGCCCTGGTAACAAGCGCCTAATTCTGAACGCTCGTCTACCACTCCTACCGTTCTTCCCGGATACCTCTTTCCCCTCTGGCAGAAACCGTCAGACACCTGACGGATCAGATCCCGCAAAAGGGTCGTCTTGCCGCATCCAGGAGGAGACACGATCAATGTGTTTAAAAACCCGCCCTCCTCTGAATAAAGATAAGGCATTACGGAGTCCGCACATCCCAATATTTCATGGGCGATCCGTATGTTGAAAAATGAGATGAATTTCAGTACACGGAGCTCCTCTCCATTGGCCACCGCCCTTCCAGCCACGCCCACCCTGTGACCGCCCTCCACCGTTAAAAAGCCCTGGCGAAGCTCCTCCTCTGCTGCATAGACAGAATAGTTGCATATATATTCCAGGGACTCTCTGAGCTGTTCCGGGGTGGGCCTGATAGTTTCGATCTCTGACAGGCCTCCGGCTTCCGCTAAACTCCCATCTTGGGCCAAAACATATTCCTTTCCCTTTGCCAGAAGAAATAAAGGTTTTTCCGCCCTCAAACGGATTTCTTCGACCTGATCAAAATCAATCTCCGCCCGGCTCAGAACCATTCTCAGATCCCTTGGAAATAGTTTTAATATCTCCTCCCTCGCCACCATACCATCCCTCCCTCAGCCTGCAAACGTTTTATATCTTCCTATATCCTGTTTCCGGGATTGTTACCAATATATGAGACGGGCCTTAAAATATGCGTCAAAATCATCTCTGCTTATAGAACCTATGCTCCTCCAAAAGCCTAAACTGCCTTTTTTCCTTCAAGCTGGCTCTTAATTCAGCCCTTCTTTCATCTGAAGCTGCTGCAAGCGTCACCCATAGCTGCAAAAACGCTATACAAAAAAGCCTATGCTGCTGTCCTCATGGACTGGCTGCAGCATAGGCTTTCTAAATTTTATAAAAATATTCAAATAAGATTTTTTAATGGCAGGTGCGGTTTTCTGAATAGCCGCAATTCATATAATGTTCGTAATAAGAAGCCAGATCATCTCCATATATATCTGCCAGATCTGCATTTTTCTCTTTATACACACAGACGTCAAAGGCCTCACAAGCCACCCGCCCCTCCTTCATTCCCGATTGCAGGAAATGGTTCAAAAGGCGTTCTTCATCATAGCCAAACATCTCATACAGATCGCTGTTATGATCTGCATAGTATCTTGCATCAAAAATCCTGTGTATATGCTCTGGAATCGCTGGCTTTTCCGGCTCCTGACCTACCGCATTTTCTGCTGTCTTGGCAGCAGGAGCTGCAGTATAGCCGCTGTCATAAGGGCAAACACCATTTGTATGTAAATGAGCCGGATAGCCGCCGCAATGATAGTGATAGCTTCCCAATCCGCTCTTATTTTTATTGTCACGATGTCCGCCGTGTCCATCAGTTCTTCCGCTATGGGCCTCAGCCACGATCAGGTTTGGCGTGTCCATAACCGTCTGAGGCATCCATGTGCATAACATACATACAGCTAACATGCTTACAAATCTCTTTTTCATTCTCATCTCTCCCAGTTATAATATTTTAATATCACTTTATTAACTCTTTTTTCTCTCCAACTTCACCACGCACTCGCAGTGGCAGGTTCCTGCAAACATATCGCAGGCCCGCACCTTGTCCATCACATATCCTCCATCTGCCAGATACCGCAGATCCCGGGCCAGGGTAGACGAATCGCAGCTGATATACACGACCCGATCCGGCTGCATTTTTAAGATCGTATCCAGACAGATCCGGTCACAGCCTTTTCGAGGCGGGTCTACCACGATAACATCTGCGTGGATCTTCTCCCTCTCGAACTGTTCCGGAAGGACTTCCTCCGCCTTTCCCACAAAAAAACGGACATTATCCATATTGTTAAGCTTGGCATTGCGCCGGGCATCTTCGATGGCCTGAGGCACAATCTCCACACCGTACACCTGCTTTGCCTTCTGGGCTAAAAACAGGGAGATCGTTCCAATACCACAGTACAGATCCCATACAACCTCATCACCTGTAAGCCCTGCATATTCCAAAGCTGTACCGTAAAGCACTTTGGTCTGGATCGGATTAACCTGGTAGAAGGATAAGGGAGAAATTTGATATTTTACATCTCCAATAAAATCCGTAATATATCCTGGGCCGTAGAGATCTACAATCTCTTTTCCCATGATCACGTTAGTCTTTTCCTGGTTGATGCTGTAGGAAATACTGGTCATTTTAGCTCCTGTGCCAACATCTAACCCCAGCAAACGCTCCACCAGCTTCCCTGCACCGGGCAGAGATTTTCCATTGATCACCAAACACACCATCAATTCCCCGGTCTCAAATCCTTTGCGGATCAGGACATGGCGGATCAATCCTGTATGGCTTGTTTCATCGTAAGGCTCGATTCCCTCCTGAACCATAAATTCCCGGATTGCCTTTAGAATCTGCGGATTTTCCTCCACCCCTAAAAAGCAGTCCTCTGCCTGAATAATGGAATGAGTCCGGCCTGCATAGAATCCCGCTATGATGGCTCCTTCTTTATCCTTTCCAAAAGGGAACTGAGCCTTATTGCGGTATCTCCATGGATCCTTCATCCCCATAATCGGAAGCATGGGGATCTCCTCCCTGGAAAATCCTCCGATCCGCATCAAATGATTGAGAACCTTGCGCTCCTTAAACTGCAGTTGGGCCTCATAATCCATGGCCTGGAGCTGGCAGCCTCCGCACTGTCTCGCCACAGGGCAGCGGGGTTCCACCCGATCCTTTGAGGGCTCGATCACCTCCATAAGACGGGCAAATCCATAGGATTTTTTCATCTTCATAGCCTTTGCCCGAACCACATCTCCAATAACTGCATCCTTTATAAACCAGATATAACCGTCCAGCTTCCCGATCCCTGCTCCATCTTCACTCATATCTTCTATGGTTACGATAAATTCCTGGTTTTTCTCCATGTTATCTACTCCCCAGTCCTTCGGATATTGGACTCCAAAAGCCGGTTATATCCCAGCCATCCCTTATTGTCCCCTCCGCTTTGCAGCGCTTCGATCATTGTCTCCATCTTAGCGTCCGTATTGTCTGCAAAATTCAGTGCCAGTGCCTCAAGAAGAGCCGGCTTCTTAGGTGAACCGTACTCCAATTCGCCGTGATGAGCCAAAATGCAGTGCTTCAATTCAGCCGACAGCTTTTCCGGAAATCCGGCGATGGTGCGGATCCTCTCTCCCACCATTTCTGTTCCAATGATAATATGTCCCAAAAGCTGTCCGTCGTCTGTATAATCATTTTCGGGGAAACAGGAAAGCTCTTTTGTCTTTCCAATATCATGGAACATAGCAGCAGCCAGAAGCAGATCCCGGTTGAGCATAGGATAATATCCTGCATAGTAATCACAGAGCTTGACAACACTCAGAGTATGCTCCAAAAGCCCGCCTACAAATCCGTGATGAACGGTTTTGGCTGCGGAATGAAACTGGAATGCTTTGGCGAAAGCGGCATCCTCCAGGAAAAAGCTTCCTAGCAGCTGCTGAAGAAATGGATTTTTAATGCTTCTTATGTAGCCGCACAGCTCCTCATACATTTTTTTAATATCCTTTTTGGATACCGGAAGATAATCCGCTTCTATATACTGCCCTTCCTCTGCCCTGCGGATCCGGCGCACGTTCAGCTGGAAGGAGTTTTGGAACAAAGTTACATCTGCTTCCACATGGACATAGTCCATGGCGTCAAAATCCTCTACTCCTGGAGAAGCGAGATCCCATATCTTGGAATCGATCGTTCCTGTCTTATCCTGAAGCACCAGATTTCCATACTCTTTTCCGTTTCGTGTCAAAGCGATCTGCTTGTTTTTACATAAATATACGTCTGAAACATGCATACCTTCCCGAAAGCTTTCAATATATTTCATTTCCTAATTCTCCTCTTTTTCTATGGATTTTTCTTTTAATTGCCCTGGCTTCCGCTTTTTATAATACTCCAGCCATAACAGCAGGGCAGCCAGGCGCTGCTGCTACCTGGCTCCTACCGTCACTGTAAACTCAATTTCTTTGTATCCATCATTGCCGCTACGAAGGATTCCTATGGCAACTTTATCCTCAGCACAAAGCTTTTCTAACTGAGCCTGGAAATCCCCCATATTTGCAACTGTTTCCCCATTTAACCGGATTAAAATGTCTCCCGGCTGGATCCCCGACTCATAAACAGGACTCTCCCCTTCCACGGAAATGATATAAACTCCCAGAGGAATACCGCTGGCTGCCATCTCCTGATTGACCTCCTGTCCGCGGATACCCAAATATGGGATGGGAATCCCATTGCTCATTTTCTCCAGCATTCCTTTATAGTCCGAAATCGCCACCGCTGCTGTCATGGGGTTTTCCTTTTCATTGTCATAGGCTTCTGTAACCCAGCCGATCATCTCCCCAGCCGTGTTCAAAAGAAAGGTTCCGGCCTGGGCATCCCCTCTGGCATTTGTATAGAAGATGCGGGAGCTGCTGTCCATGGTATGGACATTGCGTGCCACATAAGAGATCGTTCCATAATCGCTGGAATGGACAATGCCTGCGGGAGCTCCCACAGCCACCACCAGATCCCCCTGCTTTATACTGTAAGAATTACCCAGCTGAATGGCCTTTATCTTTTTAGCTGTCTCCTCGTCAATCTGGGAAATATCTACCCGAATCACTGCCAATCCCATGATCGTATCGCTCTGTCTGATGGCTGCATCCGCCATGATCCCGTCAGGAAAGGCCACCTCGATAGAGTCCGCTGCTTTCACTGCTTCTCCCGGCGTCAGAATTAGGATTTCCGTATCTGTCTTGGCAATCACTACCCCTGAAAACTGCCCTGAAGTCTCAATCGGATTGTCAAACCAATCCCTCTCGTGCTGTATTGAGTGGACCACTACCAAACTGTCATCTGCATTGTTGGCGATCGCCCTCAGATTGCTGTATAATTTATTGAGATCTTCAACAGAATATCTGTATTTTCCTATTTCTTCCCGAACAATTTGATCAATATCTGCCGGAACAGAAGACTCGGTTGTCTCAGGCTGCACCTCAGAAACTGTGGTTTCAGGCTCGTCCTTGGGAATGGTGATCTGGCTGGCTGTCTCCGTTTCTTCCTGTCCCATCAGCCTCTCTGCCACTGGCTTGCTGACCACGAAACATACAGCCGAAAGAACACCGAACAGCACAGCGCAAAAAACCGTCAACAGTATCCTTCTTGCGATCTGCCGCCTGCTCATCGGCTGACGGATGATCGTTTCGTTAATAAAACGGTGCGGTTTTTCCCGAACCGGATCCTGCCGTTCTGAATCTCTGTGTTGATTGGTACGTCTATCTGCCATAGTACCCCTCCTTGCGAAGATTCTTACCCCTTATTATACGTTTCTTCCCGTTATTATGCAAGATTTTTATACCCCTGTTTTCCCGTGTTTTCCCGTTTTCGCCGCTGCTTTTCACTGGCAAACCAATAAAATGTACCATTTACGGGCCTATGGAGCGTTTTGTTCCTCAAAAGAGGCCGCTCACTCCCGAATCCTATTCTTACACCTCCAACACTCGCTATTTGAAGCTGGCGTAAACGGTCACTTTTCATAACCTTTTCCGGAACAGCCCACCCCAAGTTTCATATGGTAAATATCTGTTTTTATGGTATAATATCGCCAGAGGCGTATATTATACCGCGCCCATTTGATCCGAGCGGCAGCGAGGAAATCTCCGTTTCAAATGGTGCGCATCCCCCGGAGGGGCCATAGCGAAGCTATGACATAATATCGCCAGAGGCGTATATTATACCGCGCCCATTTGATCCGAGCGGCAGCG
>CABQJX010000017.1 GCA_902464595.1 uncultured Lachnoclostridium sp. | reverse complement strand
CGATGCCGATGGCAGCTACAAACAGAGAAACGGCTCCAATCCCACCCAAAACAGCCTGGATCATACTGGACTGCTGCTTGGTGCTCTCCATCCACTCTGCCTGGCTGCTGGCCTGAAACCCCATATTGGCAATCTGCTTCTGAACCCCCGGCACATGCTCCATATCATCTACGAAAACCTGGGCCCGGCTATAGGTCAGGTATCCCAGCGGTTTCCCTTTTTTATTGGTGGGCTGGCCGGGGATCACTCCCTTTTTGAATACCTGGCGCAGCTGGGACTTTAATCCGTCAATATCCGTATAGACGGAATAAGAATAGCTATTCCAGTCCTCTGCCCCGCCCTCTACCAGGCCTGTGGCATTTAACATATACTTTTTCGGCGGCTTTACTGCCGGCTGTCCCTCCTCACCGGAACCGGAGGAACCGCTTTTGGACTGGAAATAAGCGTCCATGTCAAAGATCACAAATAATGGCTTTCCCATAAAATCCACAGCCGGCATCTCTCCTGTATCCCAATACCCCCGGCCTGTCTTGGAATTATAAAAATTCTGCTGAACCATATTTCCCATAACCAACCCCATCTCCCCAGAAGCAGGGATCTGTCCCTCCCCCAAAGGGATCTGGGACAGGAAGGATTGGCTGACCCCCACGATGCTCAGATACTGGGCCTCGTAAGCTCCCTGGCGCATAACTACATTAATCTCCAGCATAGGGGACACGTCTGTCACATGAGGCAGCCTTCGGATCTGTTCCACCACCTCATCCGTAATATAAGCGGGCTCTGATGATTTAGAACTTCCCGATCCGCCAATGGCCATCGCCATACCGCCTCCGTAAGAGGAGCCGGAATACACTTCAATCGTAGTCAGGCTTCCCAGAGAGGCGATCTGCTCCATAAACATGCGGTCCAAGCCGATCCCCAGGGAAACCATGACTACAATTGAGGCGGTTCCTATGATAACGCCCAGAACCGTCAGGACAGTCCGAAGCTTTCTCCGCCTCAGATTATTTACGCTCATGATCACCAGATCAGGAAATCTCATCGTCCTCTTCCTCTCTCTTTGCAGCTCTTCGCTTCTTCCAGATCGCTGGGATAACTGCGGCTGCCCCCACAGCTATTATGACTGCGGCTCCTATGACGATCTTCTTATTCTTTTGCCAGAAAGAGGGTTCCTCCGGCTCTATGGAAGCTGCATCCGCATCCATCTCCATGCCCCAGTCCATTTCCTGTTCCTCAGTGACCAACAGGGTTAACTCCTTCTCCACCGGCTCCGCCGGAGCGCCGTTCTCATCCTCATAGTCAATGCGGATCCGTACGATCCCCTCGTCCTGGGTGGGAGCTACGCCTGTAAGCATGGTATCTACATTTCCCGTTTCTCCCGGCTTGATGTTTCCCACATAAGCATCTGTTTTTTTGATGGAATCCGCTTCAAAGGTAACGGTTACATTATAAAGGATGACTTTTCCCGTATTGTTGATGCCAAACATAACATTAGATTCCGCTCCCACGGACATGGAATCTGGCATAACATCAATGGTGCTGGTGCTGAGGCGGGCGTACTGCTTCACCGGAATGTCCACCACAATACTCTCCTCTGCATTTTTAAACTCCGGGCTGTCGTATTTTTCCTTTACTGTAATGGCATAGGAGCGCTGATCCACACCGGCCTTCGCTGTAAATTTAGCCCTTACCTCCGTCGTCTGGCCGGGAGCCATATTGTCCACCACCAGAGAGGAGGTTCCCGACTGGGTCGTGAACACAGCGCTATCTGACACCTTCTCCGATTCCAGATTGAACAGGATGTTGCTGGCAGGAACGGAGGTGGAGGCATTTTTCATATTCATGACCAGCTCAAACTCATCTCCCGCATAAATCTGTTCCGGGATCGTGTAATAACTGTCCACAATGATCCTGGCTCTGGTTCTGTCATTGGCGTTGAAATCTCCCAGGTCATCCTCCCTGTCCTTGGACACAATATGAACGAACAGCGTCCCCTCCTCTGTGTGGAGATCCCCCTCGGAACTCAGACGGAAGGTAATGGTATATTTGATGGGATAATATCCGGTGTAGGACTCCTCCCGTATGGCCATGCTGTATGCAGCGGTCACAGTCTCACCGGGCTGGACCCGCTCAAAGGTCCGGTCATAATTTCCATCGTTGATCTCAAAAGGAAACTTGGTGTCATCCTCGGACAAGCCCATGCTGATGGTCACATCCTGGGCCGTCGTCTCCCTCCGGTTGCGGAAATTCACGCCAAAATCCATTACATTGGGATAAATCCCTCTGGGAGTAGACTGATTCTCGCCGATCACAAAGTAATTTCCCTCTTTTTTGTCCTCCTCCTCGTCCGCCCCTGAAGACGGGGAGGTGGAGATCCAGACATTCACATAATCGGTATCGGATCCGCCGTCCCATTCCAGCTGCACCGGGATACTGTAATATCCCTGGAGGGCGTCCCTGCGAACCCTGGCAGAAAGAGAAACACTTTTCACATTCCCGGCTTTAATAGTCCCCACGCTTTTGGCCACGAAGGTAGTCTCCATGATCTCAAAGGGGTAATAATCGACGGTGTAATCACCGTTCCCCCGCTCCTCGATCTGCTGAAATTCATTGGTCTCTAAAAGGCTGACCTTCAGATTCTCCATGTCCTCGTCCGTAGCGCGGATGCGAAAGGAAATAGACATGGATTTTCCCACATTTCCCTTGGGGGATTTGGTGGTAAATACATAATCATTGTCACTTGCATTCGTATTGTAGCCCAATTTAAAATCACTGGCAGCGGCCCCGACGGGACACATCCCCCCCAGGACAGCCGCCATCACAAATATACTAAGGCCTTTGGCCCATTTTCCTGCTTTCATACTCCATTCTCTCCTTTTTTAGAGCGGTCCTCTGTATCGGAAATCTCCTCCGCCCGTCGTCCGCCAGTCTCGATCCCCACGATCTTCCCGTCCATAATGCGGATCCTGCGGTCTGCATAGGAAGCCAGATGATCGTCGTGAGTGACCATTACCAAGGTCTGGTTCTGTTCCCTGACAATCCGCTGCATCAGCCGCAAAACCTCCATGGTGGTTTTAGAGTCCAGATTTCCTGTTGGTTCATCCGCAAAGATGATCTGAGGATTCACCACCAATGCCCTGGCAATCCCCACTCTCTGCTGCTGTCCTCCTGACATCTGGTTCGGCATATGCTTTGCCTGTCCTCCTACGCCCACCAGATCCATATACTGGGCTGCCAGCTTCAACCGCTTTTTTTTCGGCATCCCGCGAAAGGACAGGGGAAGGGCTACATTTTCCAGGGCATTCATTGTGTTTAACAGGTTATAAGACTGGAAAATAAAGCCCACATGCTCCCGGCGGAAGCTTACCAGCTGGCGCTGATCCAGCTTTTCCATATGTACCTTCCCAATAATGATCTCGCCTTTGGTAGGCCGCTCCAATCCTGCCAGCATATTTAAAAGGGTGGATTTGCCGGAGCCGGAGGCTCCTACAATGGCCACAAATTCCCCCCGGTACACATGAAAATCCACTCCGTCCAGGGCCCGCACCTTAATATCCCCTACACGGTAGATCTTGTAGAGACCGCGGACCTGTATCACAGCAGGACGTTCTCCCGGATCCTGTGCCCCCTGTTTTTCCTTCTCTTTTTCTGTCTGCTGCTCTGCCAAAACCAGGCTCCTTTCTCATGTTTTCCGCCCTGTCAAAGACCTTTTGCCTTTGCCCCCGCCCGGACTTCCATTTTTTTGGATATTCCTCCGATTTTATCCAGTATAACACAGAAATCTTACTTTGTATCTTTGTTTTTATTTAAGGTTCCTTACATATTCTTTACCAATTTCCTTTTCCTTCGGCGGCCATTCCATGGATTTTCCTGTCTGAATCTTCCCATAGCTGAAGGATTACAAAAAAATTGGAAATCTGGTAACTTAACTCTTGACTTATATCTCATTCTATGTAAGAATATGACGAGGCACAAATCAGTGCCCGGTCTGGCTGTTTCGGCCCCTGCGCACTGGTAGTGTGTGAACTATTTCCCAAATTCAAATGTAACACTTGGAACTGTTACACAATATCATACATGCAAAGGAGAATCCCATGAGACATTTACTGAATCCCTTAGACTTCTCTGTGGCAGAGATCGATGAGCTTCTGGCCCTGGCAAGGGACATTGAGCAGAATCTTCCAAAGTATGCCCATGTGTGCGATGGCAAGAAGCTGGCAACCCTTTTCTATGAGCCCAGCACCCGCACCCGTTTAAGCTTTGAGGCAGCTATGCTGAACCTGGGCGGAAATATATTAGGCTTTTCATCCGCAAACTCCAGTTCCGCAGCAAAGGGAGAAAGTGTAGCTGACACCATCCGCATGATCTCCTGTTACGCAGACATCTGCGCCATGAGACACCCTAAGGAAGGCGCTGCCTTTGTAGCTGCCCAGAAGGCTGAGATCCCTGTGATCAACGCAGGCGACGGCGGCCACCAGCATCCTACCCAGACTCTCACCGATCTGATGACCATCCGTTCCATGAAGGGCCGTCTGGACAATCTTACCATCGGCCTGTGCGGAGACTTAAAATTCGGACGCACGGTACACTCCCTGATCAACGCCATGGTACGTTACCCCAACATTAAGTTTGTGTTAATCTCCCCGCCTGAGCTGCGCATTCCTGACCATATCCGCGAGGACGTACTTCTCGCCAACAACATTCCTTTTGAGGAAGTAGGAAACTTAGACGATGCTCTGAGCCATCTGGATATTCTTTACATGACCCGTGTCCAGAAGGAACGTTTCTTTAACGAGGAAGACTATATCCGGTTAAAGGACTGCTATATCTTAGACAAGAAAAAAATGAAACTGGCCAAGGAAGACATGTATGTGCTCCATCCTCTTCCAAGAGTAAACGAAATTTCTGTAGAGGTAGACGACGACCCGAGAGCCGCATACTTTAAGCAGGCACAGTACGGGGTTTACGTGCGTATGGCCTTAATCATGACATTACTGGAGGTGCAGAAGCCATGTTAAATATCAGCGGATTAAAAGAAGGGATCGTCCTGGATCATATTGAGGCTGGAAAGAGCCTTGACATCTACTATCACCTGGGGCTTGACAAGTTAGAGTGCCAGGTAGCCATTATCAAGAATGCCCGAAGCAACAAAATGGGCCGCAAGGACATCATCAAGATCGAAGGCGGATTGGATACCGTTGATCTGGATGTCTTAGGCTACATTGACCATAATATCACCGTAAATATCATCCGCGACGACCGGATTGCCGAGAAGCGTACCTTAAAGCTTCCAAAAAAGATCACCAACGTGATCCAGTGCAAGAATCCTCGCTGCATCACTTCCATTGAGCAGGAGCTTCCCCACATTTTCTATCTGGCTGATGAGAAAACAGAGACCTACCGCTGCCAGTATTGTGATGAGAAGTACAGCGAATACAATTAAATAACCCCGTCAAATGTCCAATCAGAGCCACTGGTTCACAGGAGATTCAACGGAAATCTGACTACTGTAAAAGCCCCCTTCCAGCGATGAAAGGAGGCTTTTTTATTAATCTTATAAAGGCCTAATTAGAAGGCCCCTGATACCGGGAGCTGTCCAGCCCCAGGATCAGATTGAAAATAAAGGGAAGGAATACCAGTCCCAACGTAAATCCAGTTCCCTTACCAAAAGACCGGGCCAGCCGGATGCAGTAAAGAATGTACATCACACTGGTTCCAAGAGAACACAGGGAAAGCAGGATCCCCGGAAGCTCCATAAACTGGGCCCCATACACAAAGATCACCATTGCCAGCCAGATATAGAATGGTTTTATACTCCAGAACAGCTTATACTGGACATAGGTGCTGTAAATAGGGATCAGTGCCTTCCAGCCGGCCTCCCCCGCTTTTCTCAGGATCAGCCAGTTTCCAGCTACGTCAATGGCCCAGACAACCACAAAGACTAGCAGAAAAACAATGGACATTCCCATAAATAATACCGCTAAACTACTCATATTCAAAGCCTCTCCTCCACTTCTCCGCTGTCACTGCAAAACCGTCCCCTATTTGCGGGCAGGCACGATCTCGATCCAATAACCATCTGGATCCGTGATAAAATAGATTCCCATAGAAGGATTTTCATAGCAGATGCAGCCCATCTCCTCATGGCGCTTGTGGATTTTTTCATAATCATCCACGTGGAATGCCAGATGGAACTCGCACTCTCCCAGATTATAGGGTTCTTTTCTGTCTCTAAGCCAGGTCAGCTCCAGGGTAAATCCCGTTTCCCCATCTCCCAGATACACTAGCTGGAAAGAACCGTCCTCTGCCTCCTTCTTTCTCACCGGCTCCAGATCCAGAGCCTTTTTATAGAAATCCAAGCTTTTTTCCAGATCCAGCACATTAAAATTAAAATGATTGAACAGGATCATCCGGCTTTCTCCTCTCTTGTCTCTTAATATAGTTTCATGCTTTCCCTGCCCGTTTATTTTTTAGGAACCATCACTTCCATACCGCCCATGTAAGGACGAAGAACCTCAGGGATCCTTACGCTTCCATCTGCCTGCAGGTTATTCTCCAGGAATGCGATCAGCATACGCGGCGGAGCGACCACTGTATTGTTCAGGGTATGGGCCAGGTATTTGCTTCCATCCTCTCCCTGTACGCGGATCTTCAGACGGCGTGCCTGGGCATCTCCTAAGTTGGAGCAGCTTCCCACTTCAAAATATTTCTTCTGGCGGGGAGACCATGCCTCCACATCGACGGACTTTACCTTCAGATCAGCCAGATCGCCGGAGCAGCACTCCAGGGTCCGCACCGGAATGTCTAAGGAGCGGAACAGATCCACGGTGTTCTGCCACAGCTTTTCATACCACATGGGGCTCTCCTCAGGCTTGCAGACTACGATCATTTCCTGCTTCTCAAACTGATGGATACGGTAAACGCCCCTCTCCTCAATACCGTGAGCTCCCTTCTCCTTGCGGAAACATGGAGAGTAGCTGGTAAGGGTGAGAGGAAGCTCAGCCTCCGGCGTAATGGTATCGATAAATTTTCCGATCATGGAATGCTCGCTGGTTCCGATCAAATACAGATCTTCTCCCTCGATCTTATACATCATGGCATCCATCTCAGCAAAGCTCATAACACCCGTAACCACATTGCTTCGGATCATAAAAGGAGGTACGCAGTAGGTAAAGCCCCGTCCGATCATAAAATCCCTGGCATAGGAGATCACAGCGGAGTGAAGGCGGGCAACATCACCCATCAGGTAGTAGAAACCATTTCCAGCCACTCTCCTTGCCGCATCCAGGTCAATGCCGTTAAAGCGCTCCATAATATCTGTGTGATAAGGGATCTCAAAGTCCGGAACTGCCGGCTCTCCAAAGCGCTCCACCTCCACATTCTCGCTGTCATCCTTTCCGATGGGGACGCTGGGATCAATGATGTTGGGAATCGTCATCATAATCTTTGTGATCCTCTCGGAAAGCTGGCTTTCCTTTTCCTCCAGCTCAGCTAAGCGGGCAGAGTTGGCGTTTACCTGAGCCTTCACCGCCTCAGCTTCCTCCTTCTTCCCCTGACCCATGAGCATACCGATCTGCTTTGACAGCTTATTGCGGCTGGCTCTCAGATCGTCCGCCTCCTTCTGGGTCGTCCTGGCCTGAGCATCGAGATCGATCACCTCGTCCACTAACGGCAGCTTGCTGTCCTGGAATTTATTCTTGATATTCTGCCTTACAATATCCGGATTTTCTCTTACAAATCTTAAATCTAACATGGTAGTCCTCCTGGGGTTATTTGTGCCTTCCTTTCCGATCCTGTCTCGATCGAAGCAGGGCGGCACGTCCTTTTTAAGAGTATATAACATTTTGAAAGGAAATAAAAGCCTTTTTCACTTCTTTTTGCAAGAAGCCGCTCTCCCAGGCAGAAGAACTGTATTCTCCTATTTCAGGCGTTCAAACATCCCTCCCCGGATCAGAGCCCTGCGCAAAGGCAGGTACATCCCTGTGGCAGCGATGGCAGAGATCACTCCGTTAATGGAAGTGGAAGCGATATTCCAGGCCAGAACCACCTCGGCTGCCGGCTTTCCCAGGATCAGCCGCTTGTAATAATAGCCAACAAGGGGATCAAAGATCACATTAAAAAGGAGCCCGCAGACCGACGCTGCAAGGACAAAACGGAAAATATGCCTCCGATCTGTACTCTCATGGATCCTTCCCAGTCTATGGGCCACAAAGCCGGTAACGAGACCAATGCCAAGTTTTAAGAAAAAGGTTTTGGGGGCATACACAACGTAAACCGGATCAAAAAGGTCGCCGATGGTCATCCCGATGGCCCCTCCCAGCCCCCCGTATCCTCCGCCTAAGAGAAGGGCTCCCAGCACACAGACTGCATTTCCCAGATGGATAGAGGTGGCATCTCCTCCCGGAAGGGTTATTTTGATCTGCAAAAAAGTAAATACCACATAAGACAGGGCAGCAAAAAGCCCGGTAAGAGCCACCTTATACATTCTCTTATCTTCCTGTCCCCCCTGTCCGGCTCTGGACACGCCGCCAATCGACCGTATCATCATTTATCCACTCCTTATCCCGCCGCCTTTTTTGTCCCGGCAGCTGTTTTCACTTATCCTATCACCAAAGTGGAGTGGGTTAAATATCCAGTTTAAAAGATTTCAGCCAGTCCAGTTATCCCCAGATTTCTTTTGTTTAATCGTGGGATTCTACTGCAATGAGGACTCCCTCCCGAAAGGTAATGGTTCCCTCCTCTTCTTTCAGCTCATTGCTGAGGCAAAGGCTTGTACCGATTTCAATATCCCTCTCTGTAAGGGGATACTTAAATCCCCTCAGAGTGATCCCTTCCACCCGCTCTGTCAGGGGCAGAAAAGAAATATACTTTCCCCAAAGCTCCCGGCGGCGGAAGGTATAGGAGCCGTCCAACAGGAAGATCCGGTTCTGTCCGTCAAACAGGGATGCGCGGATCCCTTTCTGCAGACAGGGGAACAAAAGATGGATATTGCCTAACATGTGATCGATCCGTCCTCCGGTAGCCCCCAAGATCACCAGATCGGTGCATCCCATGGCCTGGGCTCTCAAAAAAGCCAGCTCCGTATCCGTCTCATCCTTTTCCGGCCGACGCACATCCCACACAATATGTTCCCTGCTCCGGTAATACTCCAGAACAAGGGGATCCACGGAATCAAAGTCCCCTACGATCACATCAGGCTCTAATCCCAGCTCTTTTACTGCCTTTAAGCCTCCATCGACAGCGATGATCCGCTCAAACGACTGATTTTTTAAAAAAGGACCGGCGAAAGACAGGTCCAGTTTTCCGCCGGTTACGATCAGACAGCGCTTCATTATCTATATTCTCCAAATATCCTTAAAAATTCTTTGGTACGCTCCCCAGGATTTCCTCCAAAGACAGCGGAACCAGCCACAAACACATTGGCTCCCGCCTCGATCAGGGGCCTTACGTTCGCTGCGCTGACCCCTCCGTCCACCTGGATGTCCGTATCCAATCCGCGGCTTTCCAAAATGCCCCGCAGCTGCCGTACTTTTTCCAGAGTATAAGGAATAAACTTCTGTCCCCCAAATCCCGGATTCACCGTCATAAGGAGAACCATGTCCAGCTGATCCAAAATACATTCCAAGGTGCTTATGGGAGTAGCCGGATTTAAGGCTGCCCCGGCCTTCAGCCCCAGCTCTTTGATCTGGCCGATCACCCGATCCAGATGGGTACATGCCTCCACATGTACGGTAATGAGATCTGCCCCGCTGTCCTTTATGTCCTTCACATACCGCCCCGGTTCTTCTACCATCATGTGGACATCAAAAACGGCCTGACTGCAGGGGCGAAGGCTTTTGATCACAGGCATTCCAAAAGAGATACTGGGGACAAAGGCCCCATCCATCACGTCCAGGTGAAGATACTGGGCTCCTGCCTGATATACCTCTCCTACCTGCTCTCCCAGCCTTGAAAAATCAGCCGCCAGGATCGACGGCGCCAGCTTATAATTCATCTTAGTACCTCCTCTTATTTTTCAGATCCTCATACATGAGGATATAGTTGTCATATCTGCTTTTGCTGATCTTCCCTTCTTCCAGGGCTGATTTTACTCCGCAGACCCGCTCCCCCACATGGACGCAGCCCAAAAAGCGGCATGCCTCCTCGTATGGAGCAAATTCCGGAAAATAATCTTTCAGCTCCTCCGGCTTCAGGGAATCAATAAACATGGAGCTGAAGCCCGGAGTATCCATCATATAAGTATCACGCTCAATATAAAAGAGCTGGGAGTGTCGTGTCGTGTGACGCCCTCTTTGGATCTTGCGGCTGATGTCCCCTGTCTCCATCGAGGCTTGGGGATAAATACAGTTTGTAAGGGAAGATTTGCCCACACCGGAAGGGCCGGCCAGCACTGAGGTTTTTCCTCTGAGGATTTTTCTCAGTTCCTCCAGCCCCTGATTCTCATAGGTGCTGACAAAATGAACCTCATATCCCGCCCCCTCGTAGATCCGGCGGTACTGCTCTCCTATCCCATCTCCGTCCAGATCCGTTTTGTTAAAGCAGATCACCACCGGCACGTTTTGAAGCTCCATCATCACCAGAAACCGGTCCAACAGGTTCAGGTTTGGTTCCGGGTGGATAACGGAAAATACTACCAATGCCTGATCCACATTGGCAGCCGCCGGACGGATCAGCTCATTTTTTCTTGGAAGGATCTGATCAATATTTCCCTCCTTTTCCTCTTCGTCCAGAATGGAAAACTCTACATTGTCCCCCACCAGAGGCTTTACCTTCCGATTCCGGAAAACGCCTTTGGCACGGCACTGGTATACATTCCCCTCCCCGTCGTCGATGTAATAAAATCCTGCAATTCCTTTGATTATCTTTCCTGTCATATATTTCCTTTTTATCCTACCGGGAAAAATGGAACCGAGTAGGCTTTGATCACTGTAAGATTATCCGCATCCACTACTTCCACAAGTCCGCTGTCAACGCCGTACATCCCCTTAATCCTGGGGAATACGACCGGAACTGTCTGGGCTCCCACTACAAGCCTGGGGCTCATAAGAGTTGTGTAAACAGAAACCCCCTCCTCGTTTGTCTGATTTAAACGGATCAGCACTCTCACGCTGCTGGTCTGGGAAGCAGGGCCAATATAGTTACTGAGGGAACAGGATTCGTCAATCGTACCGATATAATATTTCTCTGACACAGTTCCCACCTCTGTTTCAGCTGCTGCCCCAGAGCTTACCACATAGCTCACCGGAGAGCCGGGCGCCAATATGGCTCCTGCCATCTCAGACTGGCCGATGATCAGGCCCTGAGCCACTGTATCGCTGGCCTCCGAAGCAGACGGCCCTGTGGTAAGCCCCGCCTCTGCCAGCATGGCATCCGCCTGAGCAGGGGTTTTTCCCTGGAGATTGGGAACCTGTCCCTCTGTCACCTTGGGCCCTTTGCTGATAATGAGCTGGACCGAATCCCCCACCTTCGCTTCCTGGGGGCTGAACCGGATCACCGTTCCCTTTTCTGCCTGGTCGCTGTTCTCCTCCTTTATGCTGGCTTTAAGCTCTTTTGACTCCAACAGCCCTTTCGCCTCCTCGGCCGTCTTGCCTGTCAGCTCCAGCTGGCTTACATCGATCTTATCGCTTCCCTTGCTGACTGTGACGCCTACCGTGCTCCATTTCTTTACCTCTGTTCCCTCCGGTATATCCTGGCCCATGACCTGACCTTCAGGATAATTATCGGAGTACTGGCTTCCGGTGACCTCCATTACCAGTCCTCTCTCCTTTAGTTTCTCCCTGGCCATATCCTGGGGAAGCCCTAAAACATTCGGCATGGCAAGGCCGCTGTCAGAATGAATATCCATTACTGTGTCCGCCGTGCTCTCAGTAACCTGTGCCACAACAGAGGTCTCCGGCTGGCTGGTTCCCTGACGGAACAGCCCTGTAAGGCGCGAAAACACAAACAGAACCACAGCTGCCACGATAATGGCTGCCACAATTCCAAGAAGAGTGATGATCCGCTCAAACTGTGTGCTCACATCCTCGTCATTTCCCTGTTTTTTCCTGCGTGGAGAGGATGAAGGCCTGGGTTTTTTCCGGATGGAAGTTTTTTCCTCCACATAGGGAATTTCCTCTGATGATCGGCTCTCTTCTTCCTCCTGGCCTTCTTCCTGATCCTCCAGCTCAGGAAAAACGGTGCGCCTTTCCTGGATGGCAGTTAACTCCTCCCGGGTAATGGGACGGGTCTGTCCCATCCCATCATCCTCTTCCCTGGCAAAAATATCGCAGTAAGGATCCATCAGCGCTTTCCTGAGATCGCTTAAAACCGATTCTGCACAAGGGTAGCGTCGGTCCGGATGTTTTTGGGTACATTTTAAAATAATCTGCTCCAGGGCCGGTGACAGATCCGGTACATACTGGCTTGGCCGGGTCACTGGCTCCTCCAAATGGGCTAAGGCTACCGCTATGGTATTGTCTCCCTCAAAAGGAACCCGTCCGGTAACCATTTCGTACATGGTGATGCCGAAGGAATAAATATCACTGCGCTCATCACAGTACCCTCCCCGGGCCTGCTCCGGAGAAATATAATGTACAGAGCCTACCGCCGTAGCATTCATCGTCTGGGAGGAGACTGCCCTGGCAATACCAAAATCAGCCACCTTTACCTTCCCATCTCTGGAAATGATCATGTTCTGCGGCTTAATATCCCTGTGGATAATATGCTGTTCGTGAGCTGCCGCAATTCCCTGTCCCACCTGAAGCGCAATGCCGATGGCTTCCTTGCTCTCCAGGCATCCCTTGCTCTCAATGTAATTCTTTAAGGTGATCCCCTCGATCAGCTCCATAACAATGTAGTGATGATCTCCCTCATCCACTACATCGTAAACGCTGACAATATTGGGATGGGACAGACGGGCTGCTGACTGGGCTTCCATCTTAAATTTACTTACAAAATTCTCATCAGAGGAAAACTCCTCCTTGAGGACCTTGATCGCCACCAGGCGGTCCAGAGTGTGGCAGCGTGCCTTATATACTACGGACATACCGCCGGAACCGATCCGCTCTAATATCTCATACCGGTTCTGCAGATAAGTTCCAGGAGTTAACATAAGACTTCCTCCCTTCCCAGGGGATTCACCAATACCACTGCAATATTATCACAGCCTCCCCGTCCGTTGGCTTCCTCGATCAGGCGGTACGCCTTATCCTTTAAGGTTCCCTCTCCTGTAACGATCTCCCGGATCTTCTCATCTTCCACCATATTGCTGAGGCCGTCTGAGCACAAAAGAAGGTAATCTCCCTCTTCCAGATCCACCTCGAAGAAATCCGGCTCCACCTCTTTTCCGATTCCCAGGGCACGGGTGATAATATTTTTCTTGCTGTTGTATGCAGCGCTTCCCCGCTCCATCTGTCCCAAAGCAACCATCTCCTCCACATAGGAATGATCCTTTGTGACCTGGCGGATCATGGCCCCGTGGATCAGATACAAGCGGCTGTCCCCTATGTTGGCCACGTAAAGCGTGCGGTCCTCCACCACGCCGGCTACCAGAGTGCAGCCCATGCCCTGAAGCTCCTCCCTCTTTAAGGATTCCTCGTAAAGCCTCCGGTTCACCGCTGATATTCCCATTTTCAGCTGCATCACAGGGGATCCCTCCCCCTCCCTATTTATGTAGATCACCAGATTTTCCACTGCAAATCGGGAAGCGTAATCTCCAGCCTGATGGCCTCCCATACCGTCTGCCACCAGAAACAGATCTGGCAGGGAACCGGTTCTTTCCGGCGATGAGTAGATATAGTCCTGGTTCATAGTTCTTACCCTGCCGGTATCTGTCAACGCATATGCCTCCATGGCTATCTCTCTCCCTTCTCCTCCATAATCTTTTCTTTGTAGCTTCTGCGCAGCTGGCCGCAGGCGCCTCCGATGTCCCGTCCCATCTCACGCCGCACGGTAACATTGATCCCATTTCGCTCCAAAAGGCCTTTAAAATCCTGGATTGCTTTCTTGCCTGACTGTACATAATCCCGCTCCTTAATGGGATTGACAGGAATCAGGTTCACATGGCCGTGCTGATCCCCTATCAGTTCTGATAAGGCTTTCGCTTCCTTCAGGTTATCGTTGACGCCCTGAACCAGGCTGTACTCAAAGGTCAGCCTCCGTCCGGTTCTCTCATAATAGTAGTGGCAGGCTTCCAGCACATCCTTTAGTTTATACCGGTTGGCAATAGGCATCAGCGTTTTCCTCACCTCATCATTGGGCGCATGAAGGGAAAGAGCCAAGGTCACAGACAGGCCCTCCTCTGCAAATCGGTGGATCTGGGGAACCAGGCCGCAGGTGGAAATGGTGAGATTCCTCTGGCTGATATTGAGCCCCTTTTCGTGGGAAATGAGACGCAGAAACCGCACCACATTATCATAGTTATCCAGAGGCTCCCCGGAGCCCATAACCACTACATTGGAGACTCGTTCCCCCGTCAGAGCCTGGATCCGGTAGATCTGCTCCAGCATCTCAGAGGGACGCAGGTTCCGCTCCAGCCCGTCCAGGGTGGAGGCACAGAAACGGCATCCCATCCGACATCCTACCTGGGAGGAGATACAGACAGAATTGCCGTGATGATACTGCATCCATACGCTCTCAATCACATTCCCATCCTCCAGCCCAAAGAGATATTTTCTGGTTCCATCCACCTTAGATATCCGCTCCTCCACCAGCTCCAGGCACGTGAAGCTGTAGATTTCCCTCAGCTTCTCCCGCAGCCCCTTTGACAGGCTGCTCATATCATCAAACCCTTTCGCCAGCTTCACATGCATCCATTCATAAAGCTGTTTCGCCCTGAAAGATTTCTCTCCCAGGGCAGCAAGTTCCTCCGTCACTTCTTCCGGCGTCATGGATTTTATGTCTTTTTTTCCATTCCAGTCTGTTAAATCCAGCATATCACTGCAACTCCTTCTATGCAACTCCTTCTATAAACATCCCTCTCTGCGAAAAACGCTGATAAAGAACCCGTCATAGGGATGGATCCCTGGAAGGAATTGGATCCTTCCCTCCTTTAATTCAGTATCCTCTCGGCTTCCCTTTTCAAAAAAGCCTGGAAGACGCTCTCTAAGATCCACCGGCACAAAGGGGAACTGTTCTTCAAACCACCGGGCATTCTCCTCATTTTCCATGCGATCCACCGTACAGGTGCTGTACACAAGGATGCCGCCTGGTTTTACATACTGCCACACCACAGAAAGAATCTCTCTCTGCAAAGCGGCAAGCTCCTTCAAATCCTCCGGCTTTACGCGGTATTTAATGTCCGGCTTCTTTCCTATGATCCCCAGGCCGGAGCAGGGAAGGTCGGCGATCACAATGTCCGCTGTCTCCACTGTGGACGGATCCAGCTCCCTGGCGTCCCAAACCTGGGCTCCCAAATTCGTAAGGCCGCATCGGGCTGCATTTTCCTCGATCAGAGAAACCTTCTGCCAGGTCAGATCCCTGGCGTCCACCCATCCAGTGCCCTTCAGCATATCCGCCAGATGGATGCTTTTTCCTCCGGGAGCAGCGCACACATCAATAACATGGCTTTCCTTTTTGGGGGCAGCTAACTCTCCCACCAAAGCGGAGGTCACATCCTGAACCTGGATCCAGCCCTGACAAAAGGCTTCCAGCCCTTCCAGATGATCATATCCGCTGATCGCCAGGGAGGTGCGGGACAGGGCAGTCTCCTCCACCGTGACCCCCTGGCCCCTGAGGGAAGCCAGGATCTCTTCCCTGGAAGCCCTGCTCTCATTGCAGCGGATCCAGGTAGGGCTCTCCCGCAAAAAGGATTCCCCCACAGCCTCAGCCTGTTCCCTTCCCAGATCCTTCTCCCACATTTGATAGATCCAGGCCGGAAGACTCAGACGCAGGGACGGTTCCTCAAAAGACAGGCTTTCTTTTTCTCTGGAAATCGTTCTCAGCAAACCGTTCACAAAGCCCTTCAGCCCTGCAAAGCGGCGTTTTGCCGCCAGCTTTACCGCCTCGTTGCAGGCAGCGGAATCTGGAACCCGGTCCATATATAGTATCTGGTAAACGCTCATCCTTAAAAGGCAGCGGATCAAAGGCTTCTGCTTCTCTGTCTTTATCTTGGAGTACCGATCAATCACTGCATCCAGTGTGAGAAGACGTTCTGCCGTTCCCTCCGCCAGCCGGGTAATGAAGGCCCGATCCTGTTTTTCTAAATATTGGTATTTTTGCAGCGCCTGTCCCAGCACCAGGTGGATAAAATTTCCTTTTTCCAGTACTTCCATCAGAATGTCCAGCGCAATCTCCCGGTTTTCCAGTCCCCGGTCCGTTGTCTTTGCCATATCAGTTGTCCCTCCGGTCGCCAAACAGCAGAAGGAGGCGCAGAAGCTGAAGGATCGCCCCGGCTGCCGCCGCCACATAAGTGAGGGCTGCTGCGTTTAACACCTGCCTGGTCTGCCCTACCTCCTGTCCTGCCAGGATTCCGGTCTCGTCCAAAAGGGTTACCGCCCGGTGAGAAGCATTATATTCCACAGGAAGGGTTACAAGCTGGAACAGGACTGCCATGGAAAACAGCAGGATCCCAATCTTGATTAATAGAGGGCTTCCCCCCATAAGAAGGCCGATGATAATCAGGGGCCAGCACAGCTGGGAACCCAGATTCGCCACAGGAACCAGAGATGAGCGCAGCCTAAGAGGTGAATACCCTTCTGCATCCTGCATGGCATGCCCGCACTCATGGGCTGCCACACCGATGGCCGCGATGGAGGTGGCTCCATAAACGGAATCAGACAGATTCACCGTTTTTGTCCTGGGGTCATAATGATCTGTCAGGTTTCCAGCCACACGGCGCACCTGGACATCGTAGATCCCCTGCCTTGCCAAAAGCTGTCTGGCAGCCTCCGCCCCTGTCATACCGCATCGGCTTCCCACCCGGCTGTAGCGGCTGTAGGTGGAATTTAATTTTGCCGACGCTATCATAGATAAGATAACGCCGATCAGAACCAATACATAGGTTGGGTCAAAATAAAATCTTGGATAATAGAACAATATTACTCTCCTTCTTTCTTCACAAACACATCGCCCTCCGGTATGGCATAGCCCCGCAGGAAAGCGTCAACATCCATCCTCTTTTTTCCCTCCAGCTGAAGCTCCCGGATGGAGAGAACGCCCTGCCCCGTCTTCACAAACAGGCCTTTTTTGCCGGATGACAGAACGGTTCCGTCCGCCAGATCCTCTCTGCCCGCCATAAGGGATTCCTCCTCTGTCCCGGAGACTGCAGAGGCGGCCCACAATTTGATGGTTTTCCCATTCCAGTGGGTATAAGCGCTGGGCCACGGATTAAGCCCGCGGATCAGCCGTTCAATGGAAACGGCAGAGGCGCTCCAATCAATATCCCCCATAGTTTTGGTGAGCATTTTCGCATAGCAGGTTCCCTCCTCTGTCTGGGGCGTGCGGACTAAAGTTCCCTCCTCCAGCTTTTTTAAGGTAGAGAGGATCAGCTCACCTCCTGCCAGGGAAAGCTTATCGTGAAGGCTTCCTCCTGTTTCCTTTTCTTCTATGGGGATCACGGCCTTCTCTAACATATCCCCTGTGTCAAGTCCTGTGTCCATCATCATGGTAGTGATTCCTGTCTCCTTCTCACCGTCGATGACACACCACTGGATCGGTGCAGCCCCCCGGTATTTTGGAAGAAGGGAAGCGTGGATATTGATACAGCCGCAGGGAGGAATGTCAAGGACTGCCTTTGGGAGGATCTGCCCAAAGGCTATCACCACATACACGTCGGCCGGGATCTCCTTTAACCTAACGATAAACTCCGGATCCCGGATCTTTACCGGCTGGTAAACCGGTATGCCGTATTCCATGGCCGCTAACTTCACCGGCGTCATCTGGACTTCCTTCCCCCTGCCCTTTGGCTTGTCGGGCTGGGTGATCACAGCTGTCACTTCATGACCGCCGTCAACCAGGGCTTTTAAAGCGGGAACGGAAAAATCAGGCGTTCCCATAAATACAACGCGCATAGCTCTCCCTCCTATTCCCCTTCTTCATCACCGGATCCGCTATCAACCAGCTCGCCCTCCACCAGGGAAACGTACATCTGGCCCTGCAGGTGGTCGCACTCATGGCAGATCGCCCTGGCCAAAAGCCCCTCTCCCTCCAGCTCAAAAAGCTCCATATTTTCATCATAAGCTCTTACCTTCACATGGTCAGGCCGGGTAACGATACCGCTCTTTCCCGGAAGGCTTAAACATCCCTCATAACCGGTCTGGCTTCCGCTGGTCTCTGTGATCTCCGGATTAATGAGGACATACTGATTCCCATCATCCACATCGATCACCACGATCTGCTTTAAAATGCCTATCTGGGGAGCAGCCAGGCCGCAGCCGTTGGACTCATACATGGTCTCAAACATATCTTCGATCAACTCCATTGTCCGGTCATTCATCTCCTTTACCGGCTTACACTTTTTTGCAAGGATCTCATCTCCCATAATCCTGATCTGTCGAACTGCCATTTTTCTTCTCCTTTATCCCATTTTTCTGTAACTGTCCAGCCATGCGAAGATTCAGATAAAAACTGTAAAAGGAAGCCTGCCAGTCACATGCTCCTCTCAGGCTAACAGCTACGTCAAGTCGTACTGTGCGGTCAGGCGTCCTGAGCGTTCCAGCTCCTCCAGGCCCTTTTCCGCCATTTTCCTAATCTGTACCAGTATATCATAATTTTCATGCTTAATATATAAAATTTTTCTATAAATATCATTAACTTTGTAAACCGGGGCATTGGCCGGCCCTATAACCTGGAGGGAACCTGACCTGAGATGTCCCCCTGCCTCCATGCGCTTTGCCCAGCCGCAGACAGCCTCGTACAGCTGGCCGGCTGATTCCTGCAAACATTCTTCCTCAGACGAATTTAATTGAATGGACAAAAGCCCTTCCACAGGCGGATAACGAAGAAGGCGGCGGTAAGCCATTTCCTGTTCATAAAAGCCCTCATAATCCTGGGCTGCCGCCAGCCTTATACTGTAGTGATCCGGCTGGTAGGTCTGGATCACCACATTGCCCTTTTTGCTGCCCCTCCCCGCCCTTCCGGCAGCCTGGGTCAAAAGGGCAAAGGTTTCCTCCCCGCACCGGTAATCCGGCGCATAGAGGGACAGATCCGCGGCCAATGCCCCTACCAGGGTCACGCGGGGAAAATCATGTCCCTTTACGATCATCTGAGTGCCGATCAGAATATCAGCCTCTCCCCTGGAAAAAGCGTATAGGATTTCCTCATGTCCTCCTTTTTTTGAGGTAGTATCCATATCCATGCGCAGAATCCTGGCCCCGGGAAAGCGTTCCTTTGCCAGCTCCTCGATCTTCTGGGTCCCTGTGCCGAAAGGAGCAATATAGGGGGATCCGCAGCAGGGGCATTTCACCGGCCGTGAAACTGTATATCCGCAGTAATGGCACATCATCGTCCCATTTTTGTGCAAGGTCAGGGTCACATCGCAGTGAGGGCATTTCACCGCCTCCCCGCAGGAACGGCAGGAAATAAAATTGGCATATCCCCTGCGGTTTATAAACAGCATGATCTGCTCTCTCTTTTCCAGCCTGTCCTCAATTAAGGAAGCAAGCCTTCGGCTGAATATAGAGCGGTTTCCCTCCCTCAGCTCTTTCCTCAAATCGACTACTTCTGCCTGGGGCAGGCATGCACTGGCTTTGGCCCTCTCCTTCAGGACAAAGAGGCCGTATTCCCCTTTTAGGGCCCTGTAGTAGGACTCCAACGAGGGGGTGGCTGATCCTAAAAGGAGGGAAGCGCCGCTCATATCCGCCCGCTTGCCGGCCACCTCCCTGGCATCGTAGCGGGGCGCCAGTTCGCTTTTGTAAGCGCTCTCATGCTCCTCGTCAATAATGATAAGGCCCAGCCTGGAAAAGGGGGCGAAAAGGGCGGAGCGGGGGCCGATGATGATGTCAATATCCCCTGTCCTGGCCCTCTCATACTGGTCATAACGCTCCCCGGCAGACATGCGGGAGTTGAGAACCGAAACCCGGCTTCCAAACCGGCTGTAAAAGCGCATAACCGTCTGCCATGTCAACGAAATCTCCGGGATCAAAAGGATCACCTGCATTCCCTGAGACAGAACATGGGCCATAAGCTCCATGTATACTTCCGTCTTTCCGCTTCCGGTGACCCCATAAAGCAGATAGGTACGCCGCAGCCCCTGGTCATAATCCGCTGTAAAGGAGGACACGATCTGGCTCTGACCTGGATTGAGGGCAGGGGGAAGGCTCCAGGGGATCTGGCACTCCCCTCTCCCCCCATTTCCTCCCATCATAGCCTGCATCCCGTCCAGAGGATTGCGGTAACGCTCCACCACCTCCACTGCAATGATCTTTTTCTCCTCCAAAGGCTTTAAAACGGAGGCAGTGAGTTCCAGCTTGTGCATGGCCTCCCTGTAGGGGACCTGTCCCATGGGGATCAACGCCAGCAAAAGGCGCAGGCGGGCCCTGTGATGCTTTCGCTCAGCCTCCTCAGTCAGCTCTCTCAGCTGTTTTTGATCCACCAAAGCCCGTATCCTTCTTTTGGGAGCTTCCTTCACCTTCTGTTTTACCGGAAGAACGGTTTTCAGGGCCTGGTTCATAGTAGAACCATACCGTTCCTTCATCCACCAGGCCAGCCCGATCAGCTGGGACTGTGCCGGGATGCTTCCCGGCACTGCCCCAAGGATCTCCTTTAACCGGCTCTCCTCATACTCTGCCTGGTCGGTGAGACCCACCACATATCCTGTACGCCTTTTGTTCCCTTTTCCGAAGGGGATGTACACTTGCTGTCCTACCTTCAGACGGTTTCTCAGCTCTTCCGGGATCCGGTACTGGAAGGTCCGATCCACCTTCTCATGGGAAATATCTATGATCACATTGGCAAATCTCTGCCCCAATCTCATCACCTGCCTGTCTGTTTATCCTACCACTCCGGCCCGCTTTTCAAACCCCTTAAACCGCCACAAAAACAAGATGGTGCGGAACACCCAGTCTACAAACATTCCGTACCACACGCCGCACAGGCCAAGATCCATTCCATAGACAAAGAGGTAAGCGCAGCCAATACGGAATACCCACATGGAAAATACAGACACAGCCATTGTAAACCTGGCATCCAGGGAAGCCCGCAATGCATGGGGGAGGGTAAAGGCCGGCGGCCAGATGATCATGGCAATGCTGTGGATCACGATCAGCTCCTCTGCCATAGCAGCCGCCTCAGGTGAAAGGCTGTAAATCCCCACCAGCTGAGGCGCCCATATGACCATGGCTGTGCTGAAAACCGCTAAGATGCCATACACGGTCCAAACCATCGCCTTTGTATACTCCTTCGCCTCCTTCAGACGTCCCGCGCCTACACACTGTCCTACAATCGTCACCAGGCCAAGCCCAATGGCATTTCCCGGGAGATAAAGGAGGGTCACCAGGTTGCTGGCAACGGCAAAGCTGGCGATCGCCATGGTTCCCAGGGAGGACACCAGGCTTTGAATGAATATTTTCCCAAATTGGAACATGCCGTTTTCCAGGCCATTTGGGATACCGATGGACAAAATAGCCCGGATCATGTTCCGATCCGGCTTCAGATAACTCAGTTTATTTAAACGGATGGAATTATGCCGGTTCTGTATGAGAAAGAACATCAGGAAAGCTGCTGTCACGCGGCTGAGAAGGGTAGGCCAGGCCACACCGGACACCCCCATACCCAGTCCGAATACGCAGACGGCATTTCCTGCAATGTTAATGAAATTCATCACAAGGGAGGTCATCATGGACACCTTGGAATTTCCCATAGAACGGAACAGGGCAGCGCAGGCATTGTAAAGGCCGATAAAGGGATAGGATAAGGCGGTGATCCAGAAATACGTCTGGGCATTATCCATAACATCTGTCTCCACCCTGCCAAAGATCCCGGCTAAAAGATGTCGGTTTCCCACAAGGGCCACTAAGGTAATAAGGACAGACAGGATCATGGTCGCAAGAACCAGCTGTCCCGCAGACCGTCTCGCCTCCTCCGGCTGCTCTTTTCCCAGATACTGGGCTGACACCACTGCCCCGCCTGTGGCCAGAGCGCCCATGATCTGGATCATCAGCACGCTGATGGAATCCACCAGGGAAACGCCGGATACAGCGGCCTCCCCTACGGCAGCCACCATCACCACATCCACCATGCCCACCAATACGGCCATGATCTGTTCTGCGATCAGGGGAGCCATCAATTTTATCATCTGTTTTCTGGAAAACATACGCTCTCTCCTCTTTCCGGTTCTATTCTTCCCTTTACTTTCAATGCCACTTTTATACTTTTTTTCTGCTTCCTGAAAAGCCATGCCTCTGCCCGGCTTCTTCACGTAAAGGAAGGGGAGAACCTTCCTGTTCTCCCCTGTGCTTTGCCTATCCTAATTGATACTCCCCTGCTGCCATTTCCTTCACAGAAGTCCCGAAAAATCTTCTGGATGCTGCGATCAGGTAACAGGTATCCTTCATTCCCGCAGTCTCATAGGGAGAATGCATGGCTAACTGAGGCAGGCCAATATCCACTGTATTAAGGGCTACATGGCTATTGGAAATATTCCCCAATGTAGAGCCTCCCACAGAGTCAGAGCGGTTGGTAAATGCCTGTACCGGCACGCCCTCCTCCTGGCACAGCGCCTTAAACATAGCTGCAGCCATTCCATCTGTTGCATACTTGGTGCTGTATTTGATCACGATCCCCTCATTCATATAAGGACGGTTCACCGGATCGGACTTCTCCGGATGGTTTGGATGAACTGCATGTGCATTGTCCGCAGATACCATAAAGCTGGAAGCCACAGCTGTAAAGTAATCTTCCTCGTCTCTGCCCATGCCGCGGTTAATCCGCCTTAACACATCCTCTAAGAAGGTGGAATCTGCACCCTGCTTGGTAAGGCTTCCGATCTCCTCGTTGTCAAACACAGCGTAAACAGACACACTGTCCTGGTTTCCTCCCTCTAAGAATCCCTTTAAGGTTCCGAAGGCACACTGGAGATCGTCCAGATGTCCGGCAGACACAAACTCCTCATCTGCCCCCCAGATGCTGGCAGGCGTACGGCTGTAAAGGTAGAGGTCATGTCCTAAAATATCCTCCTCCTTTACCCCGGCGCAGTCTGCGATCTGCTTCATAAAGGAGCCCTTTGCCTCGCCACTTCCATATAAGGGCAGCATGTCCACCTGGGCATTGTACTTATATCCATCATTCACCTCACGGTTAAAGTGAATCGCTACATTGGGGATCAGAACCAGATCCCGATCCACCTTCACCAGACGGGTCACAATGCGTTTTCCCTCTTTTACAGACAAACGTCCTGCCACAGAGAGAGGACGGTCAAACCATGGTGCACAGAGCATTCCGCCATACTTCTCTACATTCAGCTTTACATAGTGGTTCTCCACTCCCATCTCCGGGCTTTCCTTAACCTTAAAGGAAGGGGAATCGCTGTGGCTGGCCATGATCTGAAACCCAGTAAAATGTTTAGAAGGGATTTTAAACGAAATAATAGAGGAGCCATTGCGGGTCACATAGTAAGAACCGCCTTCTTTAAGCTCCCACTTTTTCCCCTCCTGAAGAGCGGTAAAACCAGCCTTGTCCAGATACTGGGCAATGGAATGAACCGCATGAAAGCAGGTAGGGCTGTTTTCCAGGAAACAGGTCAGCTCCGCTGCCGTATTCCGGCACTCTGTTCTGTCTATTTTCATCTTGTCTATCTCCTTTTCTCGCTTTTTAACGGCATTCACAGATACTGTCTTTGGATCTTTTCTTCCTGATCCATCAATGCCATTTTTATACTTTACCACAAAGGGGGCTTTCAGGCAATGAGAATCTTTTATCTCAGACAGTCCACCGCTTCCCTCAGGTTCATGCTGTTGGAACCTTTAAAAAGAACCATATCCCCTGATCTCAAATGTTCCCCCAGCCATTCCTTCAGATGGGAGAGGTCTTTCACTCTCATACATGGGATATGGCTGCCTGACTGAGCAGCCCCCTCCCCGATCTCAGCGGCCAGATCCCCCAGAAGGAGTGCCTGGTCAATAGGGCAGGTTCCCATATATTCCCCAACCTGGCGGTGGAACGTCACTGTATCCGGCCCAAGCTCTTTCATATCCGCCAGGACTGCGATCCGTCTTCCCGCTCCTTTCATGGAGGACAGAACCTCTAACCCTGCCTTCATGGATACCGGGCTGGCATTGTAGCTGTCATCGATCACAGTAACTCCGCGGCTTTCAAAAATCTGCTGCCGGCCTGCATAGCCCTCAAACTGCTCCAGGGCTTTGGCTGCCGCCTCCATGGGAACGCCGAAAAAGTCAGCTACACCCAAGGCTGCCAGGGCATTGCCCACCATATGGCTTCCCATGACCCGGAGCCGGACGCAGACCCTTGTCTTCTCATGAACCGCCTCAAAGACAGGAAATCCCTGCTCCAGATGAAGGTTCTCCGCCCGGTAATCACAGTTTTCCCCTGTTCCGTAAAGGATCCTTCTTCTGCCTTTTTCAGGAACTACCTTTGAAAGAAGGGGATCGTCACCGTTTAAAAACAGAACCCCATCCTCTGCCATTCCCTCCTGGATACAAAGCTTCTCCCTCAGAATATTTTCCTGAGTGCCAAGCTGCTCAATATGGGTCACCCCAATATTCGTCATGACCCCGCAGTCCACACGGGCCACACGGGCAATCCGCTCCATTTCCCCCGGCTCGCTCATTCCCAGCTCGATCACAGCGATCTGAGCGTCCGAAGGGATCTGGGCCATGGTGATGGGAACGCCCACCTGGCTGTTGCTGTTGCCCGGAGTCTTGTAAACTTCAAAGCCTGCTCCAAGGGCGGCGGCAACCATCTCTCTCGTAGTAGTCTTCCCCACACTTCCCGTAATCCCTACAAAAGGAATGGACAAGCGGCGGCGGCAGTAACCTCCCAGGGCCTGGAGGGCAGCCTTTGTGTCTTCCACCCCGATCCAGACGGCCCTTAGGGCCTTATGTTTCAGCTCCTCCGATGCCTCCTGGCTCATGACCCAGCTTTGAACCTCCTCTTTGGAATGATGCTCGCTGGTGAACACAGCCCCTGCCCCATTCCCGATAGCCTGGCAGAGAAAACGGTGGCCGTCCACCCGCTCCCCGATAATAGGCACAAAGAGTGAGGAATCCCTCTGCTCTCTGGAATCCAGGCTGATATGGGAAATGACCGCTTCCTCCTCTCCCAATAAAAGGGTTCCCCCTGTAGCCTCCACTAATTCATTGATCCCGATCTCTGTCATAACCTTTCTCCGCCTTCCATTTCTTCTATGATCTCCTTGATCACTTCCCGATCCAGAAAATGATGGCGCACTCCGTTGATCTCCTGATAATCCTCATGCCCCTTTCCGATCACTGCGATCATATCCCCTTCTTTTGCATGGGTGATGCTGTAACGGATGGCTTCCCGTCTGTCAGGGATTTCTAAGAAAGCACCGCCTGTCTTCTCAATACTGCTACGGATGTCAGCCAGAATATCTTCCACCCGCTCAAACCGCGAATTGTCAGCTGTCAGGATACTGAGATCCGCCAGTTTTCCGCCGATCTCTCCCATAGAATAACGGCGGTCCTTGGAGCGGTTGCCTCCGCATCCAAAAACCACTACCAAACGTCTGGGATGATAGCGGCGAAGGGTGGACAGCAGGCTTTCCATGCTCACTGCATTATGGGCATAATCCACTAACACAGTAAAACGGGGGCAGGTATGGACGATCTCCATACGCCCATTCACCCGGATATGCTCCAGGCTGCGGGCCGCCTGCTCCACAGGGATATTTAAAAAGCTACACACACAGATGGCCGCCAACCCATTATCTACATTAAACAGGCCGGGAATCCCTAACCGGATCCTCATCTGTAAGCGGCCTGTAACTAAAAATTCCGTTCCCACAAACTCCGATTCGGAGACATAGCGGATGCAGGAAGCCTCAAAATCTGCTGATGGATCTTTCACGGAGGCCACCTTGCCTTCCTCATTGACCCGGTAAGTGTAAAGATTGCAGGAAGCATCCTTTACAATCTCCTCAAAATGGCTGTCATTGCGGTTTACCAGCCCGATCCGGCACATGGAAAGGAGGCGGGATTTGCAAAACAAATACTCTGCAAAATCCGCGTGCTCGTCAGGGCCGATGTGATCCGGGGAAATATTGGTAAAAATGCCGAAATCAAAGAAAATACCGTCGGTACGGCGCATCTTGATTCCCTGGGATGACACCTCCATGATCATATAACTGCAGCCTGCCTCCACCATGGCCGCAAAGGCCTGATGAAGCTCATAGGACTCCGGCGTAGTATTCCTGGTAGGGGTAACCGTATCTCCGATCACGATGCCTGTCGTTCCGATCAGTCCCACCTTTTTTCCTGCGGATTCCAAAATATTCTTGATCATGTGGGTGGTGGTGGTCTTTCCCTTTGTCCCTGTCACTCCAATGGTGACCATCCTGCGTGCAGGATAGCCGAACCTTGCAGCGGAGAGGAGAGCTAACGCCCTTCTCCCATCTGCTGTCTGCAAAATCGTAATACCCTCCTGCTCCTCCCCGGACAACCCGGAGGAGGCAAGCTCCTCCTCCACGGGCCGTTCTGTCACCAGGATCCGCACTCCTGCCCGGAGCACATCGGGAATAAAGCGGTGGGAATCCACTTTTGTACCTGCCATGCACACAAACACAGCGCCGGGAGCTGCCTTGCGGGAGTCATAGATCACCTCATCTGCCTCCGCCTCCAGGCTTCCCCTGACAAGCTTATAATCCAGTTCGTTTAACCAGGACTTTATTTTCATTATTCTCTCTCCATTCTTTTCCCTCTTTTTGCTCCGGGCCATTGTCCTTAGAACAGTCCGGTGATCTTACCCCGGCTGTCCACATCGATGCCCTCGGCAGCCGGCTTCTTTGGCAGGCCCGGCATGGTCATAATAGAACCGGTGAGCGCTACCACAAATCCGGCTCCGGCAGACACATAGGCATCCCGGACAGTAATGGTAAATCCAGTAGGGCGTCCCAGCTTGGTCTGGTCATCAGACAGGGAGTACTGTGTCTTTGCCATGCAGACAGGCAGGTTTCCATATCCCATGTCGGTAATGCGCTTTAATGCCTTTTCTGCTGCAGGCGCAAAGGAAACGCCGTCTGCGCCGTAGATCTCAGAGGCAATGGTTCCGATCTTATCCTTTAAGCTCATGTCGTCAGGATAGAGCACATGGAAATCAGATGGCCTGCGCTCCAGGGTATCCAACACCTTCTCCGCCAATTCGATTCCGCCTTCCCCGCCTTTTTCCCATACCTGGGATAAGGCAAATTCACATCCTCTTTCCTGGCAGAAGCGCTTAATATAAGAGTATTCTGCCTCTGTATCCGTTATGAAGGAATTGAGGGTCACTACCACTGGCACACCGAATTTCTGCAGATTCTCAATGTGCTTCTCCAGGTTCACGATGCCCCGCTTCAGAGCCTCCATATCCTCGTTGGCCAGCTGATCCTTTGCCATGCCGCCATTGTACTTGAGCGCCCGCACCGTGGCAACCAGGACGATGGCATCTGGCTTCAGTCCTGCCATGCGGCACTTAATATTGAGGAACTTCTCTGCTCCCAGATCCGCGCCGAAGCCAGCCTCTGTCACAACCACATCAGCCAGCTTCAGGGCTGTCTTTGTAGCGCGGACACTGTTGCAACCATGAGCGATATTTGCAAAGGGGCCTCCATGAACCAGAGCTCCCGTATGCTCTAAGGTCTGGATCAGATTTGGCTTTAAAGCGTCCTTTAAAAGGGCGGCCATAGAACCTACTGCATGAAGCTGCTCTGCAGTGACAGGCTCCCCGGCAAAATTGTAGGCCACCACGATACGTCCCAAACGCTTCTTTAAATCCTCCATATTGTCAGCCAGACAGAGGATCGCCATAATCTCAGAAGCCACTGTAATGACAAAATGATCCTCTCTCACCATTCCATCTGCCTTTGCTCCCAGGCCGATCACAATGTTGCGCAGGGCGCGGTCATTCATGTCCTCACATCGTTTCCACAGGATCTGCCTCGGATCGATACCAAGGGCATTTCCCTGCTGAATGTGATTGTCCAACAGAGCTGCCAGCAGATTATTGGCAGAGGTGATCGCATGGAAATCCCCTGTAAAATGAAGGTTTAAATCCTCCATGGGAACCACCTGGGCATAACCGCCTCCGGCTGCTCCGCCTTTGATGCCGAAGCACGGGCCTAAGGACGGCTCCCTCAGGGCGATGATCGCCTTTTTTCCCATTCTTCCAAATGCCTCGCCCAAACCTACCGTGGTGGTGGTCTTACCCTCCCCCGCCGGAGTTGGATTGATCGCTGTCACTAACACCAATTTCCCGTCAGGACGGCCCTTCACCTGTTCCCACAGCTCGTCTGTAAGCTTGGCTTTGTACTTTCCGTAAAGCTCCAGATCTTCCTCCCCGATGCCGTAAGAGGCAGCTACCTCTTTGATGGGCAGCATAACCGCCTCCTGTGCAATCTCAATGTCTGACTTCATGGACGTTTCCTCCTTGGATTATATGATGTTTGGCCAATGGATGACCTCTATGATATACGGGGATCACCCGCATTTCATACACAAGCACACGCTTCCGGCATATCCTAATAGCCCTGCTCCAGAAGCTCCTCAAATTCTTCCATGCTCATAAGCACCTTTCTCGGTTTTGTACCTTCTTCTTCTCCGACAACTCCTGCCTCCGCCAGCTGATCCATGATCCGGGCCGCCCGGTTAAAGCCGATCTTGAACATACGCTGCAGCATTCCAATGGAAGCCTTTTCCTTCTCTATAATAAACCTGCCTGCCTGGACAAAATACTCATCCCGATCGCCGCCTGCTCCCTCCATGGACGGGGAAGAAACCCGGCTCTCCACCTCAGGGTTATACTGGGCAGTCATACCCTGCTCTGTGAGAAACTCCACTACCCTGCCTACTTCCTCATCTGACACAAAGGCTCCCTGCACCCGCTGAGGTTTCGGGAAGGAGGCCGGATAAAAGAGCATATCTCCCTTACCTAAAAGCTTTTCCGCTCCGTTCATATCGATAATTGTCCTGGAGTCCACTCCTGAGGATACGGCAAATGCAATCCGCGAAGGCACGTTTGCCTTGATCAGTCCTGTAATAACATTGACAGACGGCCTCTGGGTAGCGATGACCAGATGGATCCCGGCAGCGCGGGCCAGCTGGGCCAGACGGCAGATGGAATCCTCCACCTCACCTGGGGCCACCATCATCAGATCTGCCAGCTCGTCAATAATAATGACGATCTGAGGAAGCTTCTCCGGCTTTTTTCCCTCCTCAATATCCTCCAGCTTTGCAATACGCTCATTGTACCCCTTCAGATCCCTCACATTGCACTGGGCGAATTTCTTATATCGGTCTGTCATCTCTGCCACTGCCCAATTCAGAGCTCCAGACGCCTTTTTGGGATCGGTGACCACAGGGATCAGCAGATGAGGGATCCCGTTGTAAACGCTGAGCTCCACTACCTTCGGATCCACCATGATCAGTTTTACATCCTCAGGATCTGATTTAAAGATAATACTCATGATCAGGGTATTGATGCAGACGGATTTACCAGAGCCGGTGGCTCCCGCGATCAGAAGATGGGGCATCTTTCCAATATCTGTCACCACAACCTGTCCTCCAATATCCTTGCCCACAGCAAAGGCCAGGCTGGACTTATGGCGGCGGAAGGCTTCGGATTCCAGAAGATCTCTCAGGTAGACCATGGTATTTTCCTTGTTGGGAACCTCGATGCCCACAGCGGATTTTCCGGGAATCGGGGCCTCGATGCGGATATCCGCAGCCGCCAGGCTCAGCTTAATATCGTCCGTAAGGCCTACGATCTTGCTGACCTTCACCCCCTGCTCCGGCAAAAGCTCATAGCGGGTCACCGCAGGGCCGCAGCTGATATTGGTAACAGTAACTCCCACTCCAAAATTATGCAGCGTCTGCTGAAGCTTGATGGCTGTCGCCCGGTATTCCGCCTCGGAATTGACTCCGGGCAGCTGTGTATTCTTTTTTAACAGGGACGTGGGAGGAAACACATATTCCTTTTTGACCTGTTCCTCCTTCTTCTGGATCTCCCTTGCAGTCTGATCCGCCGATTCCCCCTGGACAGGAGCCTCCTCTTTCCTCGGCTCCTTCCTTTCCAGTTTTTTCTTTAAAAGGTCGGTTTCTGTCTCGATCACCTTGCCCGATGCAGTGACCACCCGTTTGGGCTCCTCAGGCACAAAAACACTGTCCTGAACAAAATCAGAACCTTCCTCCCCTTCTTCAGGCTCCATGGCGCCTTTCAAAAACTCTTCCCCTGTTTCATAGGCTTCCTCCTGAACAGACCATGGAGCAGTTGGTTCTGCTTCGTTCTCCCAGCGGTTTTCCAAAACTGCGTTCCTGTGTTCTTCCCAGGGGACTTCTTCCTCTGTATCTTCATCGGTTCCTGGGCTATAAAAGCCCTCCTCTGCAGAGGAAATGCCTAAAGCTCTCTGTTCTGGATCCCACTCCGTCTCCGGGATCTTCCCCGGCCCTGGATCCTGCTTCGCCTCTGTGCTCTGCCTTGCCTCTGGGGCCGATCCCTCAGAAAGATCCAGCTCTCTCAGATCCCTTCTCGGGGCAGGCTCCTCCTCTGTCCTCTCTAAGGCCCGGACGATCTCCCTCTTTCTTCTGGCGCCGGGGCGTTCCATATCTAATTCCAATTCCTCAAAGGTTCTGGAATCCCGGTCAGCCAGGATCCGGTCATATGCCTCATAATCCTCATCTTCCTCCCTTTGGCCCGACTCCGCCTTCTCATTCCTGTGGCGACTGTGATCCTCCAGGGATCGGGTCAAAGCTTCCAGCTCCTCAAGGTCAGAAGCATCCTTCTTCTCCCTTTCCTGCGCGGGATGAAGGGGCGGATCAAAGCTTCCTATAAACTCGTCCGGAGGCATGGCTGCATGGGAAGGCTGGGGATGTGCCGCTGCTTCTGCGGTCTGCTTTTTTCCCCTCTTTCCTGTTTCCTGCTGCTCCGGCTCATCATAAAATTCCGTCCCTTCATAAAACTCCGGTTCCGGAAGATCTGTCAGGTTGGTTGCGCCAAGATTGACGCCCCTCTGCTCCTCCCGCAGCCTTTTTCTTTCTTCCTCCCGTCTGGCGTGGAGTTCCCTGCGGCGGTCCATATCCTCTCTTGCGTACTGGTACGCCTTATCGCTCCCTCTTTTTACCGCAGATACAAAGGAACGCTCTGTAATACATACCATGCAGATGATCAGCAGGACGACCAATATCAGAAAAGCTCCCGGCTTTCCAAGAGCCAAAACCAAAAGGGAGGTGACCGTTCCTCCCAGCCATCCGCCTCCCCGGCCGGCAGGGGCAGACTGGACGTAGTATTCCCCTAACTTCGCACCTGCAGGGACGGTTCCAAA
>CABQJX010000016.1 GCA_902464595.1 uncultured Lachnoclostridium sp. | reverse complement strand
TCCGCCGTACCGTAGATACGGGGATCCAGCACGGGACAGTGACTGTAATGATGGGAAAAGAAGGGTATGAAGTGACGACTTACCGGATCGACGGGGAATATTCAGATGGCCGTCATCCCAACAGTGTCCAGTTTACCCCCAATCTCATTGAGGATCTGAAGCGAAGGGATTTTACCATCAACGCCATGGCCTACAACAGCCGGACTGGTTTTGTGGATCAGTTTGGAGGAGTGGAGGATCTGAAACAGGGAGTGATCCGGTGTGTCGGCAATCCTATTGACCGGTTTACGGAGGACGCTTTGCGCATTCTGAGGGCGATCCGTTTCTCTGCTCAGTTAGGCTTTGATATTGAGGAGCAGACAAAGAAAGCGATCAGCAGGATTGCACCGAATATGATCCATGTCAGCAAAGAGCGGATCCAGGTTGAGCTCACAAAGCTGCTTCTCAGCAGCCATCCACAGTACATTTCCCTGGTGTATGAGCTGGGCATCAGCCCCTATGTATCGGAGCAGTTTCATAGATCTTATACTGGCGTCTGCGGAGAGCATCCGATTCCGCCGATCCCGGTGGGGATCCCTGCGGTAAAGCATATGAGGTGGGCTGCCTTTCTTCGGGAATGTACACCCCAGGAGGCAGGAAGGATCTTGAAGGATCTGAAGCTGGACAATGATACCATCTTCCGGGTAAAGGTTTTGACGGAGCGGATCCATATGGGTGAGGATCATCCATCTTCCAAAATCTGGGTTCGCAGAATGATGAGCCAGATGGAGGATAGCCTGTTTGACGATTGGCTGACTTTAAGGACAAGTTTGGCATTGGAAAGCGGTCTGTCATGTCCTGAGGAGCTTGCCTGGCTGAGTGAGATCCGCCGCCTTGGAGAGGAGATCCGAAAGGAGGGAGACTGCCTCCGATTGAAGGATCTGGCTGTTACTGGCCATGATATTATGGCGGCGGGAGTAAAACCGGGAAAAGAGGTGGGAGATACCCTGGCCCGCCTGTTAGATATGGTTTTGGAGGAGCCAAAACGCAACCGGAGGGAATGGCTGCTGCAATATGTAACGGCTGAATTGTAAAACGGTAAAACTCAAGCCATAATGCTTGCAACATTTTTGATAATCCGATATAATAATAGATGGAATCCATGCTTTGGGCAGGGATAAAAACAAAAAAAGAGGGGAATATGATATATACGGACATTCCCCCTGGATAAAGGAGGATTTAAAATGAACGTGATCAGTACAGAGAAGGCACCAGGCGCAATCGGCCCATACTCCCAGGGTTTTGAGGTAAACGGAGTGGTATATACCTCCGGACAGATCCCGGTAAATCCAGCAGACGGAAGCGTTGCTGCTGATATTGCCGGACAGGCTGAGCAGAGCTGCAAGAACGTAGGAGCAATCCTGGAAGCAGCAGGCAGCGGTTTTGATAAGGTATTTAAGACCACCTGTTTCCTGGCAGATATGGGTGATTTTGCTGTATTTAATGAAGTATATGCAAAGTATTTCACATCCAAACCAGCAAGAAGCTGCGTGGCAGTAAAGACCCTTCCAAAGGGCGTTCTGTGTGAGATCGAAGCAATCGCTGTAAAATAGGAAATTCATGTGCAGCATGAAGAGCCGCCTCCCTTTGTCTGACAGAGGGAAGCGGCTTTTTTGACAGCTCCAGCGGCAGAGGGGGAAGCATGGAACAGAAGAAAAGCTTGGTGCTCCTGAATTTTTCAGGGGTTTATGAAAAACAGGATTTTTATAAAAAATGTATGGAAAGGGGAGCCCGGTGTGTGGATCTGAGGGGGATTCCCGGAACAAACTGCTACTGTGACCAGGAGAGTGAGGAGAAGATCAAAGAGCAGCTTATGGTCTCTGGGGTAAAGGGGATCCATTATTTGGATTCAGGAAATTACCATTATGTGACAAAGCTTTGGATGGATCTGATCCGGGAACCTTTCGATCTTTTGGTATTTGACCATCACACGGATCTTCAGCCCCCTTTCTTCGGGGACATCCTGTCCTGCGGGGGATGGATCCGGGAAGCCCTCAGGAGGAATGGATACCTTTCCACCGTTTATCTGGCTGGCCCTCCCTGTATCGGGGAAGAACTGTGGGAGGAGGAAACAAGAGAGTTTCCTGGCAGGATCCTGGGGATCCGGGAGGAGGAACTGAAATTCCCGAACCGGATCCGGGAGCATTTGGGATCTTCAGACCGCCCTCTCTACATTTCACTGGATAAAGATATTCTCGCACCTTCCCAGTGCCCGACCAACTGGGATCAGGGAGAGGCAGCCCTGGAGGAGATTTTGGGCTGTATGGAAGCCGCTTTTTCAAGCCGGCCGGTTCTGGCCGTGGATGTGTGCGGGGAGCCGGAGGCAGAGGAAAACGGGGAATGGGGAACCGGTCAGGAGACCAGCGGGAAGGTAAATGAGAGGATCCTCCATTATCTGGAAAAAGTGTTTTGGAAATTCAAGTGATATGCAGTTACATAGAATAATGCGAAAGAGGAAATAAAAATGCACAAAGATCTGACAGAAGGCCCCATTGCAGGGACTATGCTGCGGTTTGCCCTGCCTATGATCGCAGGGAATCTGCTGCAGCAGTTTTATAACATTGCGGATACGCTGATCGTGGGGCAGTATCTGGGGATGCAGGCCCTGGCGGCTGTGGGGGCGGCCTATGCCCTGATGACCTTTCTCACCTCCATCCTGCTGGGGTTATGTATGGGAAGCGGAGCAGTATTTTCCCTGCGCTATGGTGAAAAAAATGAAGATATGCTTAAAGCCAGTATGTTCGTATCTTTTGTGCTCATTGCAGCGGTGACAGCAGTGCTGAATGCAGGAGTTTTTCTGCTCCTTGATCCGATCATGACTCTTCTCTGTGTCCCGGCAGATATTTACGCTGTTATGCGGGAGTATCTTTGGGTCATCTTTTTTGGGATCAGCGCTGTGTTCCTGTATAATTATTTCGCCTGTCTGCTGAGGGCAGTGGGAAATTCTATGACGCCCCTGATCTTTTTAGGCATATCCGCCATTCTCAATGTGGCGCTGGATCTTGTGTTTGTGCTGGTATTTGGCTGGGGAGCGGCCGGGGCAGCCGGGGCTACGGTGTTTGCCCAGTTTGTATCAGGAATCGGGATCAGCCTGTACACATTTTTTAAGATGCCTGAATTTCGCCTGGGCAGACGCCATATGAAAATGGATCGGCAGGTGCTTAGGGAAATTTCCGGTTTTTCCGTTCTGACCTGTGTACAGCAGTCGGTGATGAATTTTGGCATCCTCATGGTCCAGGGCCTGGTCAACAGCTTTGGAGCCGTGGTCATGGCTGCCTTCGCGGCAGCGGTGAAGATCGATTCCTTTGCCTATATGCCGGTTCAGGATTTTGGAAACGCTTTTTCTACCTTTATCGCCCAGAACTTTGGGGCAGGAAAAAAAGAGCGTGTGGAGAAGGGCATCAAAAGCGCAGTGGCAGTCTCCCTTGCTTTCTGCCTTGCTATTTCCCTGATCGTCTGTCTGTTTGCCAAACCTCTCATGCTGATCTTTGTACAGCCCCAGGAGACAGAGATTTTGTCAGTGGGAGTGCAGTATCTGCGGATTGAAGGCGCATTTTACTGCGGGATCGGCTGTTTGTTCCTGCTTTACGGTCTGTACCGGGCGGTGAGGAAGCCGGAGATGTCTGTGGTTCTCACAGTGATCTCTCTGGGAACCCGGGTGCTGCTGGCCTATGTCCTGTCCGCCATTCCTTCCATCGGCGTGGCAGGTATCTGGGCGGCGGTTCCCATCGGCTGGTTTTTAGCGGATGCCGCAGGATTTGTATATTATTGGAAGAAACGGGAGAACATCTTGTAACCGTTCAGCTATGTCCTTGCAAATAAGGAAAAATCCATATATACTATAGAAAATATACAGCAGGTATACGGTCAGGCTGAAAAGCCGGGTCGATGGATATACCCGCATATGTGATGTGTGAAAATAGATATGTGCGAAAAGCGACAGAAAGATACGTAAGGAGGGCCTTATGAAAGGTTATCAGTTGAAAATTACCATTAAAGGCAGTAAGCCGCCCATTTGGAGACGGGTGATCGTGCCGGAGCAGACCACATTTTTTCAGCTCCATCAGGTGATTCAAGAGGCCTTTGGCTGGTGGGATTATCATCTCCACCAGTTTGAATTTAAAAAAGCAGGAATCCTGGTAAGAGATGTGGACGAGGAGGATCTGGATCTTTTTATGGAGGAAGAGTTTCTCGGAGAGGATACCATGCTTTCTGCTCTTATAGAGGAAAATCCCCGTTTTGTATACACCTATGATTTTGGAGATTACTGGGAGCATCAGATCTTGTTTGAAAAGGAAGTAGAGTATGATTTGCCCTACCCCCAGGTGGTAAAATTTAAGGGAGATAATCTTCCGGAAGACTGCGGCGGCATTTACGGATATTATGATATGATGGAAATATTATCCCAGCCGGATCATGCAGAATATAAGGAAAAAAAGGAATGGTTTGAGTCCTTCTGCTCTCTGGAGTTTGACATGGAGGAAGTAAACCAGAACCTGCAGGATCTGGATGCCGGGGAAGATTGTGATTTTGAGGAGACAGCTCTGCTGGTGGAGGAGCTGGAGGAGCTTTACATTGGCCTGGACCGTGAAAGCCTTAACTATGCCGCCAAAGTACATCATATCCCCGGATACTCCGATATGGGAAAGAGCCAGCTGATTTCAGCTCTTATGGAAAAGCTTCTTTCCAAGAGCTATATGAGCCGGTTTTTCGGTACAGTCAGCGACGAAACCATCAGGGAACTTGAGAAAGGGGCTCTGATGGAGGGCAGAGAGTATGACGGAGACAGGGGCGCGTTAGAAATCCTCAATTACGGCGGTTATTGTGCTTTTACTGAGAAGGGCGTAATCATCCCCGCAGATGTGACCCAGCTTTACCGCAGCTTTGCGGATGAGGGGTTCCATGAAAAAAGACATATCTGCAATACGGTCTGGAACTGTATTAAGGCGGCTGTGTATCTTTATGGAGCGGCCCGCCCAAGCCAGGTGGAGATCGTCTGCAAAGGAGTGGGCTGTGATGTGGACGAAGAGGGGATTTTGGGCCTGTACCAGGAAATGAAGGGGATCTGGACGGATTTTGCATTCTGGGATCATTCTTTTGTGGACTGGAATCTGATGAAGGGTGATGGGTATGAGGAGGTCTGGCGTCATCAAAAGGGAAAGGAGTTCTGTATCCCGACTCCGGCCCAGGTAGATGAGATCGCAAGGGAGGGAGCGGTTGACTGCAAGAAGCATATCCGTCCTCTGAGAGCATTTTTCCTGTCCATGATCGGCTGTGACGAGGAAACAGCCCAGGCAGCAGCCGCCTCCATCCACAACCATATACGTCTTGGAACCACTCCGGCGGGAGTGGAGGCTGTGATGGAGCACTACGGATTGAATCTGGACTCCCAGGAAAAGATGAGGGGATTTGACGAGATCATGGAACAGGTCTGGAGAGAGACAAAGACGGTAGGAAACTGCGGCTACAGCCGGGCGGAGCTGGAGGCAAGAGAAGCCTACATTTCCCCTGACGCTCCATGCCCCTGCGGCAGCGGAAAGCGCTACCGTCAGTGCTGCGGCCGAAAGCAGGGAAGGTAAGGCAAAGCGATGGAGACAAAACGGATTATTATAAAAGACAGAGATCATATACAGGATGGACAGCTTGAGGAGGCAGCGGGTATCCTGAGAAAGGGCGGGCTGGTGGCTTTCCCCACAGAGACGGTTTATGGACTGGGGGGAAATGCCCTGGATGAGAAGGCGGCAGAGAAGATTTATGCGGCGAAGGGAAGGCCTTCGGACAATCCTCTCATCGCCCATGTGTCCTGTATCAAAGAGGTAGATCCTTTGGTATCCCAGATACCGGAGGCTGGGAAAAAGCTGATGGAAGCATTTTGGCCCGGCCCTCTTACCCTTATTTTTCCAAAAAGCCCTGTAGTTCCTTACGGAACGACCGGCGGACTGGACACCGTGGCAATCCGTATGCCCAGTGATCCCACTGCCAACCGGCTGATCGCTTTGGCAGGAGTGCCTGTAGCGGCTCCCAGTGCGAATACCTCCGGACGTCCCAGCCCAACCACAGCGGATCATGTGTGGCAGGACTTAAACGGGAAAATCGATATGATCGTAGATAGCGGCCCGGTGGGGATCGGAGTGGAATCTACCATCGTAGATGTGTCCTCGCCGGTTCCTACGGTGCTGCGCCCCGGAGCCATCACCATGGAGATGCTAGAGGAGGTACTGGGAGAGGTGGCCATTGACCCGGCTATCCTGGGGCCTGTATCCCCGGATCTGAGGCCCAAAGCTCCTGGCATGAAGTATAAGCATTACGCTCCTAAGGCTGACCTGACCCTGGTGGAGCCGGAGGAGATGGAGGCAGCCCCGGAGAGCGTCACAGAGGAGCGCCTGGCAGTTATGACCGCTTTTGTGGAGCGTCTGGCCAGAGAGAAGGCAGAGGCCGGATATAAGGTAGGGATCATCTGCACCGATGAATCCCGGAGCCGGTATGGCGTCGGCGAGATCCGCAGCATAGGGGCCAGGGGAAGCCAGGAATCGGTGGCTCATAATCTGTACGCCCTTTTGCGGGAGTTTGATGATCTGGGCGTGGATTACATATTTTCAGAGAGTTTTCCCAAGGATCATCTGGGACAGGCAATCATGAACCGTCTGTCTAAGGCCGCGGGATATAAGATCATTAAAGTATAAAGTTAAAGGTTTATGATATAAGGAGGGACGGATATGACAGGTAAACGGGCAGATTATATTACATGGGACGAATATTTTATGGGTGTGGCCCTATTGTCCGGGCGGCGCTCGAAGGATCCCAGTACTCAGGTGGGAGCCTGCATTGTCAGCCAGGACAATAAGATCCTGTCCATGGGCTACAACGGTTTTCCAAAGGGCTGTTCGGATGATGAGTTCCCGTGGGGCAAAGAGCATGAAAAGGAGGATCCATATAATTCCAAATATTTCTATTCTACCCATAGTGAGCTGAATGCCATTCTCAATTACCGGGGAGGAAGCCTGGAGGGAAGCAAGCTGTACGTTACCTTGTTCCCCTGCAATGAGTGTGCAAAGGCGATTATCCAGGCAGGGATCAAGACCATTGTATATATGGAAGATAAGTATGCGGATACGCCGGCAGTGCGCGCTTCCAAGCGTATGCTCAATGCCGCGGGGGTGAGATATTACCAGTATCAGTCAACGGGACGCAAGATCGAGCTAGAGGTGTAAGCCATGAAAATTCTGCTTGTTGCTGTCAATGCAAAATATATTCATTCCAATCTGGGCATCTATAGCCTGAAAGCCTATGGGGATTGGAAGCTTTCAGAGGAGAGGGAGGCGTTGTCTGACGCCTCCTCTGCTGTTGTGGTGGAGCTGGCAGAGTATACCATCAATCACCAGGTGGAGGACATTCTGAAGGATATTTATCGAAGGAGACCGGACGTGATCGCCTTTTCCTGCTATATCTGGAATATCCAGTATGTGAGGGAGCTGACGGCGGATCTGGGAACCCTTCTTCCGGGGATACCTATTTGGCTGGGCGGGCCGGAGGTTTCTTTTGACGCCGGGGAAGTCCTGAACCGGATGCCCCAGGTGACAGGGATCATGAAGGGAGAAGGGGAGGAAACCTTCGCCCAGCTGGCCTGCTATTATGGGCAGAGAGAGAGGGATACTGCCGGGCCGGGAAACACAGAGAAGCCGGGAAACACAGCGGCATCGGAAATCACAGAGAAGCCGGGAAATACAGCAGTTCTGGAAGATATTCAGGGGCTTTTCTTTCGCCGGGAGGACGGTTCTTTCGCAGATACGGGCTGGCGTCCGGTGATGGATATGAGCCGGATCCCTTTCCCCTACCGGTTTATGGATCTGAAGGAGCTGGAACATCGGATCATCTACTATGAGAGCAGCCGGGGCTGTCCTTTTTCCTGCAGCTACTGCCTGTCCTCCATCGATAAGACCGTGCGCTTTCGCAGACTGGATCTGGTGAGGGAGGAATTGGCTTACTTTTTAAAGGCAGAAGTCCCACAGGTAAAATTTGTGGATCGAACCTTTAACTGCAATAAGAAACACGCCATGGCGATCTGGCAGTTCATCAAAGAAAATGACAATGGCATCACCAATTTTCATTTTGAGATTGCAGCTGACCTGTTGGATCAGGAGGAGATGGAGCTTCTTGGAACCATGAGGCCGGGGCTGATCCAGCTGGAGATCGGGGTACAGTCCACCAATCCTTCTGCATTGGAGGCTATCCGGCGCAGGACGGATATTGAGCAGATCCGCCGGATCACCGGGATCATACGGGAAGGACATAATGTCCATCAGCATCTGGATCTCATTGCCGGGCTCCCCGAGGAGGATCTGGCAAGCTTTCGCCGTTCCTTTGATGATGTATATGCCATGAAGCCGGATCAGCTGCAGCTTGGCTTTCTGAAGGTATTAAAGGGATCCTATATGGCGGAAATGGCTTCCTCCTACGGCCTTTCCTGCTCCGGGCGGCCGCCCTATGAGGTATTCTTTACCAGATGGCTCTCCTACGATGATATTTTGGAGTTGAAGGGCGTAGAGGAGATGGTGGAGGTCTACTATAACAGCAGCCAGTTTTCCCATACATTGGAGGCTCTTTTGGAAGAATATGGTTCCCCCTACCATATGTTTCTTGGCATGGCGGATTATTATAGGAAAAAGGGGCTTGCGGGTGTGAATCACAGCCGTCTGGCCCGATATGAAATCCTGTATCAAATGATCCTGGAAAGGGTCGGCCGGGCAGAACGCTTCCGGGATCTTCTCATGTATGACTTATACCTCAGGGAGAATGTCAAGAGCCGCCCTTCCTTTGCCAGGGATCAGTCCCCCTATAAGGAGGCGGTAAGGGACTTTTTTAGGGGAGAGGAGGAAAAACCTGTTTATCTTACAGATTACGCAGGATACGATTCCAGACAGATGGGGAAAATGGCTCATGTGGAGGTTATGGGAGACGGAAGCATGATCCTGTTTGATTATAAAAACCGGGATCCCCTGACCTATAATGCCAGAAGCTTTTGTATACAAACGGGAAGGGAGGGAGAGTCATGACCCATTCCTATATTGCCCTGGATCTGGAGACAACGGGACTGGAGGCAAAAACAGAGAAAATAATAGAGATAGCAGCCTTAAAGGTGGTGGAGGGACAGATCACCGACCGCTTTGTTACCTTAGTCAATCCATGCCGCCTGCTGGGGGAGCGTATCACAGAGCTTACAGGGATTACAGATCCGATGGTGGAGAATGCCCCTGTGATTGGGGATATGATTGGCCAGGTGGTAGATTTTTGTGGAAAACTTCCTCTGCTGGGGCATAATATTCTGTTTGACTACAGCTTTTTAAAGCGGGCAGCTGTAAATGAAAAGCTGGAATTTTCCTGCGAGGGCATTGACACATTAAGGCTGAGCCGCCAGTTTATGCCGGCACAGGAAAAAAAGAATTTAGGAAGTGCCTGCGCTTTTTATGGGGTATCCCAGACCTTGGCTCACAGAGCGGAAGCGGATGCCGAGTCTGCCCATTTTTTGTATCAGGAGCTGGCAAGGCGCTACGCGTCAGAGCGGCCGGAGCTCTTTGAGCCGAAAGCGCTGATTTACAAGGCAAAGCGGGATCAGCCAGCCACAAAGAGGCAAAAAGAATACTTGCATGATTTAATAAAATGTCATAGAATAGACGTAACTGTGCAGATTGACGCCATGAGCCGCAGCGAGGCTTCCAGAATGGTGGATCAAATCCTTTCACAGTACGGCCGGGTGAAGAAAAAAGAACCTGGCGGGGTATATTAGTAAAAGAGGTGAATATATCATGTTTCATATGAGAGATCCAAAGATAAAGAAGATCATTTCAACGGTGATCGTTGTTCTGTTAGTGCTGGCAATGATCGTGCCCATGGCCCTGAGCGCCCTGATGTATTAATGCCGCATTTGTTTGAAAGAGGAGAGTATATGAGAAATCCAATCGGAAATGTTGGGCTGGCAGCCTTTCTGGGCCTGCTGCTGTCCAGCGCGTTTCCCTCTGATGGGTGGGCGGCTCCTGTATTTCCCTCCGGTTTGACGGCGGGCGGACAGGAATTAGCCGGTATGACGGCAGATGAGGCCAGGGAGGCAGTCCAGGCCCATGTGGACAGTATGGCTTCTCAGCCAGTGACCTTGGATGTGGGCGGGCAGGAGGTTGCCTCCACTGCAAAGGAGCTGGGCTTTCACTGGGCCAATCCGGAGGCTGTGGATGAGGCCGCAGATACCTATGCGGGAGGGAGCCTGATCCGCCAATATATGATCCAAAAGGATCTGTCGGCAGCCCCTGTGGATATTTCGCTGGAGACAGGCGTGGATGGCGAAGCGGTGAGAAACTTTGTACAGACTCAGTGCCAGGGGCTGACCGCCGAGCCGCAGAATGCTTCCATTACCAGGGAAAACGGCCAGTTTGTCATTACAGATTCGTCTGTGGGACAGACGGTAGATATTGAGGCTACCGAGGCTGCTATTAACGAGGCCCTTCAGGGCGGGCCGATGGAACCCGTGTTTGTCACCGCTTCCATTACCCAAAAGGAGCCGGATATTACCACAGAGGCGCTGGCTACGATCCAGGATGTTTTAGGGACCTATACCACGGATTTCAGCAGCAGCGGCGCAGCCCGCTCTACCAATCTGACTGTTGGGGCAGCTAAGATTAATGGCCATGTGCTGATGCCGGGAGAAGTACTGTCCGGCTACGAGTGCCTTCAGCCTTTTACTACAGCCAACGGCTATAAGACAGCGGCAGCCTATGAGAATGGCCAGGTAGTGGACAGCATCGGGGGAGGCGTGTGTCAGATCGCTACGACCCTGTACAATGCGGCTCTGGAATCAGAGGTGGAGATCGTCCAGAGACAGAACCATTCCATGATCGTTACCTATGTGCCGGCTTCCAGGGATGCGGCCATTGCAGGAACCTACAAGGATATTAAGATCAAAAATAACTACAGCACTCCCATTTATGTGGAGGGCTATACAGCTGGAAAAAAGCTGACCTTTACGATTTACGGCAAGGAGACAAGGCCGGCCAACAGAAAGGTAGAGTATGTGTCTGAGACGCTGGGAACTACCAGCCCGGGAGAGCCTCAGCTCATTGTGGACAACAGCCTGGCTCCGGGCGCTAAGGTGAGGGTTCAGTCTGCCCATACCGGAAAGAAATCCAGGCTTTGGAAGGTAGTTACGGTAGATGGAGTGGAGCAGGAGAGAACCCTGTTGAACAAAGACACATACAACGCTTCCAAGGCTATTTACCGGGTGGGGCCGGAGCTTCCCGCTGCAGCTCCCGTCCTTCCGGGAGAGGGTATCCCCACAGAGATACCTCCGGCTCAGACAGATCCAACGCCATCTGCTCCTGTTACAGGAGATGACGGCGGACCGGGTGTGAGCGGCCCGGCAGGAAGTCCCGGCGGCGGGCCGGGAGAGGCAGCGTCCGGCGGAGGTACTCAGCCAGGGGCTTTGGCTCCTTCCGGATCAGCTGAACCAGCACCTCCCGCACCGGCTCAGCCGACGCCTCTGCCCGCTCAGCCTGGCGCTCCGGTGATCGCTCCTTTGGGGGAAGGATCATGAGGACGGCAGGCCAGGGACCTGGCGGATTTGAGAAGCGGGACGGATCCATGAGACCAGGCCAGGATCTGGTTATGGCAGGGTACACGGGTCTGGCAGGAACGGTAAAAATATGGGAAGAAAAGAGGGAGGAGCTCCTTCTTCACTTTCCGGAAGGATTTTTTCGCTCCCTGGGAGAGCCGGGGCATTTTGAGGCGGATCAATGGATCAAGGGAGAGCAGAGGGAGAAAAACAGCTCCTTTACTGCCTTTGAGTATGCAGGGGAGGGCGGCGTTTTAGCTGCCCTCTGGAATTTTTCAGGAGTATTCCATGCCGGGATCGACGTGGATCTCAGGCAGCTTCCCATGAAGCAGGTGACGGTGGAGGTGTGCGAGTTTTTTGAGCTGAACCCTTACCGCCTGGACAGCTCCGGCTGTCTGCTTTTGGCATCGGATCACGGGCTGCAGCTGGTGAAGCGTTTGAAGGAACAGGGAATAGAGGCTCAGGTCATTGGAATGGTGACGGAAGGGGAAGCACGGCAGATCCGCCATGGAGCGGAGAGCGCAGGATTTCTGGAACGCCCCAGGCCGGATGAACTTTACCGGATTTTAGGCGGCAGTTCAGGCAGGAGCTGAAAAAAGGAATGAAAGATAGGAGGAATGACAGGCTATGAGAGAAAAGATACTTGCAGTGATCGAAAAGAACAGCCGTATTGATCTAAAGGATCTGGCAGTGTTGCTGGGAGAAAGTGAGATCGCGGTGGCAAACGAGATTGCGGAGATGGAAAAAGAGCATATTATCTGCGGTTACCACACTCTGATCAACTGGGACAACACAAGCGATGAGAAGGTTGTGGCTCTGATCGAGGTGAAGGTGACTCCACAGAGAGGTATGGGATTTGATAAGATCGCAGAGCGCATCTATCAGTACAGCGAGGTGGAGGCCGTGTATCTTATGAGCGGCGCTTATGACTTTACCGTGTTTATTGAGGGAAAGACCATGCGTCAGATCGCTCAGTTTGTCTCTGAGAAGCTGGGGCCTATGGAATCTGTTCTCAGCACTGCCACTCATTTTGTCCTGAAAAAATATAAAGACCACGGCACGATCATTACGGAACCGGTACAAGACGAAAGGATGCTGATCACCCCATGAGAAACCCATTATCCGATAAAATCGTAACCATACCCCCTTCAGGGATCCGTAAGTTTTTTGATATTGTAAGCGAGATGAAGGACGCCATTTCCCTGGGCGTAGGCGAGCCTGATTTTGAGACTCCCTGGCATATCCGGGAGGAGGGGATCTATTCCCTGGAGAAGGGACGTACCTTCTATACCTCCAATGCAGGCCTAAAGCCTCTGAAGGAGGAAATATGTGCTTACTTAAAGCGCCGCTGTGACGTTACATACGATCCGGACACCGAGGTAATGGTGACGGTAGGAGGCAGCGAGGCCATTGACATTGCTCTGAGGGCCATGTTAAATCCCGGTGACGAGGTTCTGATCCCGGAGCCATGCTATGTGTCCTATATGCCCTGTGTTACCTTGGCAGACGGCGTGCCGGTGACGATACAGCTGGAGGAGAAGGATCAGTTTAAGCTCACACCGGAAAAGCTTCTGGAAAAGCTGACGGATAAGACGAAGATATTGATCCTCCCATTTCCCAATAACCCCACCGGAGCCATCATGGAACGGGAAGAATTAGAAGAAATTGTAAAAATCGTTGAGGAACACGATCTCTTTGTGATCTCCGACGAGATTTATTCCGAGCTGACCTACAATGGAAAACGGCATGTGACCATCGCTTCCTTCCCGGGAATGAAGGAAAGGACGGTATTGATCAACGGATTCTCCAAGGCATATGCCATGACAGGATGGCGTCTTGGGTATGCGGCGGCTCCCCATATGATCTTAGAACAGATGTTAAAGATCCATCAGTACGCCATCATGTGCGCCCCCACCACCAGCCAGTATGCGGCCGTGTCCGCTATGCGGGAGGGGGATAAGGATGTGGCTATGATGCGGGATTCCTATAACCAGAGAAGGCGCTTCCTTATGAATGCTTACCGGGAAATGGGGCTGGACTGCTTTGAACCCATGGGCGCCTTCTACACCTTCCCCAATATCAGCCGTTTCGGCATGACCTCCGAAGAATTTGCAACCAGGTTCCTGGAGGAGGAAAAGGTGGCTGTGGTTCCTGGAACTGCCTTTGGAGCCTGCGGCGAGGGCTTTATCCGTGTTTCCTACGCTTACTCCTTAAAGAATCTGAAGGAAGCCCTGGGACGTATGGAGCGGTTTGTGAAGCGTCTGGACGGAAAGGAATAGTCCTATGATGAATATTGTACTGCTGGAGCCGGAAATGCCCTCCAATACAGGGAATATCGGGCGTACCTGCGTAGCGACCAACACACGTCTCCACCTGATCGAGCCGTTGGGCTTTAAGTTAAATGAAAAAGCCTTAAAGAGGGCCGGCCTGGATTACTGGGATAAGCTGGACGTAACGGTCTACAGCGATTATCAGGACTTTTTGGACCGCAATCCTGAGGCAAAGGGAAATATGTATTTTGCCACCACCAAGGCCCATAAAGTCTATTCCGAGGTTTCCTACTCCCCGGACTGCTATCTCATGTTCGGAAAGGAGAGCGCCGGGATCCCGGAGGAGATCCTGGTGGACAATGAGGAACACTGCATCCGCATCCCCATGTGGGGGGATATCCGTTCCTTAAATCTGTCCAATTCAGCCGCTGTGGTGCTCTATGAAGCCCTGCGGCAGAATGGTTTTGAGAAAATGGAGTTAAGCGGTCAGCTCCACCATCTCCAATGGAGACATTAAAATCAAAGGAAAATCAAACATCTGCATTTCAAAAATTACCTTCGTTCTGAGGAATTTAATTATTTGTGATAAAATCTCTCCTATTTTATAATTGTTTTAGACAAAATTCACATGTGTTTCCCCATATCTTCTTTCAAGCAGCCAGCGGAAGAGAAGATTGGGGGAACATCAATTCACAGGAGGGATTTCTACTATGAGTAATCTTCAAAAGTGGCTGGAAAAATGGTTGATGCCCATTGCCAGGGTTCTGGAGAAACAGAAGCACCTTCAGGCAGTAAAAGACGGCATCGTGGGCATTGTGCCCATCATTATCATCGGCTCCTTCTGCCTTGTACCCACAGGTATTGGAAACCTGGTAGGAGGAGGGCTGATGGAATGGGTCAACGCCCACAACAGCATCCTTACGTTCCCAACTTACTTTACAACCAATATCATGTCGCTGTATGCGGCGCTGTATATTGCTAATTCCCTGGCAAAGCGCTATAAGATCAAAAATGCGCTGATCGGTGCTTCAGCAATCCTGGTACATCTGATCCTGTCCGTCACGGTTACAGAAGACGGAACATGGATGGTGACTTATCTGGCGGCTGAGGGCCTGTTTATAGCCATTATATCCGCCATCTTCGCGGTGGAAGTGGTGCGTCTGTGCGATAAGTACCACCTGACCATCAAGATGCCAGAGAGCGTTCCTCCTATGGTAGCGGACAGCTTCTCCATCCTGATCCCTCTGATCATTGAGACGGTGATCGCCACAGGCGTAGCCTCCCTGTGCCAGAGCACAGCAGGAATGGTATTCCCACAGGTGATCATGAAGGTTCTGGCTCCTGCCATCGCTTCCATGGACAGCCTTCCCATGGTTATGCTGGTGGTATTCCTGACACAGCTTCTGTGGATGTTTGGACTTCACGGGCCGGCGATCACCTCCAGCGTGTGGGCTCCTTTTGCTATCGCTAACGCAACTGCCAACGCAGCGGCAGTAGCGGCAGGGCAGGATCCAACCCATGTATTTACATTTGGCTTCTACTATGGATTTTTACAGGTCAGCGGTTCCGGTATTACCCTGGGACTGGTGCTCCTTATGATGTTCTCCAAGGCTAAGTCCTTAAAAACCATTGGACGTGTGGGTATCATCCCCTCTCTGTTCGGCATCAATGAGCCCATTATTTTCGGAACACCGATCATTATGAACCCATTCTTAATGATCCCCTTCGTGTTCGGCCCTGTGATTATTGCAGCTATGAACTACCTGGCCATGTCCACTGGTCTGGTGGGCCTGCCCTTATGGGAGTCTCCTGGATTTTTGCCTCCGGGATTCCAGGCATTCCTTCTGACCCTGGATTGGAAGGCTGCTGTGATGGCAGTTCTCAACGTAATCCTTATGACAGCGATCTACTACCCATTCTTTAAGATGATGGAGGCGGATGAGCTGAAAAAAGAGGCAGAAAACGCATAAATCCAAGATAAACATAGTCTGGCGCGTTAGGGACTGATATGGTATACTGACAGCAAAAGGAGTGAGTCATTTGCTGTCAATGCGTCAGAAAACGATCGTGCGCTATATCCTGGGCCACCCCGCGGGAGTAGCTGGACATCAGCTTTCAGAGCTTTTGCGGGTAAGCGGCAAGACCATACGCAACGATATTGCAGATATAAATAGATGGCTGAAGGAGTTTGAGGTGCGGATCTGCGCCTCTCAGCGGGAGGGATATTTTATACCGGATCATTACCGGAGCCGTGTGATCAGCCTGTTGGAGGATCAGACGGATCCGGATACAAACTGGCAGATTCAGACGCCTCAGGAGAGGCGTCTGGCTATTATGGGGCGGATCCTGGGGCGTCCTGGTATCCGTCTGGATCAGATCGCAGACCGGTTCTGCGTGTCAGAACAGACCCTTTATAAAGATTTTGTACATTTAAGGACTATGCTCCATGACCAATGTGACTTTGATGGTCTTGTGATGCGAAGTCACTGCCTTTATATTGAGGCAACAGAGTATGAGATCCTGTGTCTGATTTTTCGTCTCATTTCAAGCTGTGTTATGTCCAGCAGCCAGATGATGGACGGCCTTCTCCTCCACTGGATGAGAGGGATTGTCAATTTAAGTGAGATCTATACTTTTTACGGTTATACGGTAAAATACTGTCGGGAGCAGAAGCTTGAGGTTCCCGACACTGTGCTTTATGTTGCCTCCTGGCTGATCTTTTATATCAATATGCGCAGGGAGGAAGCACATTTTCTGGAAGCAAAGGCAGGGGATCTTCCCGATGATCCCCTGAGCCATTTTCTCAGGTACACGGATCAGAGCCTGTTTTTGGAGCTGGAACCATGTGATCTTTCCTTTCTCTATGATTTTATCCTGGCTGCTGGATTTCCTGTGGGGGAGAGGGAAGATGACAGGGAGGTCTTTGAGATTGCAGCTGTCTTTGACCGGCAGCTTCAGGAGCAGAATCAGGTGTCTGTGGCAGAGGGAGGCGGAAGGCCGGAGCTTTTCGGGGCCTTCTTTCAGGATCTGAAGGGATTGATCCGCAGGGTAAAGCTGGGGGCACAGCTTTTTGATCTGGATTCCAGGGCAGAGGAGGATATACGCCGGGGATCCTTTGGGGCGATGCTGCCTCTGGCTGTTTTGATCCGGGAGCGTTATGGAAAAAGTGTGGCTCCGGCAGAGCTGAGGCGCATGGCCGGATATGTGGAAGCCCTGTGTCCTATTGTCAGGCCTCCTGTGCGTATTCAGATGATCGTAGGGGCAGACTATGGATTTTTTTATAGTATATGCCGCTGGATCGAAGAACATTTTGCTGAAAATGTGCAGCTGTGCGGTTCCTGTCCCAGGTATCTTCTGGAGGAAGTCATAGAGAAAAACCAGCCGGATCTGCTTCTGGCTGCGGCTCCTATCAATATACAGTCTTCGATCCCACAGATCATACTGTCCTCTCTTTTTTCCGAGGAGGAGGGAGGGCGTCTGAGAGCGTTCATTGAGGAATTATCCTTAAAGAAGCAGACCGAGTATGTAATGAGCCGTTTTTTCAGCGAAGAAAGGGTTATGTTTCTGGAGGGGGAGCCGCCTTTAGAGGAAATGATCCTGGCAGGCTGTGAGAAGCTGGAGCAGACAGGATGTATACAGGACGGGAAGCGGCATTTTTCCTATATTATGGAAAAAGAAAAGTGGTACAAAAGCCCGGTTATGAACGGCTTTGCTTTTCTGCGTTCTGTATGCAAGGGGGATCAAAAGGATGGGATCTCCCTGGTGGCAGCAAGAGGAAAGAGGGCGCCGGTAAAAGTGGCAATGGTGTGTGCTTTTGCCCCGGGAAAATATTCACGCCAGGAGGCTGTCTACAGCTTCCTCAGAAAACAGTGGAAGAATCCAGGGCTGGCAGAGCGGATCCAGAAAGCGTCCGGCGGTCAGGAAGTATTGGAACAATTAAAAATAAATAGTTACGATCATTTATAAAAATTTAGCAGGAGGAAATGTCATGAAGGTTTTAGTTGTATGCAACGCAGGTATGTCAAGCTCGATTTTGGTGAAGAAGATGAAAGATTACGCAGCTTCCCAGGGAGAGGAGCTGGTGATCAAGGCTGTCAGCAGCGCAGCGGCAGAGGATGAGGCCGGAGAATGGGATGTATGCCTGGTAGGCCCGCAGCTCATGCATGCAGTGGATGAGATTGCTGAGGCAGTAGAGGTTCCAACAGCCGCTGTGGATATGCGGGTTTACGCAATGGCTGATGGAGAAGCAGCCTTAAAGCAGGCAAAAGGCCTTCTGGCAAAATAAAGGAGGATATTCATGGCTACTATTCACAACGAGGCCAGCCTTGAGGAGATCGCTCCGGTTGTATTGATGCCGGGGGATCCCCTTAGGGCTGAGCGGATCGCGAAGGAATATATGGAGGGAAGCCAGCTGTTTAACCAGGTACGTAACATGCTGGGCTACACCGGATGGTATAAGGGCCATAGAATATCGGTTATGGGGGGCGGCATGGGCTGCCCCTCTACTGGTATCTATGTCCATGAGCTTTATTGCAAATATGGAGTGGATTCCATTATACGGGTGGGATCCTGCGGAGCCTTTTCAGAAGAGGTGAGAATGGGAGAGCTTCTCCTCATCGGATCCTCCTGGAGCGAATCCTCCTTTGCACGGGCTTACAGCGGTTTTGAGGGAGATACCGCATATCCGTCAGAGCATTTGAGCGCTCTGTTAAAGAAAGGGGCCGGGCTCTGCGGCCGGGAGTTAAAGCAGGTGAAAGTCCATACCACAGACAGCTTTTATAAGACGGACAAAGAGATTAATTTCAGGCTCCGGGATCAGCTGGGCTGTGTGGCGGAGGAGATGGAGAGCTTTGCCCTGTTCCATGTGGCCGCCCATGCAGAAAAACAGGCAGCTGCCCTTTTGACCGTCAGCGATCACGCAGTTACGAAGGAAGAGCTCTCTGCCAGAGAGCGGCAGGAATCTTTTTCCAGTATGATCGAAACTGCCCTTTTGGGGGCTGTTATGCGGCTGGAGGAACTGGGACTGTAAGGAATAAGAGGAGTTTGGAGCGGAAAACTTTGGCTCTGCCTGCTCAAAAGAATAAACGATGAGAAAAAAGCCGTGACCTGGCAAACTGACAGTTCTCTGTTCGCTGACAGAGGACATATCAAACAGCCAGGTCACGGCCTTTTTAGTCTGTAAGAATCCAATTATGCCTGTCCGGGATTGAATTTGAATGCGCCCGGTACATTTTTGGAAGGATCATATGTTTCCAGGATCTTTCCATAGCGCTCTCTGTAGTCGTTTTCTACAGGGATCTGAGGTGTTACCTTGCAGGCCTCCTCAAAGAAATGTTTGGAACCCCGCCCCATCGCTTTTCCTCTGATGGTGTGCTTGTCCAGAGCCAGATCCATGATCTCCGGTTTCTTGCCCATGGCAGCTTCTTTGATGATGATGTTCTTTAAGAAGTCGCTGGAGCGGTCTTTGTTGCTGGAGCAGAGGATGCGGATCGCATGGATAAAATACATGGGCTGATCGCCATCGTCATAGGGGAAGTTTTTGCGCATCTCGTTCATGGCGTTTACGTATACGGCTGCATCCAGGTTGCCGAAACCAATATCCTCAACGGAGATGGTCAGCAGTCTGCGCCAGAGCTTCTCCAGGAATACGGGGCCAGAGGTGTACAGCTCGTAAGCGTACTGGCAGGCCTCCTCCTCCATAGCTCTGCGGATGGATTTCTGCAGGCAGGAGATGATCTCATCTGCTGCAAATCCATTTTTTGTAACAGCTGCCGCCCAAATATTATAGTCCTGTGGCTGAATTTCCATAATTTAGTTCTCCTTTCTCTGATACAGTTCGATCAGCTCAATGATCACGGTCTTTAATGTCTCTGCGCTCATGATCTGATCCTCGGCGTGGCACATCAGAAGGGAGATCTGGGGAGTGAGGGTCGTTACCTCCTCCTCCAGCACGCCTACGTGAGAGTGGTGTGCCTCGGCCAGGCTTTTATCCCCTTCCTTTAAGAGCTCTTTTGCCTTCTCAAAGTTTCCCTTTTTTGCTTCGGAAAGGCCGTTCATATAACAGGATTTCGCAGTCCCCGCATAAGTGACAATATACATGGCGGTCTCTGCCATCTTTTCAATGTTTACCATTTCCGTTTCCTCCTCCTTATTGCAGCGCTTTTTGTTCCCCTTGTGTTTACTGCAAAACGCAGAAACTCAAGGTTTTTCCGTTGGCGGCGATACTGGGCCGGATTACTTTAATTCCGGCCAGTATCCCTTATTTGCTTCGATGTACTCATCAAGCAGCTTCTTTGCTACATTGGCGCTTGGAACGATCTTGGACAGGGTAAATGCCTGCCACAGCTTGTGGTAGCTTCCCTCGATCCATGCGTCCACGGCCAGCTTCTCCACAGCCACCTGCTCCTCCATCAGTCCCTTCTGGAAGGTGGGGATTTTTCCTACGGATAAAGGCTCATAGCCATCCTTGCCCACGATACATGGGATCTCTACCATGGCATCCGGTGAGAAATTCTCAATCGCTCCATTGTTTTCCACGATCAGCAGCATACGCTCGCCTGTGTTGTAGGCCAGGGCCGTTGCTAGGTCTACGATAAAGCTGGCATGGATGCCGATCTGTAAGCTGGTTCCCTCAGAGGTTCCTGCCTCAGCGATGCGGGCACATTCCCCGAACACTCTCTTTTCACGGGTGTCGATTACCTGACGTGCCCTGGTGTAATGGGGATCGGAGTGAGCCACCATATCATCGGGGAACAGATAATACTGGAGATAAGAGTTGGGGGAATGGGTGGGATCCAGGGTAACAATATCCTTTACCTTCCGGGCTGTCTCCATCCAGCTGTTATCCGTGAAGTCAGAGGCATCCTGATCTGCCATTACATTGCCGTACTTTAACTCATGCTCAATGAGCTTGTCGATGTACTCGTTTCCGTCCTTATCCTTGATGGAGGTATACCAGCCAAAGTGGTTCAGTCCATAGTAGCGGATGGTCATATCCTTGCGGCTCTCAAAGCCCAGGATCTTGGCAATGCTGTTCTCCAGGCCGATTGGCATATCGCAGATATTGATGACTCTGGAGTTGGGGCGCAGTCTCCTGCAGGCTTCGGCTACAATGGCGGCAGGGTTGGAGTAATTGAGCATCCAGCAGTTAGGAGAGTATTTCTCCATATAGTCAATATTCTCAAGAACGCCTCCAATGGAACGCATGCCGTAGGCAATACCGCCTGGGCCGCAGGTCTCCTGACCTACAACGCCGTACTTTAACGCGATCTGCTCGTCCTTCTCCCTCATAGGAAGCTGTCCCACACGGATATGGGCCAGACAGAAATCAACGTCTGTGTAGGCAGTCTCTGGGTCAGAGGTAGCTAAAAATTCGATCTCGGGATCCTTCTCCTTTACGATGATCTCGCAGGCGCGGGCCAGCTTATTCTGGCGCTCCTCATCATTGTCATAGAGCTTGATGGCGCGAAGGGGAAGCTTGTCAAGATTATCCAAAAGCATAAGGATGATCTCTGGCGTATAAGTGCTTCCGCCTCCTGCGATTACTACTGAAAATTTCTTCATTGCTGAATGCTCCTTTCTCTGAAAAACATTGGAATCAGATGGATTACATCTGTCATCAGTATAGCTTGTTTGCGGGGCATGCACAAATCCATTTTTTCCTCATCAGTTAGGAAGAAAGTTTAAATTCAGGAGCATTGTACCATTCCCGTCATAATGCCCTTTTATCCCACATACCTTAGAGTGTGTTTGTAACCGTTCAAAAAGTGTAAGCAGCAGAGGGCCGTCATCCGGCCCGGAGTGTGGAGGGGTTTTAAAATGAATGAGAGATATACAGAAGCGCTGGAACAGTACGATATGGAAGTGAGGGCGGTGAGAAAAGGACGGGGGGCCTGGATCTGTGAGACGGATCAGGGGCTTATGCTGTTAAAGGAATACCGGGGGACCCTAAAGCGGCTGGAATTTGAGGACGAGGTACTGGGGAACCTGGATACCCGCACCAGCCTGAGAGCCGATCAGTATGTGAGGAACCGGGAGGGAAGCCTGCTTACTGCCGCAGGGGACGGAGTGCGCTATATTGTAAAAAGGTGGTTTTCTGACCGGGAGTGTGACATCAGGGACGGGTATGAGATACGAAAGGCGCTGTCTCGGCTGGCCATGCTCCACAGCCAGCTTCGGGGGATCCCCCGGAAAGAGGAATGGAACCTGGGATCCATTCTGGCTGCGCCTCCTGAGGACGAGATGGCCCGCCACAACCGGGAGATGCGCCGGGTCCGCACGTATATCAGGGGAAGACAGGGAAAGACAGAATTTGAGCTGCATGTGATCGGAAGCTACGACTTGTTCTACAGCCAGGCCTTGGAGGCAGAGAAGGGACTGAGAGGCCTTTGGGAGGGAGAGAAAAGCAAGCCCCTGTATCTGTGTCATGGGGATCTGGATCAGCACCATGTCCTCATGGGGGCGGACTATACGGCGGTGATCGAGTATAACCGTATGCACATAGGGATTCAGGCATTGGATCTGTACCGCTTTATGAGAAAGGTAATGGAAAAGCACGGATGGAACCAGGATTTAGGCCTGTCCATGCTGGACGCCTACCAGAAGGTGCTTCCCATGGAGAGACGGGAGCGGGCCTGTCTGTATTATCTGTTTCTCTATCCGGAGAAATATTGGAAGCAGCTGAATTTCTACTATAATACAAATAAGGCGTGGATCCCTGCGAAAAGTACGGAGAAGATTTCCGGCCTGGTACAGCAGGAAAAGGCCAGGGGCAGATTTTTGGAACGCCTGGGAACCGCCTGTGGGTCATAGCAAAAGGGCTGTCTGGGGCTATCTGTCCAATGAAGCAGAACTGCGGGTCACTGCTCACAGAAGCCATAAACAATTGCTGGTTTGGTTCCTTACAAATTCAGGGAATCCCCCCTTGTACCCAGTTTCCAGATATAGTATAATAAGAGCCATAAAGACTGCTCCTTCGGCAGCCGGGGATTATCATAGTTCAGGAGGGATTACGAGATGAAAGATTATATGAAGATCTACCAGGAATGGTTGTCAAACCCATATTTCGATGAAGATACCAAGGCAGAGCTTCGGGCCATCGCAGACGACGAAAATGAGATCAAAGAACGCTTCTATATGGATCTGGAGTTTGGAACCGCGGGCCTTCGGGGGATCATCGGAGCCGGAATCAACCGTATGAATATTTATGTGGTGCGCCGTGCCACCCAGGGGTTAGCGAATTACATTATCAAGCAGGGGGGCGCCCATAAGGGGGTTGCCATCGCTTATGATTCCCGCCGCATGTCTCCGGAGTTTGCGATGGAGGCGGCAATGACCCTGGCAGCCAACGGAATTAAGGCATACAAATTTGAATCCCTCCGCCCTACGCCGGAGCTGTCCTTCGCAGTGAGAGAGTTGGGCTGTATCGCCGGAATCAATATTACAGCCAGCCATAACCCGCCGGAATACAATGGCTATAAGGTATACTGGGAGGATGGAGCCCAGTTTACGCCGCCTCATGATAAGGGAGTGACAGAGGAGGTTCTGGCAATTGAGGATCTCTCCACTGTGAAGACCACCGATGAGGCCTCCGCCAGGGCAGCAGGCAAATACGAAGTGATCGGCAAAGAGATCGATGACAAGTACATTGCGCAGGTCAAAGCTCAGGTAGTGAACCAGAAGGCTATCGATGAGATGCAGGATCAGATCACCATTGTATACACCCCTCTCCACGGAACAGGAAATATCCCAGCCAGACGGGTGATGAAGGAATTGGGATTTACCCATGTTTATGTAGTGCCGGAGCAGGAGCTTCCTGACGGCAATTTCCCTACTGTCAGCTATCCAAACCCAGAGGCAGCAGAGGCATTTGCCCTGGGACTGGCCCTGGCGAAGGAAAAGAACGCAGATCTGGTGCTGGCTACCGACCCGGACGCAGACCGTTTGGGCGTGTACGTAAAGGATACGAAGTCCGGCGATTATATCCCCCTTACAGGAAATATGTCCGGCTCCCTGCTGTGCGAGTATGTGCTGAGCCAGAAAAAGGAAGCCGGCAAGATCCCCTCTGATGGACAGGTAGTAAAATCCATCGTATCCACCAACCTGATCGACGCAGTGGCAAAATCCTATGGCTGTGAGCTGATCGAAGTGCTGACTGGATTTAAGTGGATCGGTCAGCAGATCCTGAAAAATGAGCATACCGGAAAGGGAACCTATCTCTTTGGCATGGAAGAGAGCTACGGCTGCCTCATCGGAACCTATGCCCGGGACAAGGACGCTATTTCCGCTACAGCGGCGCTCTGCGAGGCAGCAGCTTACTATAAGCAGAAGGGAATGACTCTCTGGGATGCCATGACAGCCATGTATGAGAAATATGGCTATTATAAGGATGCGGTAAAATCCATCGGCCTGTCAGGGATCGAGGGACTGGCAAAGATCCAGGCTATTATGGAGCAGCTGCGCAATAATACCCCGGAGCAGGTAGGCGGATACCGGGTTCTGTCTGCAAGGGATTATAAGTTAGATTCTATTAAGGATATGGCCTCAGGAGCGATGAAGCCCACAGGACTTCCTGCCTCCAATGTGCTCTATTATGACCTGGAGGATGGTGCGTGGATCTGCGTGAGACCTTCCGGTACAGAGCCTAAGATCAAGTTCTATTACGGAGTAAAGGGAACCTCCATGGAGGATGCTGATGCCAAGTCTGAGGAGCTGGGAGCAGCTGTGATGGCGATGGTGGATCAGATGATGTAAATCGAAAACCGGTTCTTTCCCAAATGATTTTTAATAATGGGAAGGAGCCGGTTTTTAGATGTCGCCTCTTACTTTCTTTTTTCATCCAACAGATGTTTTAATTCCAGAAATGCCTGGCCGAAATGGAAAGAAGTAGCAGATGGATTGCCTAACAGAAGGTTCCTATGACGGGAACCCATACGGGAGAGGAGCTCCCTTCTTTTTTCGTAAAGTTCTCCCACGCGTCCGGTCATTTGTTCCAAATGTATTTTCTGACGGACAGCAGCTTCTGAGGCATTAGCCTGCAGCTGAAGAAGCCGGGCAGCAGCCTCATCTTTTGCATCTGCCTTTAGCAATGCGATCTGCACTTGAAGCTCATCCCACTCCCCGCGGATCCGAGTCATGGATTCCAGAATACGGGCCAGATCCAGGGCCGTCCGCACGGATTGGGCTGTATCCAAGGCAAAGCACAGGGTTACCAGGCATACCGCCCATACTTCTGCCAAAGGAGGAAAAGATAAAACAAACTGTTCCACAGGATGGTGAAGTATTTCCGTGAGAAGAAGGGTGAGAAATCCCCAGGCAATCGAGGAACTCAGGCAGATATATCCCTTGATATTCCATGGCTTTTGGCTGTAGTCCCAATATTTGACCTTAAAAAGCCGCTCCATAGCCCAGCCGGTAACGTATTCCAATAAGGTAGCTGCTGCCATTCCGGCTGCAAAAACCATAATTAGATTGCTTTGGATAGGAAGGGATACCCAAAGCATCATGACAGCCCCTGTCCCGTAAAGAGGAAGCAGGGGAAGGCGGAGAAATCCACGGTTGACCAACCGATGGGTCTTAGCAGATACATAAGAGGATTCAAAGATCCATCCGAAAAAGCAGTATATATAAAAGAAAGAAAGCCATTGATACCAGGTATATTCGTACATCGGTCGCCTCCATAGGTTGAGAATGATGATTGCCGGATCTGATGGTATCATACTACCAGATTACAATCCGGTCAATGAGTTCCCTTTGCTCCGCAGAGGAACGGGTGAGATAGATCCGAGTGGTTTCAATGCTGTCATGTCCCATAAGATCGGCCAGCAGGGAAATATCATTGCATTTGGAAAGGAAATTTTTGGCAAACCGGTGGCGGAAGCTATGGGGATACACGGTAGAAGGCGGGATGTGGTATTGGACTGCCAGCTTTTTTAAGTGGATGCTGATGCCCCGGGGAGTCATGGGCTGGCCTTGGCGGTTGGTAAAGATAAAGCCGGTTTCCACCCCCCGCTGCAAAAGCCAGGCCGACAGCTCCATACACAGCCGTTCTGGAAAATAGATCCTTCTCACCTTCCCGCCTTTGGAGCACAGATCCATATAGCCGATGCGGATATGCTCGGCCTTGATCTGAATTAGCTCGCTGACCCTGGCTCCTGTGGCCCCCAGCATCCGGACTGTAAAATACCAGAACAGATTCCCGTCCTTTTTTAACCGCCGTTTTAACCGCTCATAATCCCGGCGGGAGATCACATTGTCCAGAAATGGTTTTTGCTGCTGCCGGATGGAGGAAAGGTGCAGCGGCGGCCTGGGGGCGGCAGAATCCCTATCAGCCAGGGCCGCCGCATATTGGTTGATCCCATAAATCCGGCTGTTTACCGTACTGGGGCGATAGTTGGCTAAAAGCCATTCCTTGTAGGCCAGAAGGTGATCCATCGTCATCTGTCCCCAGAGCCGGTGAAAATGGCGGGCGGAGGTCATATAGGAAGAAATAGTATTGGCTGCTGCTCCCCGTTTCACCATATACTCATGGAAATATTCCAGGTCTTTGTGGAAATCTTCTTCCAAAACAGAGGGATCATACATAAGCTTTGTCTGGATCATTTGATCGCCCCCTTCCTACCAGTCCACCACTTTGTTTACGATCCGGTACTGTTCGCTGCTGCTGCGCCTCAGATAGATTCGCGTGGTTTCAATGCTCTCGTGTCCCATAAGATCGGATAGGAGAGCAATATCCCCACATTGCTCAATGAAATTTTTGGCAAACCGATGGCGGAAGCTGTGGGGGTACATGACTTCGGGATCCAGCTGATAGCGGGCGGCAAATACCTTTAGCTGGGCACGTATACCGGAGGGGGAAAGGCAGGAATGAAACCGGTTGAGGAACAGAGGGCCGCAGCTGCGGCATTCCCATGAGAGCCATTGGCCCAGTGCATCCGCCAGCTGACGGGGGATGTAGATGCGGCGCATCTTGTTCCCTTTTGAGTATAGATCGCGGTAGCCCCGTTTGACATCTTCTACCTGGAAAGTCACCAGCTCGCTGACACGCACGCCTGTTGCCGCCATGGTGCGGACAATAAAATAGTAGGTAAATTCCCCGTCTTCCGCCAGCCTCCGTTTCAGATATTCATAGTCAGCCTGGCTGATGATCCGGTCAAGATAGGTTTTCTGCTGGATCCGTATCATAGCAATCGGTGAGGCAGGGATGCAGCGGTATTCCATGTAACAGTTTAAGGCCCGGATCCGTAGGTTCACGGTTTGAGGCCGGTAATGTTCCAGCAGATAAACTTTATATAGCTGGAGATTTTTGGAAGTGAGCTTGGGGTACAGACGGTAGAATTGTTCCACTGCATAACAGTAGGAACAGATCGTATTGGGGGCCTTGCTGTCCGAACGAAGATGCTGCCTGAATTGGCGGATCCTAGCTGTTTCTGTTTTTTCTGATGTACTCATAAAAATACCTCCTCTTTTGTTGATTCCGGAAATATTTGGAAACATTCACAATGTAGCGAATCCAGGAGAAAAATGTAAGAGGGGGAGGTAAATATAAAAAGTGCGGGAGCGTGTATAAAACACGCTCCCGCATGGGAATGGTAGGTATATAAAAAAGAAAATGTTGTAGGGGGGCCGGCTAAGGTTTGACCCTTAGCCGGTATGAGTATGAAAAAGCTTTGTAATTTCAAGTAATCACTTGAAACAAAGGCCTCGCCCACCTCTCGGTGGACATTATTATAATATCCAACAATTGTGTCCAGAATATGTACGCATAATGAAAAAAACATAAAGAAAATAAAAAAGAAAAAAACCCTTTGAAAAGTCATGGATATTGTATATAATAGAAGCAATGCAATCATCCATTTATAGTTTAAGCAATTGAGAGGAAATACCCATATGTTTTCAATGATGTCCAATGATATTGGAATTGACCTTGGAACTGCCAGCATCCTTGTCTATATCAAGGGAAAAGGCGTTGTATTAAAGGAACCGTCCGTAGTGGCCATTGACCGCGATACCAATAAGATCATGGCGATCGGAGAGGAAGCGCGCCTGATGATCGGCCGTACTCCCGGTAATATCGTGGCAGTCCGCCCTCTGCGCCAGGGCGTGATCTCTGATTATACCATCACAGAGAAGATGCTCAAATACTTCATCAACAAGGCCGTAGGAAAGCGCACCCTGCGCAAGCCCAGGATCAGTGTATGTATCCCCAGCGGCGCTACGGAGGTGGAGAAGAAGGCAGTGGAGGATGCGACTTATCAGGCAGGAGCCAGAGAGGTGACCATCATCGAGGAGCCGGTTGCGGCAGCCATCGGAGCTGGGATCGATATTGGGAAAGCCTGCGGAAATATGATCGTAGATATTGGAGGCGGTACGGCGGATATTGCTGTCATTTCCCTGGGCGGCCCTGTTGTCAGCACCTCCATCAAAATCGCCGGCGATGACTTTGACGAGGGGTTAGTCCGTTATATGAGAAAGAAGCATAACCTTCTTATCGGCGAGCGTACCGCTGAGGAGATCAAGATCAACATCGGCGCAGCCTACCGCAGACCGGAGGTTCTGACCATGGAGGTGAGAGGCCGTAACCTGGTTACCGGCCTTCCGAAGACCATCGTAGTGACCTCCGATGAAACCTTGGAAGCCCTCAGGGAACCGGCCCTTCAGATCGTGGATGCAGTCCACAATGTACTTGAGCGGACTCCACCGGAGCTGGCAGCAGATATTTTTGACCGTGGTATCGTAATGACCGGCGGCGGCTCCCTGCTCAGCGGTCTGGACGCCCTGATCGAGGAGAAGACAGGCATCACTACCATGATCGCGGAGGATCCTCTGACAGCAGTAGCTGTAGGCACTGGAAAGTTCATTGAGTTCGCCCATGGCATGAGCATGGCGATGGAGGCCTCCATGGGAGTGGGCGGAGGAAGAGAGGAATATTAACTGTCTACGATTATAGGATTTGTCGAACATATCAAGTTCCGCAATGAGGAAAACGGCTATACCGTCCTCGGGGTCACAGACCAGAGCGACGGGGAAGAAGTCATTATGGTGGGCAATCTGGCTTACGTCTCTGAGGGGGATATGATCCAGGCCAGCGGCCGTATGACGGAGCATCCTGTTTATGGGGAACAGCTTCAGATTGAAAGTTATGAAATAAAGATGCCCCAGGACGAGCTGTCCATGGAGCGGTATTTAGGCTCCGGCGCCATAAAAGGTGTCGGGGCCGCTTTGGCTGCCCGGATCGTCCGCCATTTTAAGGCAGATACCTTCCGGGTGATGGAGGAGGAGCCGGAGCGGCTCTCAGAGGTTAAGGGGATCAGCGAAAAAATGGCCATGTCCATTGCGGAGCAGGTGGAGGATAAGCGGGAGATGCGGCAGGCCATGATGTTTCTCCAGGAATACGGCATCACCATGAACTTAGCTGCCAAAATTTACCAGAAATACGGTCCTGCTCTTTACAGCATTGTAAAAGAAAATCCTTACCGCCTGGCAGACGACATTTCCGGCGTGGGCTTTAAGCTGGCAGATGAGATCGCCGGCCGGGTGGGTATCCACACGGATTCGGATTACCGGATCAAGGCAGGGCTTCTCTATATCCTCCTGCAGGCTGCTGCCAACGGCCATACTTATCTGCCTCAGGAGGAGCTGTTTGGCCAGGCGGCAGATCTGCTCAAGGTGGATCCGCCTGCCATGGAAAAGCATCTTATGGATATGCAGATCGACCGCAAGGTGGTTGTAAAGCCGTCCGATCAGGGGAATCTGGTGTATTCCTCTCATTATTATTATCTGGAATTAAATACGGCGCGTATGCTCCACGACCTGAATATCCGGGGAAATATCCCGGAGATGGAGATCAAGGCTAACCTGCTTAAAATACAGGAACAAGGGGACATCTGTCTGGACGAGCTTCAGGAGAAAGCTGTCTTTGAAGCGGTGAACAGCGGACTTTTCGTCATCACCGGAGGGCCCGGTACAGGAAAGACCACCACCATCAATGCCATTATCCGGTATTTTGATATGGAAGGAATGGAAATCCTCCTGGCGGCCCCCACAGGACGGGCGGCCAAGCGTATGACCGAGGCGACGGGATGGGAGGCAAGGACCATACACCGTATGCTGGAGCTGATACCCATTGGGGTGACGGATCAGGATAAAAAGGATCCGTCAAAGGGAAGCCAGACTGCGGGGATGCGCTTTGACCGGAACGAGGAGAATCCTCTGGATGCGGACGTTATCATCATAGATGAAATGTCCATGGTGGACATCAGCCTGATGCACTCCCTTCTGCGGGCAGTGAATGTGGGAACACGGCTGATCCTGGTAGGGGATGTGGATCAGCTTCCCAGCGTGGGGCCGGGCAATGTGCTCAGGGATCTGATCCAGTCCGGCTGCTTTAATGTGGTGAAGCTGACCCGTATTTTCCGTCAGGCTGCCCAGAGCGATATAATTGTCAATGCCCATAAGATCAACGCGGGGGAGCGGGTGGATCTGGCGAAACGAAGCCGCGATTTCCTGTTTATCCGATGCGGTTCACCGGATGCAGCGGTGAAAGCCGCCATTACCCTGATCCGGGAAAAGCTTCCCGGCTACGTCCATGCAGCGCCCTTCGATATACAGGTGATGACTCCTATGAGAAAAGGGGCTCTGGGAGTGGAACGCCTGAACCAGGTTTTGCAGGAATATCTCAATCCGCCGGATCCGGCCAAGCCTCAGAAGGAGGCCGGGGGGATCATTTACCGGGTGGGGGACAAGGTGATGCAGATCAGGAACAACTACCAGATGGAGTGGGAGATCCGTGGAGCTTCCGGTGTTCCTGTGGACAAGGGAGCCGGTATTTTTAACGGCGACGTAGGCATCATACGGGAACTGAACGAATACGTGGAGACACTGACCGTGGAATTTGATGAGGGGAAAATGATCGAGTACAGCTTTAAACAGCTGGAGGAGCTGGAGCTGGCCTACGCCATCACGATTCATAAATCCCAGGGCAGCGAGTATCCGGCTGTTATCATACCTATGTACAGCGGCCCCCGTATGCTGATGACCCGCAACCTGATCTACACCGCCGTCACCAGGGCGCGTTCCTGCGTCTGCCTGGTAGGGCAGCCGGAGACCTTTTATGCCATGGCAGCCAACAGCGTGGAGCAGAAACGCTATTCCGGTTTGGAGTCCAGGATCAGGGAGATCTGTTCGTAAGGAGTGTTCTTTGACCAATCTAAAAAATATATTCCAACTACTATTCCAGTCAGCAGAAAATATCCTTTTTCCCCGCCGCTGTCCCGTGTGCGGGGAAATTGTCATGCCAAAGGGCGGGCTGATCTGTCCGGAGTGTATGGGAAAGCTTTCCTGGATCCGCGGGGCGGTGTGCATGAAATGCGGAAGGCCCCTGACAGACGAGACGGCGGAGTACTGCCTGGACTGTATGCGCCATAAACGCAGCTTTGACCGGGGCTTCGCCCTATTGGAATACGACGATGTGTCCAGCCGTTCCATGGCCCAGATCAAATACAACAATAAAAGGGAATATCTGGATTTTTACAGTGAGGCTGTGGTGAGGGCCATGGGGAAAAGACTTGAAAAGCTGGGGGCAGACGCGCTGATCCCTGTTCCGATCCATCCGTCCCGCAAACGGGCCAGAGGGTTTAACCAGGCAGAGGAGCTGGCGCGCCGGTTGTCAGAGAAGCTCGACATCCCTATGGAGGCAGGGATCCTGCGGCGGGATAAGAAAACATTGCCTCAGAAGGACCTGGGGCCGGAGGAACGCCTCAAAAATCTCCAGAAAGCATTTGCCGCCTCCCCTTTGCCCGCCGGGATGGAGCGGGTGATCCTGGTAGACGATATTTACACCACCGGAAGCACTGCCGAAGCCTGCGCCAGGGCCTTGAAGGCAGCGGGGGCAAAGAAGGTCTATGTCCTGGCGCTGTGTATCGGCCATGGGGCGTAAATAATCCTTGAACTCAAGGGAAAAATCCCTGTCAAGCGTTTTTGAAAATGTCCCGAAAAACTTTAAGTATTAGCCCCGACTT
>CABQJX010000015.1 GCA_902464595.1 uncultured Lachnoclostridium sp. | reverse complement strand
GTTTTGCTGCCGCAAAAGGGGCATAAAATCCATTCTATCTTCATGTTATCTTCCTCTGTGCTTGGCTTTCTTCTTTTCCTGCCGTATGGCAAACTGACGGTCTTTCTCAGCCTCTTTCTGCTCACGGCTCTTGGTTTTCCGTTCCAGCTTACATTGCTCATGCTGGAGTTTCAACGCCTGCTGTGCCTTTGTGCCAATGCCTTTATCTTGCAGTTGACTTTGGATTTCGCGCTGCATTCGTTTGGGATTGATTTTTCGCTCTATGGCTACTTCGGTCTGGATCGGGGGACTGAATTTCAATTTATGCCAATTCTTCAGCAGAAACTCATAGACCTCATAGTCTTTGGGCTCTGAACCAAAAGTGATTTTACATACCTCGTACTTACCGTTATCCGTTCTTTCGTATAGACCAATCCAAAATGGAGCTTCAAACAGGATGGTCAAACTGCTTTGGGGGACTGTGCTCATTCTTTTAAGAACTGCCCTTCAAAGTGATCCAGCCATTCCAAAAGGGCGCGATAGAGAAGCTGCTGCTGCTCAAAAATTGTTCTCCCAACCAAAGGAATGTCTGTAAATTCCCGCGCATAGCCCTCGTTGGATTCAGCCGAGGACTGTATGCTCCGGCGCAAAGCCGAAACCAGCTCCAACGCTTCGGCCTTGTCCATCTTGTTCAAATTGGTAATAACCACATTGAAATCGAATAGCAAGGGTACTGGGCCAGCGGCATAAGAGGCCATCAGCTCCTTGAAATACGCTCTGCCCTGATCGGTAATAGAATAAATAGCTTTATCCGCAAACTTATCGCCCTTGACAATATCGCTTTGCAGATAACCCTTTTCGCTCAACTGGAGAACCTTGCGATAAATAGAAGGTACGCTTATTTTTGTCCAGCGGGAAAAATGGTGGTACTCCACATCCTTTTGAATGTCATAGGCGCTTTGCGGTTTTTCCAATACAATACCAAGTATGACTAAATCGATTGACGACATAACTACACCTCCAACCTTTACTATTATCAATAGTACTATTGTTGATAGCAAAAGTCAAGGGGAAGTACTTTATATTTCCGAATTGGACATAACCTGTTTTTCAGCCATAGACAATTCCCGATGAAGGTGTAACGCCATAAATACAGTGATTACTACGGAAATTACATCCGCGATGGGTTGGGCATATAGGATTCCGTTCATTCCCCATACCATAGGCAGCAGCAAAATGACAGGAACAAAGCAGACACCTTGTCTACATGCTCCCAAAAAGAAACCTGCCGCACCTTTGCCCAAGGCAAGGAACAAAGAGGAGTAAACCGTGTAGAAACCAAAAAGAATGAATGTGATCCCATTTGCAAACAGTGATTTTTGACCTGCTAAAATCATTTGAGTATCTCCCTCAGTAAATTGAGAGATAATCTGCGTAGAAAAAACGGCCATCACCAAGCCCACAACTAAGCAGAAACTTGTAGACCAAATGATTGAGGTTTTGATTGCTTCGCGCAGGCGATCAAACTTCTTTGCCCCATAGCTGAATCCAGCAATAGGCTGGAACCCTTTCAGAAATCCAAAGACAACAAGAGTTCCCATAGAAGTAATTCGCGTAACCGCCCCCATGCCTGCAATGACCGAATCGCCATAATTGCTGGATGCGCGGTTAATTAGCGCAATCGAAAGACTTGTCAGCAGTTGGAACACCAAAGTGGGAACTCCAATTTTCAAAATTTCCGCCATCATTTGCCTCGTAGGAGAAAATATTTTTATACTGAACGAAAATACGCTTTTTTTTCGCAGAACATAGGTAAGATAAACAAGCGTGGATACCATTTGCGAAATTGCTGTGGCGATTGCTGCACCTTCTACTCCCATGTCCAAAGTATAAATGAAAAGAGGGTCTAATCCGATGTTCAATACGGCTCCCAATAGCAAGGCACACATGGTCGTTTTTGCTGCCCCCTCGCTACTTACAATATTGTTCATTGTTACATTAAACACATTGAAAATACAGGACAGCACATAAATTCTTGCGTATGTCAAGGCATACGGCATAATTGTTTCCGTCGCGCCCAACATTACCAAAATTGGTTTAAGGAAAATCGTAGAAAGTAGGATGATAATAGCACCAATCAGAATACTGCTATACAGTGCGGTGCTTGCCACTTTATCGGCGGTATCTTTATCTCCGCGCCCCAATAGTCTTGACAGATAGGATGCGGCTCCGTTACCGAACATAAGGCCTAAACCAACCACGACTTGTCCCAACGGAAATACGACAGAAATAGCACCCATTTGACTTTTGCCCAAGCCACTCACAAAATAGGCATCCACCAGATTATAGAGTGCATTGATCAACATCCCAATCATAATCGGTATGCCGAGAGCCATCAGAGCTTTGGGGATAGGCGCACTGCCCAAAAGCTCAAGTTTGTTGTTGCGTTCATTCATTGTTAATTCTCCTTTCGCTTCTTTAAGTATAATTTACAGTAGTATAGATTATAGTATCTTACCACATAAATCATAGTACTATAATTTATAGTATATGTCAAGAGAAGCGAGGCGATTTGTCTTGACAAAGAGTATAAAATCTAATACTATATTTTATAGTAAATTTGACAGTATTCTTTCATGCAGAAAGCATAGTGAAAGGGCATGATTCCACATGGCGACCATAGATTTAATCGTGTTGGGAATATTGAAAAAGGAGCCAATGAGCGCCTACGATATTCAAAAGTTAGTAGAATATAGAAACATATCCAAATGGGTAAAAATCAGCACTCCATCCATTTATAAAAAAGCCATTCAGTTAGAAGAAAAGGGGCTAATCCGAGGCGAAATCGTAAAGGAAGGGAAGATGCCAGAAAAAGCGATTTATTCCCTGACGGAAGCCGGAGAAGCAGAATTTGAACGGCTCATGTTTGAGATTTCTGGAAAGCCTATTAACATTTTTCTGGACTTCAACGCTGTTATTGTGAATTTGGATTCCTTGCCACCTGAAAAACAAAAATCGTGCATAGCAGAAATTGAGGAAAATATTAGTACTTTAAAATCCTATCTGGAACATAATATACAGAAAAAAGAAAATGAGCCCAGTATTCCCGCAACAGGTATGGCTGTTTTGCGTCAGCAGTATGTACTGGTGGAAGCAATCCAAGCATGGATTGCTTCATTAAAAGAGAATTAACAATAAATCATTATGCGAAAAGACCAGCAACTTTATGTGACGCTGGTCTTTTATATATGAATTATAAACTTCAACTAACCTGCATATAGTAACATTCCACGGGCAAAGTATGAATTATACAATGTAACTGGGTGATATTATATGGCGAAAGTTGAAGACTGTCCCGGTTTTGAAACCTTCGGCGCAGATGTCAAAGCCGCACGAGAGGCAAAGCGTCTGGCACGAAAAACATTGGCAGAAATGGTTGGGATTGAATGGCGGTATCTTGCCAACATTGAGAATCAAGGTGCGATTCCGAGCCTGCCTGTGATGATCCAGTTGATTAAGGTCTGCGGACTTCCCGTGGAGCGGTACTTTAACCCGGAGATCATGCGGGAGGAAAGCGAACAGCGGCAACGGGTCAGCCACAAGCTGAAGCTCTGTCCTGAAGAATACCTGCCGATTATCGAAGGTGCCATAGACGGGGCGCTCAAAATGGAACAGACTGCGAAGCAGAAGGAGGACGCATAATCGCGGCCTCCTTCTGGCGTTTCTGTATCATGTTTCCCGGCACTTTTCCAAAAGTTCCCGACACCTCTGCTGGATTTCTCCGGTTTCTGTCACAGTCAGTTCACGCTCGTTTCCGGTAATTTTATCTTCCAGAAAGTTGGCGTATGTACCCAGCAAAGCGTTCCGTAAATCCTCTGGGGTTTTCTGTATCTCGGCGCTATACCAGTCATTCCGGTGGGGTTCCCATGCCATCAATGTATAACCGTGGCTGGTTTGAACCACCTCATACAGAGGGTCATCATCCAGATATGCCTGAAACACTTTCAAAACCTTTTCAAAGGTCAGCATTTCCCACACCTCCCATTCAGCTGCAAATCAGTTTCCTGATTAAAATTTCCTCAATCTGTGCCGTTAATGTGTTCATCAGCCCCACCCAACGCATAGGATCACAGGCTTTCAGTTCCTCAGTGACACCCGCAGCCTCCATCATGTGAGGTAACATGGTGTCCATACGCTCCTGCGCTGTCCGGTCAATCTCTAACAGGTGTGGATACAGCTCCTCGCTCATCAGCAGTTGGTTGTAGAGAATGGGACGATGTTCCTTCAGGTAGGATTTTCGCATCCTGCCGTACTTGCCGATAGAAGTTTCCGGCTGTTCAGAAAGTTTTAGGTTGGGTATATCATAATCTCCACAACGAATGTAAGTCAACTTACTCATATTCATTCTCCTTTGCTCCGTGATGATTAGACTGCTGCGCTGGCTGCTATGCTGCCTTTGCGCGGTTCTTCTTTCGGTAGCTGTCCGACAGTAGAAAAAACACCTTTTTTCATATCCTCAGCCCGGATCAGGGCTTTCTTAGCGTCCATTTCCGCTTTTTTCTTCACCTTGATTTTGTCCTCATACCGTTTCTGTGCGCCGCTGGCTTTCCGCTTCAAATAGTTCTGATGGAGCCTGTCCTTGCGTTCTTCTTTTTTCCGCAATTCTTCCTGTTCCTCTGGAGTTAAAGGAACCGGCTGTAAGGATGGCGGGATATAGCGTCCTAAAAAATTGAAGTAAATTTCAATTTCCTGCGTGGTATCCTGACTGCCTTTTCGGGAGCGTTCATGGACAAGGATTTTCTCTACAAACTCGTTGAGCATGGTATTTGTCAGCGTGTCAAAATTCTCGTACTTATCAATCAGGGCTATAAATTTCTCCGCTGATTTCTGGCTTTGCTCGTAGCCGGTCACAGCCTTTTCCAGCTCCGCAATTTCAATCTCAAGTGCGTCCTGCTCTTTGGCATACTGTGCATCAAGCGCCCTATATCGTGCATCCGGCAGCTTGCCGAGGGCATTGTCCTCATAGATTTTGCAAATCAGTTTTTCCAGTTCTCCGGCTCTCTTTTGAGCAGCAGCCAGACGCCTGCACTTTTTCGATATATCGGCACTCTGTTGAGCAACCTGCGTTTCCTGAACGGTGTGAATAAATTCCGTCCGGTCATTTCTGGAATATTCAGCGATAGCCCGGAGCGTGTCAGAAACCAATGTCAGAACAGCACTCTCATTGATACGGTGTTGTGTAGGGCATAGTGTCCCACACGGAACTTTGGTATAATTGGAACAGGTATATTGAGAAATCCGCTTGCCATTGTTGGTGCGGTGGACATACATCTTGCCGCCGCAATCGGCACAATAGAGCAAGCCTGTGAGGGGAGCCGCTTCGCCCCAGCCGTTTGGATAACGCCGTACATTGCTGCGGATTTTCTGCGCCAAATCAAAGGTCTGCTGGTCGATAATGGCTTCATGGGTATTCTCAAAGATCGTCCATTCGTCCTCAGAAACATAGTGGCTTTTCTTGTCCTTAAAGTGCTTGCGGGTCTTGAAATTGATGGTGTGCCCCAAATACTCTCGTTTTTTCAAAATGTTCACGATGGTAGATGACCCCCATCCATAGGGGTCTTTGACCGGCTTTGAACGGTTCACACCCTCGTTGAAGCGGGCAAGGTGTACGACAGGAATTTCAATCCGGTCTGCGGACAACTTGCAAGCGATCTGATAAGGCCCATATCCCTCCAGCGTGAGGGAGAAGATACGGCGTACCACTTCGGCAGCTTCCTCATCTACCAGCCAATGCTCCCGTTTTTCGTCCCATAAGTAGCCGTAAATCACAGTGCCGGTCAGGTGCTTGCCGCTCATGCCTTTTGACTTAAACACAGAGCGAATTTTCCGGCTGGTATCACGGGCGTAAAATTCATTCATGATGTTGCGGAACGGGGTAAAATCGTCATCGCCTTTCAGACTGTCCACACCGTCGTTTATGGCAATCAGACGAACGCCTCGCTGCCGCAAAACCTCCATAACCTGACCGACCTTCAGATAGTCGCGCCCTAACCGGCTCATGTCCTTGATGACGATTGCCTCTACACGCCCTGCCTCCACTTCCTCCATCATCGCCAAAAATCCGGGGCGGTCAAAACGGGTGCCTGAGATACCATCATCGGTAAAGTGCGTAGGGTTTGGCAGCCCGTTCCGGCGTGCAAAATCCTCTAACATCTGCTTTTGGTTGGATATAGAGTTGCTCTCGCCCTGTAACTCGTCGTCCCGGCTCAGGCGCTCGTACAGTGGGGTGATTTTTTCGTTTCTCATAGCTGTACCTCCTGAAACAAAAATGCTCTAAGTGATTGCTTCACTAACCATGACAAAATCATGATTAAGAAGTCACTTAGAGCATATATCACCGCTGGCGAGCTTGTATTTCTTATACTGCCTCACGGCGAAGTGCTGGGGGCTGCGGCGTTCCAGCCCGTCAAACATATAGTCCACCGCATTTTTGAAGGTTTCGTCATCCTCCCGGACTTCCATGCTGTTTATCATTTCCACCAGCGTATTCATGTTGCGTTCTTCCTCCGGCCCCTCAAAGACGATGTAGGCCACAAGGGCACAGTACAAGAGGGTTTCGGCTTTGGTCCAGAACTCGTCGCCCTCCTTGCCGTCGCCTTTGGTGTTGGCGATCAGAGCAGTAACGAATTTCAAAACATCGCTTTCCGTCTTGATATAGGCCAGCGGATTGTAGTGCATGGATTTTGAAAAGTCGATACTGTTGAACACCCGCACCCTGTATTTCTCCCGTTGCAGAAACCGCCCGCACTGGTCGAGGGTGCCGCCCTTCGGGTCTACCACCACATACGAGGAATGGGCTTGAAGGAGCTGCGGAGTCAGCCAGAACCTTGTCTTGCCCGAACCGGACGAGCCGATGACGCAGGCGTTTAGGTTCCGGGCATTGGCGGGTATCTTCGGACGGGTGTTCATGGTAAGGAACTCCGTCCCGGTCAGAATGACATTGTTCTGAAATTTAGGGTCAACAAACGGCTTTATATCCTCCTTTGTTCCAAAGCGGGCGGTGCCGTACTCCGCATCCCGCCGGAATTTTTTCGCCTGCCTGATCTTTGACTGTATCAGCAGATATACCCCAGCCGCACCGGCAAGGCCCACCAGCAGGTCAATACCTCCCAGCCCCGGCCAGTAGGTTTCAAAGGCTTTGGGGAAGGTATCGAGCATCCCCATGAGCTTTGTCCCGAAGTCTGTGCCGGGGGCGATCCGGTAGGCCGTCCCGATTTTGGAGAAAAACCAGAACACAAAGAGGTACGGCAGGTTTGGGAGCACATATTTTCTGATCTTGTCACTCAACGTCCGTCCTTCACCGCCTCTCTGGTTCGCTGCTTTTCCTTTGCCTGTGTCCTGATCTGCTCCGTGAATTTCCGAAGCTGGCCGAGGATGGAAGCCTTGTCCTGCTCTTTGTTCAGCACCTTTGCGCTGTACTTCTGGAAGGCCGCCGTGATAGCGTCCGCCTGATTGGCTTTGAAAAACAGCAGGTAATGGCCGGGGCTCACTTTATGGAAAGCGTAGTCCACATGGAACTCCTTCGCGATCCGGTCAAAATCCTTTGGGGCTCCCACATAGGGCATGGCACTTTTGCCGCCATAGTGGTTCATCAGCTTTTTCACGCTCTGGCGTCCCTGCGGGGTCAGCGCCTTCCGGTGGTGCTTTTGCAGCGCCCGCGCTACCTTCCCAAGAGCGGCAGCCAGCACTTTTCCCGTGAGCTTCGTTGTCCTGATCGAAAGGGCAACCGTTTTTTGGTTTACTTCTTCCTGCATAAAACCTCCTTTCCGTCGGGGTTCCCGCTATCCGGGAGGCCCCCGTACAATCTCGGGGAACAGAAAACCTCGGGCCAATGTGGCCCGAGGCTTACCGCTCGGCATCCCTGCCGGACGGAGCTTTCTTTTCCGGCTCCGTCTGGACTTTTTCGCCCTGTTCCCGCATGGTCTGCAAGATAGAGGGCTTCTTTTGAAGCTGGGAGGGCTTTTCGCCGGACAGCGGCTTGATACATTCCAGCCGGTCAGCCGCCCGGATGGCGTTGTCCGTGAGCTGCCGCTGCCATGCGCCTACGCTGGGAGCCCAGCGAAAGCCGCTGCTTTTCAGCTCGGCCCGGGTGTCTGCGTCAGGCTTTCCATCAAAGAATACCTGCAAGCGGTTGTCCTCCCGGTTCATCTCCACACGGCCCCCGTCGAACTCCCAGCCAGAAAACTCCCGCTGTGCCTGTTTGGAAAGCTGTTCGATACGGGCCTTTACCCGGCGGATCTCCGCATTGTTGTTGGTAAGCTGGTAGCTTTCAAAGGGCCTCGGGTCGCTCCGCCAGCTTGACGCCATGCTTGCTTTCAGCTTTTCAATCTGGTCCGGCGACAGCAGCGCACAGCCATCCAGTTTGCCATGCTTGCGGTAATAGGCGTTGACCTCCTTCATAATGAGCTGGGAGCGTTCCAGCCCGTCCAGCTTCTTCTGGAGCTTTTCAATCGCTGCCGGGTCATCGGCGCTGATCCCGCCCATGCCGGTACTGCGTATCTTATCCAGCAGCCCTTGAATATACCGCCATTCCTCCATGTTGCTGTCCCGGGCCCGGTTCTGTTTTTCTTTCTTTCCCACCGGGAAATTGGCAGGTCCGGCGATCATCATAGAGGGAACCCTTGCGTCAATGGCAAAGCCCTGGTTCATGTTTTCGGCCAGCTTGCGGGCGTAGGTGTCTAACAGATGGTCGATCTTCTCATGGTACATGGGGTCCACCCGGGATTTCTGCTTTTCCGCTATGGCGGCGACCTTGTCCACCATTGCCCGGTATTCCGCCGTTGCGCTCCCTTCCTTGTAGTCGGAAAAGCTGTTCATTTCTTTTGCCCGGCGGGCGGCCCCTTCATTGATGGGGTAATAGTTGATGGTATGCACCTCCTTCATGCTTCGGGCCATGCTGGCCCGAAGTCCTACCGTTCTTCATGGGAAGGCCCCGCCTTGTCCTTTTTCGGAGCGGGCGGGGCTTCTTGAAACCGTTTGAGTGCAGCAAGAATGGAGTGGACAGGCTCGGCCTTTTCAGGATAGGCAAATATCCGGTGTTCCGGCGGGATGTCCTGCGGCCCGTGGTAATACTCCTTGAAGCCCTCCGGGACTGCCGACACATACCCACCGGGAGCGAATACGCCGCCCTCGTTGATACGCACATCCCACCCGTATGCCTCATAATCGAAGTAGTTCTGAATGTGCTCCGGTATGTCGATGGTCCCAAGTTCGTCGGCGTAAAGACGGCCCAGCCCTTCATCATCGGAAATATCCGGGTAAAAGCGGTAAAGGTCAAGGTTCTGCGTCAGGTTTATCAAATCCTTCACGCTCCTTGTGTGGTTTCCTAAGACAAGAGCGGCTTCAAAGGTTTCCAGCCGCCCTTATCCCGTACTTCCAGCAGGGCGTGGCCCAGCTCGTTCAGCTCGTCGATGTTCTCACATTCGTAGAGATGATCGTAGAGCCCCAGCACATCACTGTCAAAGCTGGTAAAGAACACTTCGCTGTACCGTTTCCCGTCTATCCCGATTTTGGCAAGGGCGGCCTGCAACTCCTGTGTCGTCATGGGGAAATGTACTGTTGTCCCTACCTCAATCCCCATTAAGGGGTACAGGGCTGTATTGGTTATATAGGCTTCAAACATGGGCTCATTCCTCCTTTCTGGCCCGGTCAGCCAGCACCTCATAAATCCCGGCCATAATGTAATCGGCGCAAGGGAGGGCAATCGCATTTCCCAGCGCCTTGTAGCGTTGCAGAGGCCGGATCTCCACGCCGTCCGCCCCGTACTTTGTCCAGCCCTCCGGCAGCCCCATCAGCCGTTCGCTTTCCGTTTCCGTCAGAAAACGGATACAGCCGCCCTCCGGGTCGCCCTCATACCAGAAGGCAAAGGGCGTTACATCACTGGCTAAAAGAGTGGGAAAAGGGTCAGTTGGTAATCCGAAGCTGTTTCGGAAGGCCGTTTCTTCCTGCCTTTTTGCCGCTCCCCGCATACGGAAGCACTGAAAGGGGTGGATGACTGGTATCTGCCGCCCTGTTTCAAAAGAAGCTGTTCGATCTCCTTCGGCGGCGGCCCGCCCGCCCTCTCCGCAAGGCGGAGGAAGTGGGAGCATTGGACGGGGCTTAAATAGTATGTCTGCGGCACGTCTGCCTCCAAAATCCGCCACGACGAAAATCCGCTGCCTTCGTGCCAGCCTTCGGGTGCCTGCCCAATACTGGGCGTCCATGAGCCGCCAGCACACATCAGGCGTTCCCCCTCGCACCATTCCGGCATTTCCCCATCTTCCCGAAGGAGGCATTGGAACTTCGGTGTCCGAGAAGGCGGATAGGACGGCTCTAAAGTCCATCCGGTCATTTGTAGAAAACGCTCCCATGACGTTTTCCCAAACAGCGATAGCTGGATATAGGTTATCAGTAGCATCCCTCATTTCCTGTATGATACGAAACGCCTGATAGAACAGGCTTGATTTTGCCCCGGCAAGGCCGGAGCGGTTGCCGATCAGAGAAAGGTTCTGACAGGGGGAACCGAAGGTTATCACATGGACCGGCGGGATTTTCCCGCCGTCCACCTTCGTAATATCTCCCAAATGCGCCATATCGGGAAAGTGCCTTTTGGTTATGGAGATGGGCGCTTTTTCAATCTCGCTGGCCCAGACCGGACGGATACCGCACCGGGAAGCAGCCAGAGGGAACACGCCGATCCCGTCGAAAAGGCTCCCCAGCTTAATGTCCGGCATGGCCCGGGGTGCCGTGTCCCTTCACGGCAAGCACCCCTTCCAGCGTTGTCGCCGCAATGCCCAGCCGTCCGGCAACCGCAATATCGTTTTTCACATCCTCGTCCACAACGCTGCCGCAGACGATCAGGGTATGGGAACGCCGCAGCATATCCCGGCGCATATCAATCCCGGCCTTATGTTCCTCGGGAACGCTGTCATTCAAAAACAGCGGCAGATACAAGAGCGGGCAGATCGGGGAAAAGCCCGCCTCATAAGCAAGGCGGCAGTAGTGGGCCGCCAGCTCCATATCAACATCCGGCTCGCCGCTCCATGCGGCGGTCAGGTATGCTAAAGGTCGTTTCATTGGTTGAGCCTCCATTTCTGTTTTGGTTTAGGGAAAAGCAAGAGTTCGCCCAACCCCTCCGCCCCTTCCCCCGGGAAGGGGAACGGCTCTGGAGAATTTATATCCCCGTCGCTTGACCGGGAAAAAGCATAACCGGGAGAAATCCGTCAAGGGTGCCTCTGGCACCGCCTGCGGCGGCGCTGCCCTTGACTGATTTTCCCGGCTATGCTACGGAATAACTGGCGACGGGGAATCATTTATATCTCCAGAGCTTCGCGGGGCAGAGCCCCGCAATCCTCGGGCCATGCTGACCCGAAGTTTGGACTTACTTTTCCTGTTCGTTTTTCTTCTCCGGCTTTTCGTGTTCCTTCTGCTGTCCCTTCCAGTCGTCCAGCAGCTTGATGATCTGATCCTTCATTTCCCTCGGCGTAGTCTCCTTGCCGAAATACTTGCTCAGTTCCGCACCTGTCAAAATCACTTTGTCTACCTCCTTTTTGTCCTCCATCATAATGCCGTCGATCACATCCCCGTTGAGCAGCTTCTTTTCGTCCAGCTCACGCATACGCTTTGCCTGCGCCTGTGAAGGCGAGGACTGCTGGCTGTCAATGGCGACGGCGATATAGTTCTGGTTCTTTTTGCTGACATAGGAAAGCTCCACCGCCGTAGTAAAGCCCAGCTTTTTTTCATCCATCAGCTTCATCAGGTCGGGTACCAGCTCATTGAGCCGGATATACCGCTGCACCTGCTTGACCGCCATCTTGTTCCGCTCGGCCACGATCTCGTTGGAGCGTTTTCCTGCGTCCTTCGGGTCGATCTGGCCCGAAGTGCGGGAGCCCTGGTGCTTGATAGCCTCAAGCTGCATTTTCAAGGCTTTGGCCCGCTCACTGGGGAGGATTTCTTCACGCTGGTTGAGATTGTCCTCGACCATCTGCGTGATGGCTTCATCGTCCGTCAGGTTTCGGACGATACAGGGCATATCCGCATACCCGGCAAGCTCGCTGGCTTTCTGGCGGCGGTGGCCGGACACGATCTCATAGCCGCCATCCTCACGGGGACGGACAATAGCGGGCTGGGTCACGCCCTTGTCCTTGACGCTGGACACCATAGCCCGCATTTCTTCATCATCCCGGACTTCAAAGGGATGGTTCTTGAAGGCGTGGAGCTCGTTCAGCTTGATATAGACGATCTGCTCCTTGCCCCGGCGTGGAGCCTCCTTCGGCTTTTCGGGTCCTTTCGGAGCGGGAGCGGCCTGTACCGTTGGAGCCGTTTTTTTCTCCGGTTCCTTTTTGACCGCCTTTTCCGGTTTCTGTGCGGGAGCTTTGGACTTCGGGGCTGCGTCCTTATCCTTATCTGCTTTCGGGGGACGGCCCCGGCGCTTTGGCTGTTCCGGTTCTTTGGGTTTTTCCTCCGCTTTCTTCGGAGCCTCCGGCTGCTTTTCCAGTTTTTCCGTTTTTGCCGGGGCAGGCTTTTCCCCGCCGGGAGTTGCCGCCCGTTCCTCGACCTTCTTTTCCTTCATAATTTCAGCGAAGTTATAGACGGAAACCTGCGGGTTCTTTACCTCCGGTTCCGTCTTTTTTCCGGCTCCGGGGAAACGGAAACCTTCTCCGGCTCTTTTGGGGGAGCGGGAGGCGTTTCCTTGCCCGGTCCGGTATCCGTTACCGGCTGTTCCGGCGTTTTTGTGGTTTTATCATCTGCCATAAGCATTTACCTCCTATTTTTTGGCATGAAAAAAGGGGCTCAACTTTTCAGTCAAGCCCCCGTGGGAAGTTCCTCCTTTCTCCGCCATGATACAAAAATACCGCCCGTAGTCTCGTTTGGGCGGTACTTTGTGTAAGATTGGCAGTCCATTATTAAGTTTTTTATTATGTTCCCTTTGTACACCGTTGCAATATTCGCATCAGATAAAATTTGAGCTAATTCTATAGCTAATAAACGATCATTAAAAATACTCTCACAAATAGAAATTGCTGTCATATTTGGTACACCATATTTTACTTTCTTTTGCAACAACGTCAAGATGTTCCTTGGATCAACTTGCTCCTCATTTTCTTCGTCAACTTCTATCATATCACAGATATTACCGATCAGAAAATTCATTTCATTCTTTATCTTCCAATGACCATTTTCTCAATTCCACTTTTATTATCATTCAATCCCCCTCCTGCTTCAACCTTCTCCATTTCCTAATCTGATCGCGCCAAAAAATATCTGAATCATTAATTCGGAACAAGTCCTATTATCCCAGCTGCTATTGCATCAAGAAAAATGACAAACGCAGTTACACAAACGAGTAATATGACCACAATGACCTTAACAATAAGCTGCTTATTTTTACTCAAATTACTTTTGCAGACAATCCTCAGGGCAAAAATTAAAATGAAAAAGGCAATCAAAGCAATCATATTATAAAGAATTACTATTTTCATCTCCCCACTCTCCTTTTTTGCTCACCATGTATGGATCCCTTCCCCCGCTGTCCGTCAGCTCCCTAAAAGATCCATATACCACTCTCTGTATATTGAATTTAATCAAAACACTGTATTTAAAAGAAATGGACATTCCTCTTTGCACCTATCACATCCAATGTCCTCTTTTATAATTCCCATACAGTTATTTTTCTTATTACTCTGCGGTTTATTATATTTTTCAAAAAATCTAACATCATTTATACAATTTACAACCACCTGTGCTGATTTAATTGCTTCATAAATCGAATTTTTAGTTGGTATACCTCCAGTATGCTCTTCTCGTGTAACTGCATTAATAATATCTGCCCCATCTAATAAAGCCATATACGTAGCCCCTATTGCAGCAGACACATGATCCCATCCAATTGCTCTATCTGTAGGTATTGGCCCCAACGGCATAAAAGGTACATAAAACTCCTCCCTTATCAGCTTGACATATTTTTTTAAGTCACCCAAAGAAATATGCCCAACACCTTCCATCATTACAGCAATACCTTTTTTGCGTAATGCATTTATTATATCTTTTTGCATTCTAATTTCATTTAACTGAATCTCATCCAATGCATCATACAACGTTGATGGCCTAAAAGTTGTTCCAACACTTACTACTACAGAATATTTCTTTAGTATCTTGCAAATATCATCGAAGCATTCAAGTAGAATATTTTGTTTTCTCTTATTTATATATAAATCTCGGAGCACTAAACTTCCGCCTCTACTGATCACAGAAATATTTCTATTAATAGTCTTTTTATAAATTTCATCTACAGCAGTAAAATGTAATGTCATGAATGCTATGCCATTTTGTGCCTGTCTTTCTATTTCTTCTAAAAACTTATTTTTATCTATTCCTTTCTTACTATCAAAACATATGTATACAGGGACTGTACCTACAGGACAACCAATTTCTTTTTGGATCAAATCATATAATGGCTTCTTTATAGAAATAATACTTAAATCCATCATAGTATCTGGCAAAATATCAAAACGTGCTATTTCAGTTATTTTATCCGCTTCGTTTTTGAATGCACTTTCATCGCTTAATCCTACTGAACTATTTATTTTTAGTTGCAATCCTTTACCTACAAGTGTATCATATTTTTTCCCTTTTAAGAGAACTACTTCATTAGTCTGCATTTTTTCTCTCAAATTTTTAATATCGTTATAGTCATTATATCGTGTCTTCATAATATCACTCCATTAATACTCCATTGCATTTTCTTTTTATATTCTTCTTTTATTACAAATTCTTTAAAATCATAAAATGATGTATTTGAAATAGAATTGTTGACAATTTCTAATTTTTTCAAAATATATGAACATATAGCCGTTCCTCCCGAAACGCCTAACGCAATATTATTAATATCACTACCGGAAAAATAATTAACAATTAAACCAATAAAAATCGTACTTGATACCCCATAGACCGCTGACAACTTGTTCCAAACTCTGCGTTTAATATTTTCTTTAAGTAACATCGCATTTATACGTCTATTTGTCTTCTCAACTATATTTATCTGCTCATAGTATATATTGTCAATAAGATCATTATAGCTACTAATAAAGTTCAAATATTCGGGTGAATATTTAATTCTTAACAATTCTTCTACTGCTAAAGACCGAATCATCCTTTCATTAATTCCGAAATTTTTTAGCAATTCTATATACATCTCCACATTTGCCTTATGTACTAACTTATTTTCAGCCGACTTTGAAAGGTAAAAATCACTTTGACTAGCCTTTGCATTTGCTCTCAAATACAACCATGACACTCTTTCTTGAAGCATCAGCTTCACATTTGGAGAGATATTTAATTTTAAAATATAATCGATTAACACACTTCTAGAAAAATTATTATAATCGACATCATTCTTCAACTTTTGTAAAATAGCCTTATAAAGTTTAAAATCTATATTACTTCTATATAAAATCATGGATATCGCATTAATATCTGTACCATTTGAAAGATCATTTCTCCACAATTCTATAAATTCTTCTTTGACTGATTTTTCTTCTAAGTGTAAACAACAGTTCATACCATTTAAAAAGAGCATCACTTTTCTATCATCCGCATCCGCTATTTCAGTCGCTAAACTAGGAATTTTAAAAACTTCCATATTTTTAAGATTTTTTGTTTCACTCTGACGTTTTTCAAAATAATCTTTAATATCTCGTGTTTCTTTACTCTTCCTTATTATTGGCAAAACATTCTCTGTTAATATCAATGGATGAATTTTATACATAACCTCTTTCATTTGTTCCGATTGCCACATATATGCTGCAGGTATAAAAACAACATCATATAATAACGTTGCCATTTTTATTTTGAAAATCAACTCATCTTCCGTATATCCATTCTGTACAATCGTATAAGAGTCTGTATCACCTAAAAATATTTTTCTATTTTCTTTATATGAAGAAAGGAACTTTTCCATATTGATATCCTCCATAGAAAAACTGAAGTTACTTACATAGCAAACAAACACTATTTATTACATTCACAATGAAAATTCCTTATATGCTGCGATTTGCCGCATTTTGCCTCAATTAATTTATATCATATATTTTTTCCTCTTTATCAGTTTTTTATCTCTAGTTATAAAAATTCCGTACAAATTTTCAGAATTGACATTACTCCATTTGCCGGTATCGATTGCCATATATTACTTTTGCATTTCCCGTGTATTTCTTTATGAAATCCGTTTTTGCGTTTGTGTAGTCATCTCTATCATGTTCATACTCTTTCCATAATGCAAGCTTTAATTTTTCATATTCTTTTGCAATAGCAGAATGCTCCACAAGATAATCCCTAAAATATAACTCATCATTATCATCGACATATCTTAAATGCAAATGAAATACCCGATGGACAAATCCCACCTCCGTATACCCTTTGTTAAATGATAAACGATTACTGCTCTCAGACATACAAATATATCCGCTGTTGATAATGACCTCTTTGTAATCCAGTAATTGGATCTCTTTTGGCAGCTCCACAAGAATATCAATAATCGGTTTGGCCCAAATGTTTGGTATTGCCGTACTTCCGATATGGCTTATTCTGTATATACAGGGAAGCCTATTGCTCCAAAGTGTTTCTTCTTCTGAATACCACTCTTTCCAAAATTCCTTATGTTCTGTTAAAACAACAGGAAACAGATGCCACAGTTCTTCTAGCGTCATTTCTGATAACTTTTTTGCCATCAATCACAAAAACCTCCTATCCTTGATTGTATCACTTTATTTCATTTATGAAAATGGAAACAAAACTCACATTTTTCCCTTTCACTCCTTGAAGGAACCCTTTTTCTTTTCTACAATAATTGTTACAGCCATTTTTTTCACCAATATTGCAACTTTCTGTCTCTTTTTTACGTCTAACAGTCAGAAACAGGAAACAATAAACAGGGCCGAGGGATTAAAAAATCTTTTGACCCCAGCATCATTTTATAGCAGAAAGGAGGGATCTGGCAGATGGGCTTCCATAACCTTGAGGCAGAGACGGAGCGCATTCTCACAGAGAATTACGAGCGCTACTACCGCCTGGCATATAGCTATATGCGAAATGAAGACGACGCTCTGGATGCAGTACAGGAAAGCGCCTACCGCGCCATCCGGGACTGCAGAAGCGTTAAAAATAAAGACTACCTTTCCACCTGGATCTACCGGATCGTAGTCAACACAAGCCTGGATATGCTGCGCAAACGAAAAAAGGAAATGGTGACGGAGGAAATTCCCGAAACAATTTTTGAAGACCGCTACCAGGATCTGGATCTAAAGCAGAGCCTGGAACTGTTGGACGAAAAAAGCAGAACCGTTATCATTCTGAGATATTTTGAAGATTTGAAGCTGGAGGATATTGCCGGTATCCTGGGCGAAAACCTAAGTACAGTGAAGGCTAGGCTTTACCGTACATTAAAAAAATTAAAAGTGGAATTAGACCCCTGTGAAGCTTGCCAACAGGAAAAACCCGGTTCAGAAAGGAGCGTTTTACATGAACGGCGAACATAACAAAGCACTGGAAGATTTCAAGCAGGAATATAGATCCATACCTGTGCCAAAGGAAGCCAGAGAACGGATGATGGCCGGAATCTCACAGGCCAAAAAAGAAAAGAGAGGTGTGATCCTTATGAATTTTGCTAAAAAAACCGGAACAACAGCCGCTGCAGCCATGGCTGCCATTACGATCCTTGCCAACCTGTCTCCTACTACAGCACAAGCAATGGAACAGATCCCCTTTATCGGATCTGTTGCAAAGGTAGTTACTTTCCGAACCTTTGAACAAAAGTCCGATCACTATGAGGCTCAGATCCAGATCCCTCAGATTGAAGCAGCAGATCCCAGCCTTGGAAGCCCGGCCGTCAACAAGTCCATTGAGGAATATGCAAACGAACTGATTGCTTCCTATGAGAAAGAGATTGCTGCTCTGGGTGAGGAAGGGCATTACTCCTTGGACTCCACCTATGAAGTGGCCACTGATAACAGCCGCTATCTGTGCCTCCGATTTAATGTTACCGAGACAGCGGCCAGCGGAGCTCAATCCGTGAAAATTTTCACCATTGATAAAAGAACTGGCAAAGAAGTCTCCCTGTCAGAGCTTTTAAAGGATCGCCCAGAAGTCCTGGAGGCGGCCGGCGCTAACATCGGACAGCAGATGGAAGCACAAATGGCTGCCGACGAAAATATTTCCTATTTTTACCACTCTGATATGCCGGAAGATGATTTTAAGGGACTATCCGGAAATGAAAGCTATTACTTTAATAACCAGGGGGAATTGGTCATTGTCTTTGATGAATACCAGGTAGCTCCCGGATATATGGGAGCTGTGGAATTTGCGATCCCCACTTCTGTAACCGGAACGTTCTTCTGATCTTCCTTTTCAAATTCCCTTTTCCATTCCATATACAACTTTATATCAGAGGGCAGGCCTTCCTGCCCTCTGTATCATATTTTTCTTTCTTTTCACATATACTGATACCAATTTTCATCGCCGGAGATCCTATCATGATTCCCACCCCCATCTCCTCCTTACCTATATGCTCCCGACTCTCCAAAGGAAAAATCGCCTTTCTCACTGGTACGCTTCTCCTTACTTCCACTGGATTTTTGTGCCGGATCCTTGGTTTCTTTTACCGGATCTATATGTCACGCACCATAGGAGCAGAGGGACTTGGCCTTTACAATATGGTTCACCCCATTTTCAGCATCTGCTTTGCCATATGCGCCGGTTCCATACAGACAGCCCTTTCCCAATACGTAGCTTCCCATCAGGAACAGGGAAATTCTATTTTCCGCACAGGATTGGCTATTTTTCTCCCTGTTTCCCTGTTGCTGGCTTGGGCTATCTCACAAAGCTCCGGCTTTCTGGCAGAACATTTTCTCATGGAGCCGCGATGTGCCCCCTATCTTCCAGTCATCGCCCTTTCTGTTCCCTTTGCCGCTCTCCATTCCTGCATCAACGGCTATTATTACGGAATGCAGAATGCCCGTATTCCCGCTTTCTCACAGGTTGCAGAGCAGATGATCCGAATGGGGTCTGTCTTTCTCATCGCCCATATCTGGACAGAAACCGGCCGACCCATTACCGTCAGCCTTGCTGTCTTCGGACATCTGATCGGAGAAATGGCTTCCGCCGCTTATACCCTATTCTGCCTGGGCTTCTTTCCCCCCTTATACCGTGAAAAACAGGCTCTAAATAAAAAAATTACCCCTAAGCCCAGTCACCCCTTCCTGCGCTTCAAGGGAAGCTATACCTTTTTTGCCCCTTTGATGACCCTGTCCCTTCCACTTATGGCAAACCGGCTGGTATTAAACCTTTTGGCAACAGCAGAGGCGGTCTGGATCCCAAACCGGCTTACAGCCTACGGTCTAACAAATTCTCAGGCTCTTTCTGTATATGGCGTCCTCACCAGCATGGCCCTTCCTTTCATCCTTTTTCCCTCTGCCATCACCAACTCCATCGCAGTCCTTCTGCTCCCCACCGTAGCAAAAGCCCAGGCAGACGGAAATCATAGGCGCATATCTTCCATGATCTCTATGTCCCTGCGCTACAGCTGCTACATGGGGATCCTGTGTATCGGGATCTTTACTCTTTTTGGAAAAGAGCTGGGAAACAGCGTATTCCATGATCCCAGGGCTGGCCTTTATATCACTGTGCTCTCCTGGCTCTGTCCTTTTTTATATCTGTCCACCACCATGGGAAGCATCTTAAACGGGCTTGGAAAAACCTCTGTCACCTTTTTTCAGAATGTATCTGCCATGCTGATACGGTTAGGGTTTGTGCTCTTTGCCGTACCTGATTGGGGTATCCGGGGCGTGCTGTGGGGTATGCTGGCCAGCGAGCTGATCCTGGCTCTTATAAGCTTTCATTCTGTTAAAAAATGGGTTCCCTTTTCCTGGAATACAGGTTCCATGATCTTAAAACCCACCGCCATCCTTTTACTCACCACAGGGATCCATCTGACGTTTTCCCACCTATTTCCTCTTTCCTTTATCTCCTCTTTTTTTCTCGAAACAGCCATCCGGATCCTTTTTTTCTGTCTTTTCTACTGCGGATTTCTTCTCCTGTTCCACAGGCCGATGGCAGATAAAACAATGGCCGGACCGCAGTAACACCTCTGGGGCCGGATCAAAACATCTTCTGCCACACAAGCGCCTCAGCGGCCGGATAAGCGCCTCAGTTGACTTTCCACTTTTTTCGATATATAATTTTTTACTGACGCCAATTGCGTATGGTGGCTGTCTCAGAAAGGACTGAATACAACATGGAGAAACAAAAAGAAACAAAAGAAGTGGATCTGGGCTCCGGCAGCGTAGGAAAACTCCTTTTCCGCCTTGCCATCCCGGCTATCACCGCCCAGATCATCAATGTACTTTACAACATGGTTGACCGCATGTACATCGGCCACCTTCCCGGAGAGGGAGCTAACGCACTCACTGGCGTCGGCGTTACCTTTCCCGTCATTATGGCTATTTCTGCCTTCGCCGCCTTAGTGAGCATGGGAGGCGCTCCAAGAGCTTCCATTATGCTGGGAAAAGGTAAAAAGGAAGAAGCAGAACATATCTTAGGCAACTGCACCACTGCCCTGATCACCGTCGCCCTGTCTCTCACCGCCTTTTTTCTGCTCTTTGGCAGACAGATCCTTTTAATGTTCGGCGCCAGCGAAAATACCATCAGCTACGCATGGGACTATATGAAAATCTATTCTCTCGGAACCATCTTTGTCCAGCTGGCGCTGGGGCTTAATGCCTTTATCAATGCCCAGGGATACGCAAAGACAGGTATGCTTACTGTTCTGATCGGAGCTGTCTGCAATATTATTTTGGATCCGATCCTGATGTTCGGATTCCATATGGGCGTAAAGGGAGCTGCCCTGGCTACCATCATTTCCCAGGGTGTATCTGCTGTCTGGGTCGTACTCTTTTTGGTATCGGATCGAAGCTATCTGAAAATACGCCCTCGCTGTATGAGATTAAAAAGAGACGTGATTGCACCGGCTGTGGCTCTTGGTGCAGCGCCCTTTGTCATGCAGTTTACAGAGAGTATCCTCAATATCTGTTTTAACACTTCCCTGCTAAAATATGGAGGCGACGTGGCTGTTGGATCCATGACGATCCTCGGAAGCGTCATGCAGTTTTCCATGCTTCCCCTTCAGGGAATGACCCAGGGTTCCCAGCCCATTGTCAGCTTTAACTACGGTGCAAAAAAGATCGACCGGGTAAGCAAAACCTTCCGCCTGCTTCTCACCACCTGCATGATCTATTCCACTGCCTTATGGGCCATTGCCATGTTTGCTCCCATTGTCTACATCCGTATCTTTACCCAGGATGGAGCCCTGACGGAGTTCAGCATCTGGGCCATGCGGATCTACATGGGGGCTTCCCTGCTGTTTGGAGCGCAGTTAGCATGCCAGCAGACTTTTATCGCCATCGGGGACAGTAAAACCTCCCTGTTCTTAGCTCTCTTGAGAAAGGTAATCCTGCTGATCCCATTGATCTATATTCTCCCGAATTTCTTTGAGAATAAGGTCTTTTCCGTATTTGTAGCAGAACCGATCGCGGATTCCATTGCCGTATGTACCACAGTCACCCTGTTCTTCCTCTCCTTCCGGAGGATCCGCAGGGAAATGGGACAGGAGTAAAAAATTCTCGATCAACGTTCGCCTTTTGTATTTTCTTTATCATCTTTCGATCTCATATAAGCATCCATAGCCTCTGCAACCGTTTTGGAATAGGCCACTGCTTCTACAACTGTCTTAGCTCCCAAAACTACATCGCCAGAGGCAAAAATTCCTTCTACTGTGGTCTCCCCATGACAATCCGTCTTGAGGAGGCCATTTTCTGTTGCCTCCAATCCCTTCGTTGTATTTACCAGCTTACTTTTTGGCCCCTGGCTAATGGAAATAATAGTGGAATCTGCATAAACCTGTTCTAAGTTTTCCGAATATCCTTTGATATTCCCCTGCTCGTCATAATAGATTTCCTGAAATACAGGGCCCTCATCATTAATCTCTACTACTCCCCGGTTGTAAGCAAATTTTGCTCCATCCAACATAGCATACTGCGTTTCATGAGAGCTTGCATCCGAATGATCCGCCCGAGCAAAAAGAGTTACATCATGAGATCCTTTTCGTATAACCGTTCTTGCTACATCCATGGCAGAATTTCCCACACCGATAATCGCTACCCGGTTTCCCAGATCATATGCATCGGGATTAGCCAAGTAATCAATAGCAAAATGGACATTTCCCAGAGATTCTCCTTTGATCCCCAAGGTCTTTGGACGCCATACCCCTGTTCCAATAAAAATACTGGCATAGCCGTCCCGAAACAGATCTTTGATCTCTAAGGCTCCTCCAATCGTAGTATTGGGACGGATCCGTATCCCAAGGTCAAGAAGTTTTTTCTTGTAGCGCTCCAGTATCGTCTTCGGCAGACGAAATTCCGGGATTCCATATTGTAAGACACCTCCGATCTTATCTCTGGAATCAAAGATGGTCACATTGTATCCCTTTTTAGTCAGCAAAATGGCAATCGTAAGCCCCGCTGGGCCCGCGCCGATAACAGCCACTTTCTTTCCGTTCTTAGGAAGGCTTTCTATATCGATCCTCTCCAGACAGGTATCAGATATATAATTTTCAATGCTGCTGATATGTACTGGCTGTCCTTTTCTTCCCAGAACGCAGTGTCCCTCACATTGGCCCTCATGATTGCACACCAAAGAACAAACCAGAGACATGGGATTATTAGAGAACAGCATATTTCCAGCTTCTTCTATTCCACCTTCCTTTAATGCCCGGATCATCTCGGGGATCGGTGTATGAATAGGACATCCCTGCTGACACATTGGCTTTTTGCACTGAAGGCAGCGGTTTGCCTCGTCAATTACATGAATAGCCATAATTTTTCTTTCTCCTCTCTCGTGTAATGGATCCGAATAGCCATCCGGCTTGTTTCATATTTTAATGTCCCCAATCATAGCACAAGCTTTTTTTCTTATCAATATCCGTCCTGTACTTTTAAAAGAACAGCTTGCTATAATCTTAACGCAAAAGCTGCTGGATTTTTTAACTGGACTCTGGTCAAAAACACTTTGAACCGATTTTTTCGTAAAAACACCTCTGAACATCCGAAATAGAAACGGATCTCAGAGGTGTTTTTGTTAATTTCCTATCACGTTAAATAAATAACTTTCCCTTTGCCAGGCGGAACACGCCGGACATCTCCAAAAGCTTTGCCACATTGAAAAATATAAAGGAATCAATGGGCCATTTGATCAGATTCTGCAAAAGCCTTGGGGGGAGAAGCACGAGAAATCCCTGGCCATATAAAATACTGAGGCAAAGAGTATTGAGGATCACATTGCAGATCAGGCCCACCACAAAATGAGCGGCAAATACCCGCCATAAGCTTAATGGTCTGCGGTAAAAGAAATATCCATAGATCAGCCCCGCCAACATAGTTACAAGGGTGAGCGGCGGGAAAAATGCCCCTACGGGCTTTAAGAGATATTTGACAATGTCCAGAACACCGCAGAACATACTTCCCACGGCTGGCCCGAACAGAAAGGCGACCAGCTGATTGGGAATGCTCGAAAACCCGATCCGCTGGGTGCTTGTGATGTGGATGCTGAAATTGCCCAGTATCATAGCTGCGGCAGCCAGCATAGCGCATAGGGTAAGGGTCCTTACGCTCTTTAATTCCTCCAAAGAACGTGCAAACAAGGTCTGTTTCTTCATGGTATCTTCCTCCTTTGCAGATTTCTCGGACTACAAACGGAGATAAGAGGAACCATGGTTCCTTCCCTATCTCTGCTGCAGCGGGATGCGGCTTATGCACCGCAGGGTCTTCCCCTTTCGTCCAGCTGACAACTCCCTGTTCAGCCGGCACTTAACGCGCATATGCCTACTCTGCTTTCTTTTTATAGGTATAACTATACACTATCCAGAGGGAAATGCAAGGCTTTCCGGCACAATTCTTGTCTTTTCTGACAAACAAGAAAATAATTGGAAATTTATAGCAAAAAACCGGCTTCCCCTTCGCGGATAACGCTTCAATGGAAAACCGGTTTTATTTTATCCTGTCTACAGAACCTTGCTCAGGAAGGATTTCAGGCGTTCATTTTTTGGATTGGAGAAGAACTCCTCAGGAGCTGCCTCCTCCATAAAATATCCCTGATCCATAAACATAACCCTGGTAGCTACTTCTCTGGCAAACCCCATCTCATGGGTGACCACCACCATGGTCATTTTCTCTTTTGCCAGGTCACGCATTACATTTAATACCTCGCCTACCATTTCAGGATCCAGAGCAGAAGTCGGCTCGTCAAAGAGCATCACGTCCGGCTTCATGCACAGAGCCCGGACAATGGCAATCCTCTGCTTCTGCCCGCCGGAAAGCTGGCTGGGATATGCGTGAGCCCTGTCTGCCAGTCCAACCCGCTCTAAAAGCTCCATAGCCTCAGCCTCAGCTGTCTTCTGGTCTTTTCCCTGAAGCTTCATTGGGCCAATGGTCAGGTTCTTCATAATATCCATATGAGGGAATAGATTGAACTGCTGGAATACCATTCCCATTTTCTGGCGATGCTTGTCAATATCCGTCTTCCCGTCTGTAATGTCCGTTCCCTCAAAAAAGATATGACCGCTGGTAGGCTCCTCCAAACGGTTCAGACACCGCAGGAAGGTACTCTTTCCAGAGCCGGAGGGCCCCACTACAAAAACCACATCACCCTTATAAATATCTACGGTGATCCCCTTGAGGACATCAATGGAGCCAAAACTTTTTCCCAGATCCTGAACCCGGATCAGCGGCTCTCCCCTATGAATCTGATTAGCGCTCATTCTGCCTCAGCCTCCTCTCAAGAATCTGGATCAATTTCGTAAATACCATGACGATGAGCAAATAGATCAAAGCAACCGCCAGCAAGGGCATAAATGCGCTGTACGTCCTGCTGCGGATAATATCCCCTCCCTTTGTCAGATCCTCAATGGCAATATAACCAGCTACTGAGGTTTCCTTTAACAGGGATATAAACTCATTGCACAGAGTAGGGAGCACTACCTTAAACGCCTGGGGCATAATAATATACCACATAGTCTGGGCATAGTTAAAACCAAGGCTGCGCCCCGCCTCCATCTGCCCGGGATCAATGGACATGATGCCGCTGCGGAAAATCTCCGCCACATAGGCTCCGGAGTTGATCCCGAAAGCCAGGGTTGCCACCACTACCTTATCGATCCTGGAGCTTCCGAACACTACAAAATAGATGATCAAAAGCTGTACTACAACAGGTGTTCCGCGGATCACAGTCAGGTACACCTTACAGATAGCATTTAACACTTTAAGCTTATGGGTCTTATCATAAGTGGAGCGTACCATACCCACCAGGAATCCCAAAACAATTCCCATGAGGCAGGCAAAAAAGGTGATCAGTAATGTTGTTTTCAGGCCATTTGCCAGATACATCCACCGGTCTTTTTCCACAAAATTAAGGTAAAATGCATCTATAAAATTCTCCCACATGCTCTTTTCCTCTGTTCTTTCTTTATTCTGCCTTAATATACTGGGCGATGATCTCGTCTAAGGCTCCGCTCTCTTTCAGATTCTTTAACGCTCCGTTCACTTTGTCCAGAAGCTCTGTGTTTCCTTTTTTTACAGCGATGGCATATTCTTCCTCTGTAAATGCCTCGTCTAACATCTTTAATCCGTCGGTCTCTGCCACAAATGTCTTTGCAGGCTCTCCGTCGATCACGACTGCATCGATCTTACCCTGGCTTAATGCCTGGACAGCCTCAAATCCCTTGTTGTAACGCTCTACTGTGGTTCCCTCTGCCTCCAGGTCGGATACATACAGATCTCCTGTGGTTCCCAGCTGTACGCCTACGGTTACACCCTTTAAGTCATCCGGGGAAGCGATAGCACTGTCTTCTGTAACAATGATCATCTGAGAGGTGGAAGCGTATGTATCAGAAAAGTCTACAGACTGCTGACGCTCCTCTGTTACGGTCATTCCTGCTAAAGCCACATCTGCCTTTCCGGAAACAATCTCAGGAATCACAGAATCAAATGCAACATCCTCAATCTCTAACTCCATTCCCAGCTCACCGGCAATTGCCTTTGCGATATCCACATCAATACCGATGATCTCATCTCCCTCATGGTACTCATAAGGAGGGAACTCCGCGTTAGTTGCCATAACAAGGACTCCGCCTGCCGCCTCTGTCTCAGCTGCTTCCTTGCTCTCCTCTGCCTTATCTTCCTCTGCCTTTTCTGCTTCGGTGTCCTTAGCTGCTTCTGTCTTTTCTGCTGCTTCGTCCTTAGCTGCCTCAGTCTTTTCTGCTGCAGTTGTCTCTGCTGCGCCTCCGCCGCATGCGGTTAAGGATGCGGTCATAAGTGCTGCCATTGTAAAAGCTAATACGTTCTTTTTCATAATCATTCTCTCCTCTTTCTATTTCTGCATAAAAATGCATAACTATGAATTTATATATATCCTATATTATAATGCTTTTTTTTAAATTGGCAAGAGGAAAATAAATATTTCTGTCACACCTTTCTTCTGACTGCAATAATATATAGGTAAGAAACGGAGGTAACACAGAACAATGAACCAGATCTGCAGTTTAAATGAAATCCCATTCGGAGGCAAAGCCACGGTTTCCCAGCTCTCCTGCCCTCCTTCCATGCGGCGCCGTTTTCTGGATATTGGCCTGGTAGAGCACACCCAGGTAGAATGTGTAGGAAAAAGCCCACTGGGGGATCCCAGAGCCTATCTGATCCGCGGAGCCGTGATCGCTATACGCTCCGAAGACTGCCGCGGTATTCTGGTAAAACCAGTTCAGAAAGGAGAGGCTGCATGGGACTAACCAGAAAATCTACCGGTAAAGGAGCCATAGATTTGGGAATGGGAATTTTAAGACGCCATCCATCAGACCATGTGATCGCCATTGCCGGGAACCCTAACGTTGGAAAAAGCACCTTGTTTAATCAGCTTACAGGAATGAAACAGCACACAGGAAACTGGCCCGGAAAAACGGTTTCCAACGCCCAGGGCTTCTGTCGGTCAGAACGGGAAAATTATGTCCTTGTGGATATTCCCGGTACTTATTCCCTTATGGCCCACTCCGCGGAGGAGGAGATTGCCAGAGATTTTCTCTGCTTCGCGGATCATGACGGGATCCTGGTCATCTGCGATGCTACCTGCCTGGAACGGAACATGAACCTGGTTCTTCAGATCCTGGAACGGTCAGGGCGGGTGCTTGTCTGTGTCAATCTCATGGACGAGGCCAGGAGAAAGGACATCTCTGTTGATCTGGATGTTCTTTCCCAAAAATTAGGTGTTCCTGTCATCGGTTCTGTTGCCAGGGATAAAAAAAGTGTCCGGCAGCTTTTAAAATCCCTTGACCGGCTCATTACCCTTCCCTCCGTCCCCTCCCTCCAGATCTCCTATCCTCCTGTAGTAGAACATGCCATTGCCATTGCCGAACCTGCTATTATTCAGGCAGCAGGAGAAAAACTTCCCTCCCGGTGGCTCACCCTAAGGCTTTTGGATCAGGATCCCCTGCTTCTGGAAAAAATCCAGGAGTATTTAGGGGAAGATATTTTAAAACGTCTGGAAGTCAAAGACTCCCTTTCCCTTGCATGGGAGCACCTGGGAAAATATGGGATCACTCCTTCTATCTTAAAAGACCGGCTGGTTTCCTCACTGACACAGCGATCACAGGAAATCTGCTGCGATGCTGTATCCTTTCACAACCCGGATTACAGCCGTCCGGATCGGAAGCTGGATCAGATCCTGACCAGCCCTGTTTTTGGTTATCCTATCATGTTGGGGATGCTGGCTTTCATTTTCTGGCTCACCATCAGTGGGGCGAACTATCCTTCCCAGCTTCTTTCAGATCTTCTCTTTAAATTTCAGGATACCCTCACTTACCTGTTCCAGGCAGCCCACGCTCCGGAATGGCTCCACGGCATATTAGTTCTTGGGGCTTACCGCGTCTTAGCCTGGGTAGTAGCTGTGATGCTCCCTCCTATGGCAATTTTTTTTCCGCTGTTTACTTTATTAGAGGATGCCGGCATCCTTCCCCGCATTGCCTATAATCTGGATAAACCCTTCCAGCTATGCCGTGCCTGCGGAAAACAGGCTTTGACCATGGCCATGGGATTTGGCTGCAATGCAGCGGGTATTGTGGGATGCCGGATCATTGACTCCCCCAGGGAACGGCTCATTGCCATGCTGACAAACAATTTTGTTCCCTGCAATGGGCGTTTTCCCACTCTGATCGCCCTGATCTCCATATTTTTTGCTGGCTCTGCTCCCGGACTTTGGAAAAACGGCTTGTCCGCCTTGATCCTGACTGGTTTTGTCCTTCTTGGGATCCTCATGACCTTCGCTGTCTCTAAACTGCTGTCTTCAACCATATTAAAAGGAATGTCTTCTTCCTTTACCCTGGAGCTTCCTCCCTATCGGCGTCCCCAGATTGGAAGGATCCTGATCCGCTCTCTGTTTGACCGAACTCTATTTGTTCTCGGCAGAGCCGCAGCCGTAGCGGCTCCTGCGGGCATCCTAATTTGGATCATGGCCAATGTAACCGTAGGAGATGTTTCCCTTCTGAGCCACTGCAATGCCTTTTTGGATCCATTTGCAAGAACCCTTGGTCTGGATGGTGTGATCCTTACTGCCTTTCTTCTTGGCCTGCCTGCCAATGAGATCATCATTCCGATCATCCTCATGTCCTACCTTTCTCAGGGAAGTCTTGCTGATTTTGAAAGCCTTGGACAGCTGAAAGAGCTTCTGGTAAACCAGGGATGGACCTGGGCCACAGCAGTCAGCGTCATGCTCTTTTCCCTGATGCACTGGCCCTGCACCACCACGCTTTTGACCATCCGAAAAGAATCAGGAAGCTGGAAATGGACGGTCTTGGCCTGCCTGATCCCTACAGCCTGCGGGATCCTGGCCTGCTTTCTGTTTCACAGCGCAGTACAGCTTTTTTTCTGACCAGAATAAATGCAGAGCCAGACTGTCGCGAATCAATGCCGGAATCACGGAATCAATATCCGGCCACCAAAAAATCCCCGGAATGCCATGTGCTGCAGCGGCCTTCCGGGGATTTTCCCTCAAACAGATCCATTGAATACTATTTGTAAATATATTCCTTTAATTTCTGTGCATGGAAATTTTATCCATAGGATACTTTTTCAAATTTTCCAGAACCTTCCTGTCATCAGCCGCACCAATGAGCTGGTCTCTGGCTTTTTTTGCCTCCATCTCTGTCTTATGACGGCTGGGACCTCCTACGCAGCCTCCCACACATGCCATTCCCTCAATAAAATCTTCGGGAAGCTTTCCTGCCCGAAGGAGGAGGAGGGCTTTTTTACACTCTGCTGCTCCATTACAGCGGGCTACTTTAATGTCTATATTCTCATCCATTTCCTCCAGGCACTGTAAAACTGCAGAAGTAACCCCTCCGCCGTTTCCAAAGCGTTTTCCAAATACGGAACTTTCCTGGTAGTCATTCTCCGCTGGCTGCAGCTCCACGCCTTTTGCCCGCATCATAGCGCGGATCTCCCCGAATGTCATCGCATAATCTGCATTCCCCTCAATATGGTGATCCAGGCTTTCGCTCTTTTTCGCAATACAGGGGCCAATGAATACGGTAACTGCTTCTGGATCTCCTGCCTTGATCAGCCGGGACACGGCGCACATAGGAGAGACAGTGGTAGACATATTCTCCAGCAGGGTAGGAAAATGCTGCTTGATCATATTGACAAAGGCCGGACAGCAGGAGGTAGTCATCTTCTTTCCCTCTCTGTGAGCCTGGGCCCATTCTTCTGCCTCATAAGCAGCTGTCATATCTCCACCCAGTCCCACTTCCACCATATCCGTAAATCCGATCTGCTTGAGGGCGATCTTCCAGCTTGCCATGGTAATATCCGGCCCAAACTGTCCCTCCGTAGCGGGAGCTACCATAGCGATCACCTTTTTCCCCTCTTTGATCAGACGGATCACATCTACCATAAAGGTTTTGGAACCAATGGCCCCAAAAGGACAGCTGTGGATACAAGCTCCGCACTGGATACACTTCTTCTCGTCAATAACGCAGATTCCATATTCGTCATAGGTAATGGCATCCACAGGACATATCTTTTTGCACGGACGCTCCAGATGGGCAATGGCGTTATACGGACATGCCTGGGAACACTTTCCGCACTCTTTGCATTTGGAGGGATCGATGTAAGCCCTCTCATGCCCCATAGTAATAGCTCCGAAATTGCAGGAGTTCTGACATGCCTTTCCCATACACTTACGGCAATTATCTGTTACAATATAGGAAGCGATGGGACATTCCTCACATGCGGCATTGATCACCTGAACTACATTGGCTGTATCCTTTCCAGTAGGACACTTTCCCTCTGCCAAGCGGACTCTTTGGCGTATGATCTCTCTCTCTTTATAAATACAGCAGCGGTAAAGCGCCTGAGGGCCAGGGATCATAGAATAGGGGATCTGATCCCGTCTTTCGTCCAGATTGCCCTCCCAAGCGGCTTTCGCCACTTCATAGAGCACATCATGTTTCAGGCGCAGAATGGTTGCATCATTCGTTACCATCTTGTCTCCTCCTTTGTTGTATACAGTATTTCGTTAAATTTATATCATTTTGTAACACAACAAACGTACTATATCTTACATAAAAATGCAAGTATTAAATAAGGTACACGATAAAAGAGCAACATCTTTTCTATGAGCAGAGATTTGAAAATTTCCTAAAAAAAAGCAAAAAAGCCTTCTGATTTCTCACGATCATCTATGGAAAAGAAAGAACCGTTGTGCTATAGTGGGGAGAGATTAATACGAGAGGAGCAATGATTATGATAAAGAAAACTTTTTCCTGCCTTTTGGCAGCTGCCATCAGCGCTGCCGTCCTTCTGAGCGGATGCAGCGTCTCCCCATCTTCCCAGTCCGCAGCTGCCCCCTCCCCTGCTGAAGCTTCAGCACAGGCTGATTCCCCGAACGCCTCGGAAGCGGACACAGGTGAAACGGAAAGCGACCAGCCCGGGAAAACATCTCATTCCAAAGGTGCACCTAAAGATTCCTCTAAAGATGCATCTAAGGAAACTCCTGCCCAGAGTGGTGAAGATGGTAAAAATAGTGCAGATCGTTCTGACAAACCAAACAGCTCTGACAGCCAGACGGTAATCCGTGTGGGATCCTTAAAAGGCCCTACTTCTATGGGACTGGTATCTCTTATGGATCAGGCTGCCAAACAGGAAACCGATCGTGCCTACGAATTTACAATGGCCGGAAAAGCAGATGAGCTGGTAGGAAAAATCGCAAATGGAGATCTGGATATCGCCCTGCTCCCAGCCAACGTAGCAAGTGTCCTCTACAGCAAAACTCAGGGAAATGTAACGGTTCTTGATATCAATACCCTGGGAGTTCTGTATGTGGTAGCCTCCGATGATTCTGTCCGCTCTATGGCTGATCTGAAAGGACACACCATATATATGACAGGAAAGGGGACAACTCCTGAATATACCATGAATTATCTCCTTGAGGCAAACGGCCTGTCCACAAACGATGTGGATCTTCAGTTTAAAGCAGAAGCTACGGAGGTGGCTGCCCTGTTAAAGGAGGATCCTTCCGCTATCGCTGTCCTTCCTCAGCCCTTCGTCACCGCCGCCTGTATACAGAATGAAGCTCTGAAGCCAGTCCTGGATCTGACTGAGCAGTGGAATCTTGTAAATCAGGAGTCCGGAAGTATGATGGTCACAGGCGTTACACTGGTGCGGAACGATTTTCTGAAGGAGAATGGAGCAGCCGTAGAGGCTTTCTTAGAAGATCACAAAGCCTCCACCCTGTTTGCAAACGAGAAACCACAGGAAGCTGCTGAACTCATTGCTTCCCAGGGAATCGTGGAAAAGGCCCCCATTGCCTTAAAGGCTCTTCCTTCCTGCAATATCGTATGCCTGACCGGCCAGGAAATGAAGGACGCTTTATCTGGCTACCTCTCTGTTCTCTTTGAACAGGATGCCAAAGCAGTAGGCGGCGCTCTTCCGGCAGATGATTTTTATTACATGCCCGCGGTTCAATAAACGAGGCCGGAACATACATGAATCTTACTATTTCCTCAAAGTTTTTTTCAAAAATGGGTTCAAAGATTTCCCTAAAAAATTGCCTGATCATCCTCTTTTGGATCACAGTATGGCAGGCGGCAGATCTTTTTATCGACAATCCCATTCTGTTTGCCGGCCCTATTGATATTATACAGGCTCTGGCCGCCCAGGGAGGCTCTCCTGCCTTCTGGGCGACCATTTTTAACTCTTTTTTCCGGATCAGCCTTGGTTTTTTCTGTGCTTTTTTCTTCGGCCTTCTTTTGGGAAGCCTGGCCTATGGCTGTTCTCTTATAAAAGAACTTCTGGCTCCCTTGATGATAACAGTCCGTTCTGTTCCTGTGGCTTCCTTCATTATCCTTGCCTTAATCTGGATCGGATCGGATCATCTGGCCGTATTTACTTCCTTCCTGGTGGTTGCGCCCATGATCTATACCAGTACCCTCACCGGATTAGAACACACAGACCCAAAGCTCTTAGAGATGGCGCATATATTTCGTATCCCTCTCATCAAAAAAATCCGCTTTATCTATGTTCCTTCCCTTCTCCCCTATCTGATCAATGGATGCCGTCTTGGCCTGGGAATGGGATGGAAATCAGGTGTTGCGGCTGAGGTCATCGGTATTCCCCAATCATCGATCGGAGAGCAGCTTTACTATGCAAAGCTGTATCTGGATACTGCCAGTCTCTTTTCCTGGACCTTTGTTATCATTATAGCCAGCGCTCTCTTTGAGCGTCTTTTTCTATTTCTTTTAAAAAGGATCCGACACTAACATGACGATTGAATTGAAACACATATCAAAATCCTTTAACCAAATCCCTGTACTCCGCAATCTGAACCTGACACTTAGAAGCGGAGACTGCCTTTGCCTCATGAGTCCTTCCGGCTCTGGGAAAACCACCCTCTTACGTATCTTAATGGGGCTGGAAACAGCGGACTCCGGTGAAATACTAACGGATGGGAGGCCTATCCTCCCACTGCCTTTTACCGTGTCCGCTGTTTTCCAGGAGGATCGCCTCTGCGAGTCATTTTCTCCTGTTGAAAATATTGCCATGTGTGCCGGATCTTCTCTCTCCTTGGATCAGATCCGCAAAGAATCGGCCCGTCTTCTGCCTCCGGAATGCCTTTCCCGCCCAGTTTCTACCTTGAGCGGCGGCATGAAACGCCGTACTGCTGTGCTGCGCGCCCTTCTTTCCCCCTCCCATCTTCTCATCATGGACGAACCCTTCACAGGCATGGATCAGAAGCTGAAACAGGACGTGATTTCCTACATCAAGGAGAACCAAAGGGGACGTATCCTGATTTTCTCCACCCACCAGGAGGAAGATGTGAGCCTTATGGGAGGACGCCTTTTCCATCTGTCATAAAATTTTAATCACCCTGGTCAAAAGATGGATTAAAAGCGTAGAAATTCCGACTATCCATCTTTTCCTGAGTGATGCGGAGAAGTTCACCGAAACGGGAAGATTGAAGTAGATTTACCTCAAAAATGATAGCGGATAAAACCGCCTTAGATTTTCCATGTGATTTCAATATTCCCGTTTGCCACCTTGATAACTTTGATTAAAGCGTCAACAACTGCCTGTTTATCTTCAAAGGAAATGTTATCCCATTTCTTTACATGGTCTGTTATTTGTCCCATTTTGTTTTCTGTATGCGTACAAGTAAGAGAAATGATTTCTTCCTGTAAAGTTTGGCGTTCGGTGTCTAACTCGGAAACCTTATCATTGATGTACTTCATCAAGATAGCGTTTGCACTTCCTACTTTGGAAAGCAGGTCGTTAATTTCCTCGTCTATTTGTGTCAAACGGATTTTGTTCTTTGATACTTTAGGTACAAATTTGTTTTCTTCTTCATCTGATAGCTTCTTAAATTCAGACAGCTTTTCGCGAATGGCTTTTAACATATATTCCTCTAAAACGTCTGCATAAACAGTGCTTCCCGTTCCTTTACAGTTACCGCTATGTCCCGATTGACTGCAAACGAAATATCGTCCCCATTTTGTTTTTGCTTTCCGAATTACCAAAGCATAACCGCAGTTTCCACATTTTACTTTTCCTGTAAGCCATGAGTTCTTCGGTTTACAAGTTTGTGTTGACTGGCGATTATTTAGACAGCGTATCCTGCAAGCTAACCATGTGGCAGAAGAAATAAAGCCTTTATGTGGTGCTAATACTATTTCCTTGTCCGTAAGGTCACACTGTTTTCTTGTTGTTGATACCGTTCCTTTATATAGGTAACAGGCATTATAACCTGTAAAATCGCTTGCCGGATTATAAACATCTGCTCCTTGACTTTTGAAAAAGTTATACACATCAATATCAGCTTCCACATATACAGGATTTCTCAGCATTTCACTTATTCTTGCAGAAGTCCAATTTCCTCCGCGTAATTGCTTAATACCATGCTTATTGAGATACCGTATAATGTCGCCAAGAGAATTAGCCGGGTCAGCATACAACGAATAAATAAGTTTTAGCTGTTCGCTTTCTTCCGTGACTTCTTCATACATGGAAGTGCGGATATTGTCAATGATAGTTTCCTTTAAGCGATACCCATAAGGAATACGTCCACCCATGTAAAAGCCCCTCTTATTTCTTGCATAATAAGCGTCAGTAACACGTTTTTGTATTGTTTCTCGTTCCAGTTGAGCAAAGACAATACAAATATTCAACATGGCTCTGCCTATGGGTGTGGAAGTATCAAACTTTTCTGTTGAAGAAACAAATTCTACATGATATTCTTGAAACACTTCCATCATATTAGCAAAATCCAAGATTGAACGACTAATACGGTCTAACTTGTAAACAATTACGCGCTTAATTTTCCCCGCCCGAATATCATTCATCATTTTTTCAAAATCCGGTCGGTTCGTATTCTTCCCACTAAACCCTCTATCGGCATATTCGATATAAGGGTCGCCATGAGTTTCATACCTGCAATATTCAAGCTGGCTTTCAACGGATATACTGTCTTTTTTTTCGATTGACTGGCGTCCATATAATGCGTCATACATCATGTTCGTTACCTCCGAACAGGACGTTATGACATAAGCCGCCCACACTTATATTATAGCATTGAACAGACAGTCCTTCAATTACATCATTCATATTTCCGAAAAATCTGAAAAAGCTGCCTTGCGATTTCTCGTTTGGCAACTTCCTGCGGTTTTTGTAAATATTGTGGGCGACGATTTATTACAACTAATTGCATTTTCTGTTGATTGATTTCATCTTTATCAATCATATAAGAAACTTTATCTTCCATAAAATATACCCCCTTTGGTATTCCGTACATCTTATGAAAGACAGCAAGTACACTATTACAAGGTAAAAATAGACAGTTCAGACGGTTTTAGCAAACCTCACAAGAATTTCACTTCCGCATGGTT
>CABQJX010000014.1 GCA_902464595.1 uncultured Lachnoclostridium sp. | reverse complement strand
TATCAAAAAATCCGGACAGGGTGTTCATAATTTATTCATTCATGCGTTTGTCGTGGGGGCCTGGAACAGACCCCGCCCAGACTGCGGATCCTGCCCATGGGGCAGAATCCAGACTGGGTTTCGTTGAGAAACGTTGAGAAGCTTACCGCACAAATTGTTTGTCAAATTCCGGGTTAAAGTAATAGAAATTTTTCCGATCTAAACTGTCCTTGATTTTTTCCAGGGCTTCTCCAAAGCGCTGGAAGTGGACAACCTCCCTTGCACGCAGGAATTTTAAGGGTTCCCGCACCTCCGGATTGTCGATGACGCGGATCAGGTTGTCGTAAGTGGTGCGGGCTTTTTGTTCCGCAGCAAGGTCTTCGTGAAGGTCTGTGATGGCGTCGCCCTTCGACTGAAATTCACAGGCGTTAAAGGGCAGGCCAGCGGCGGCAGCAGGCCAGAGGGCAGTGGTATGGTCAATATAATAAGCATCAAAGCCAGCAGTTTTTGCCTGTTCCGGGGTTAGATTTTTGGTCAGCTGGAAGATAATAGCGTAGATCATTTCCAGATGGGCCAGCTCCTCCGTTCCAATATCGGTTAAAAGTCCTCCCACTTCTTTGCATGGCATAGTGTAGCGCTGGGAAAGATAACGCATAGAGGCGGCCAGCTCGCCGTCAGGCCCACCGAATTGGCTGATGATCAGGGAAGCTGTTTTCGGGCAGGTTTTTGTGATCTTTACAGGGAATTGAAGCCGTTTTTCGTAAGTCCACATAGGAATCACCTCCGATCCTAGATACTCTGGCAATCCCAGGGAAGAGGCCCGTCGGTCCAGGTAAAATGCTTCTGGCCGGGGTATCTGGTATGGGAGCCGGAATGGTTATTGGTTTCAGGACATACACAGTCCGTGGTGAGAGGCTCATACTCTGCTGCGTAGGCGGCAAGAAGCTGTTTCCTGCGGTCCATGGCGTGTTCAAAGGCAGTAAGGGCCTGGGCATCAGTGGGATGAGTGTCCAGATACAGGGTAAGATCATTGACGGTGAAGCTTATCTCATTGATCTCCTTTAACAGTTGGCTGCGGTCAGGCATGGATCCCACCTCCTGTCACAAAAAATGGAAGATCCAGGCCAGGAAAGATGGTTCCCTGTATGAGCCCTTTTTCCGGGTCATATGGCGTCTCCCAGGGCTGCATGGGAACCGTGGCAATGGCTAGCTGCAGAGAAGATCCAGGGGACGGAAGAGTAGGAGAGCATTTACACGGCTCTGTCTGGTGTACATCACAGCTGCACAGATTCATAGGGTTCGTTCCTCCTTTCATGAAAAACGTATGGAATAGTATTCCCTCTGTTTTCTTGGTTCGCAGTTAGTATGGGCAGGATTTTAAGAAAGTAGGTTATTAAAATAATGGTAACTGTAGAGCTATATAGATGCAGATATAGAAATTAACCAATAGATAATAAGAAAGTGGATCATTGAGTTTATGCAATTGATTTTTATAGGGGGGAAGCATATAATGGACTAGAAGATACTTTATCGAGAAAACGGCTTTAGAAGACAATGGAATTTGGAGTGTAAATGGTGGAACAACAATATTATTATGGAGAAATTGGCAATTTATCACAACAGGTTTTGATAAAGGAATATGTTCATCTTATTAACCGCTTCCGTTTTAATTGGCATCCTCAGATTGAATTAATGGTTGTAATAAATGGCAGTTTAGAGGCATGCGTAGATGGGGAGGTTTACCATTTAGAAGAAGATGATGTTTTACTTATTAATTCTAATCAAGGGCATGCCACACTCTTAAAGGAGCCCGACACTTATGCAATGGTTCTTCATTTAGATCCTGTCTTTTTTGATGAAATACGAGAGGAAGGAAAAAGTCTTCGTTTTACATGTATGTCAGAAGCTTCTAACCGATATAATGATACATTTTCTCTTATTCGGAAGCTATCATCTCAGCTTATGGAAGCATTGATGAATGATACTCCGCAGAATCATTTTTTTGTAAAAGGCTATACATATCTTCTGATTGCTACATTAATCAATACATTTCCGCCAGAACAGATACCAAATCAGGATTTGCAGAAAAGTCGGAAGCAAGACCGCATATTGAAGCAGATATTAAAATATTCAGAACGCAATTATAGCCAGAAGATAACGATGAAAGAACTTTCAGAATTAACAGGCTATAATCAAACTTATCTTTCGACATTATTTAAAAAGAAAATAGGAATTGGCTATTATGAATATTTGACTCGAATCCGTCTGCGGCATGGGATTCACGAAATGAATAAGACATCCAAAAGTATTTTAGATATTGCTTTGGATACAGGGTTTTCTGATGTAAAATCATTTTCAGCTGCCTTTAAAAAGTATTTTCTTCAAACACCTAAACAATACAGAAAGGAAATAGAAGGTGAGACATCGCCTGTTATTGATGAACTGGTTCGGCAGTATATTTCTGCCCCTAATGCGGTGGTCGCAGATAAACTAGATTTCTATATAAAAGGTCAAGAAAAACAGTCGTATATTTATTCTGAAACTGAGTTTACTTTACAAAAGCACTGGGAAACAACGTTTCTTTCTGTTGAGGCTCAATTAGATGAATTTTATAAATTAATGAAAAAAACTTTAAAACGTTAAATCCAAGTATTTGCCGCAAAAAGAATACTTGGATTTTTTGTGTAATTAAAAAGAATTTTATCAAAAAACAGATGAAAAAAAGAATGATTAAAATGCTAAATACTTGGATTTATATTTATCAAACAGAGAATATTTGAACAAATACAAACAAAATTTCGACAAAATGCGGTTAAAAAATGGATAGAATAGATAAAAGTGTATTGTTATACTGGAAAAAACAGAAAGGGGAAGATCATGAAAATCACAAATATTCAACTATTACCAGCAGATAAGTATCTGTTTCTTAAAGTTTATACTGATGAGGGGGTGGAGGGAATTGGTGAGATTGGTATATGGGGGTATCTGGACGCGGCGGCGGCAGTAATCGAAAAGGTGAAAAAATATTTAATTGGAGAAAATCCGTTGCGTATCGAACATATTTGGCAGTATCTATATCGTTGTCTATATTTTCGAGGTTCTGTAATTATGAGTGCATTATCTGCTATAGATATTGCATTGTGGGACATTAAGGGAAAATATTTGGGAGTACCAGTATATGAATTATTAGGCGGATTATGCCGGGATCGTGTTCGTACCTATGCCCCAGTGTTTCGTTATACATCGGATGAAATGGCACAGGGCTGTATAGAGTTAAAAGAAAAGGGTTTTACAGCAGCGAGATTGATTCTTCCAGATTTATCTGCACCATCTCATATGGAAGCACCTGTGATTTATGCAAAGAAGGTGGCAGATGATATTGAGAAAATACGAAGATGCCGGGAGGCTGTAGGAGATGATTTCGATTTATGTATTGAAGTTCATCGTTCTATGACCGTTTCAGAAGCGATTGCGTTTGCTAGGGGGGTGGAACAATATCATCCCTATTTTATAGAGGATCCGATTGCGCCTGATAATGTTGCAGTAATGGCTCAGATTGCAGCGACGACATCTATACCGATTACCACAGGTGAACGTGCCATTAATTTACAGGAGCTTGAAGTATTAGTTTCATCACATGCTGCTCGATATATCCGACCAGACGTATGTGCAGTTGGAGGCATTACTGTAGCAAAGAAGGCGGCGGCTATTGCGGAAGCGTATTATGTTGGAATCGTACCTCATAACCCATTAGGGCCAGTTTCTACAGCGGCATGTCTTCAGTTGGATGCAGCAATTCCTAATTTTGCAATTCAAGAGTTTCCATCATTCAATGTAGACGGTTCTGAAAACAGGATGACGAAGAATCCATTGCAAGTAGAAAATGGACATATTTTGATTCCGTCAGCGCCGGGTATTGGTATAGAATTGGCAGATGATATTTTAGAAAGATTTCCGGCTAATCCAAGAGATTTAACGGCGGTAATAGGATATGACGGAGCTGTGATTGATCGATAATTGATAGGAGGAAAGACATATGAGTCCAATGACAATTACTTTAATAATTTTGGCAGTAGCAGTTGTTTTATATGCAAGTGAGAAAATACCATTAGCGTTGACTTCGGTATTAATTGTGATTTCCTTGTCTTTTACTAAAGTATTATCAGCCTCCGAAGCGCTTTCTGGTTTTTCTAATACGACTGTTATTCTATTTGCAGGGATTTTCGTTTTAGGCGGCGCCTTAGAAAAAACTAGTATTTCCAGAAGGATAGGAGAGACTTTATATCGTTTTAGCGGTAATGAACGGATTTTAATTACTGCAACGATTGCATTGACAACTGGATTTTCTGCATTTTTATCAAATACAGCGGTAGCAGCAATCCTTCTCCCGATTGTTTTGAATATCAGTAAAAGTGTAAATATCAGCAGGAGTAAGTTACTTCTTCCTATGGCGACAGGAGCTGTAATTGGTGGAGGAATAACTCTGATCGGAGGTCCAGGTAATGCGTTTGTGGTATCATCTCTTGAAGAACTAGGAACTGGGCAGACATATTCCTTTTTTGACTTTACAGTAGTAGGGCTTCCATTAGCGATCATTGCAATTTTGTATGTATACTGGATTGGTTGGAAGATGCTTCCAGATTATCAACTAGATGAGGTTGAAATAAAAGAGTCAAAAAATAGTTCTACAGTAATGTCGCCGGTAAAAGAAAAATTAACATATACCATTATTACAATAACTATTTTAGGTTTAATTTTTAGCAGTCAGATTGGTTATCCAACATGGCTTATCGCTATGGTTGGAGCAGTACTTTTGGTTTTATGTGGTATTTTGACAGAAAAAGAGGCTTTGGATTCTATTAGCTGGAAAACTCTAATTATGTTTGCTGGAGTCCTTCCATTGACTACCGCATTACAGAAAACAGGAGGAGCGGATTTGATTGCTTCTGGAATTACCAATGTTTTAGGTGACTCTACGAATGTATTTTTAATTACTGCAGTTGTTTTTGGAATTTCTGCAATTGTAACACAGTTTATGTCTAATACAGCAACTTTAGCATTACTTTGTCCTTTATCAGGCATTATTGCATTATCTATTGGTGCAGATCCAAGATCATTAATTATGGCTGCTGCTTCGGGCGCTGCGTTATCTATATGTACACCAATTGGTGCTCCTCCCCAAGCTCTGATTTATGGGCCAGGAGGATATAAATTTATGGATTATATTAAATTTGCCTTGCCAATTTTGCTGCTTAGCTGTATATTTGCAACCTTCTACTTGCCGATAGTTTGGCCATATTATTAGATTCTATATTAATAAGGGCTGTCCTGAAAAATGAGTGACAGCCCTTTATTTACGCTCCAATAAAAAAATGATATACTGGCTGTATCAGAATGTTTGGAGGAAAAATTATGTTTTGCAGATACTGCGGGAAGCAGATTCCCGACCAAGCCCATTTCTGCCCCTATTGCGGAAACAAAAATCAGGCGTCTTTCCCTCAGCCCGGCCAAGAGCAGCAAAGCCAGCAAGAGCAGCAAAGCCAGCAAGAGCAGCAAAGCCAGCAAAGCGGCCCTTTAGAGTCCCCGTCTTCTGGGGACAAAAAGACAAAAGGAGCAAAAGGACGCTTTCCGTTGTTGATCGCCGTGATCTTGCTCCTGCTTGCAGCGATTGGGGCAGCTGCTTTGGTATTTTCTCATTTATCAAAGGGAAAGCCATCCGCTGCTCCGATTGAGTCATCTTCGGAGCCAGCTTCCCAGACCGCCTCCGAAGAAAGGGAGCCTCTTAAAGAGACGGAAGAAGAACGCACAGAAGAAAATACAGATCTTCCGGAGGGAGCGTCCATGGCTGTTCCGCCAAACTCCGCGGAAGATGAAGGCAATCTGTTTGGCAATTCCCACTGCTATGCCAGACTTGTTTCGGATGGTACATACCTTTATTTCCGCAATGCCCTGGATCGGGAGCGGACTTATTGGATTGAAAAGGGAGAGACGGAGGCACATCTCCTTACGGATATTTACATGAAGGATTTCCATTTTCTGGACGGTTGGATTTATTTCAGCCGTACCACAGAGGGAGATGTTCCTGTAGGAACCAGGGACAACAATATTTACCGCATGAGAACAGACGGAAGCTCTGTGGAGAACTTGTCCAATCTTGCTTTTTCCAATCCTCAGGCATGGCTTAGCTTTGAGACCATGGCAGGAGGAAACTGCTTTTTCGTCTATACAGATGGAAATGGAACAAGCGTTGATATTGGCTGTGTTCCTAAGGCTGGAGGCTCCTCTGTGATCCTCAAGGCTGTCCAGCCTGCCAGCGTAGTGGACAATCCCTGCGTGAATGTAATTGGAAGCCGTGTATATTTCCTGGAAAAAGACGGACTTCACTGTGTCGATATGGATACCTTATCTGACACGCTGGTGATTCCGGGCTTTTCCTGCGAGGAATACATCATCTATAACAATGCTGTATACTTTGTTCAGGGAGACCGCCAGGGAACCGCAGACCGCCACGCTGTGCTGAGTGTTGTCAATTTGGATGGCACAGGACGAAGGGATTTATTTATCTCCCCGACAGAACCGGGATTTTCCGGGGAATCCATGCAGATGAGCATTTATCGCGGTATGCTCTATTTCCTGGTCACCACTTCCTATGCAGAATATGATCCTGTGAGCGCTCTCTATACAGCCAGCCTGGACGGAAGCGGCTCCAGGAAACTGATGGATAATATCAGCTGGTTCAATATTGTAGACGATACCCTATATTACCGCCCCTCCTATGATGCAGAGGCCAATTTTATTGATTCTGCATCTGCCCCCTACTGTTATATTCCTTTCCGTGAGGTGACAAAAGGAAACGGCATATCTGCCTCCGCAGAACTGTTTGATCCGGAGCCCTATAGGGAAAATGAGGGATCTGCCGCTTCTTCCGGCACTGCATCCGGGAATGGCCTTGATCTTCCGGCCGATGTTATGGCAGCTTACCGGGCAGCTATGGCATATCCCCAGTTTGCAGTGGACGAGAAAGAGGAGAGCTATGTAAGGGACATGTGGCGCGTCAGTGCAAATTGGTTTGATGATGATCTGCCTTCCCAGTTCATTGACCGGGGAAGCTATTATGAAGTGACAAACGCCCATATCTATATTCCTCATATTATCCCGGCTGATACCATGAGGAATCTGACTACTGGCAGTACTCTGACCATAACCCCGCTGGGATCTTCCCCGATGACATTCCTTGTGGGGGAACTGGAGCGGCATGATTATGGCACTTTTTATAATCTGGGCACACCAGGCATCAGCGATTATGGAGAATCTCTCCTTCGCCTGCGGCCAGATGGGAGCGGATATATTACGGGAGCTAGTGAGGCAACGATTGATGATACCATTTATTCTGGAAGCCTGTATTTTACCAAGGACTGCCAGGTGTTTAATATAGGAGGATTTGGTTCTGACCCGCCCATCAGCTTTTCCGATTATATGACAAAGGTTCAGGACTTTAATCGGGATTTCTATGAATATGGATATCAACAATACGGTACAAGCATCTATGGATACCCGGTCTTTGATCCTGCTACCGGCTTCATCGTAAAATACGCGGAACAATTTACATCTTAAAATCGCCAGGAGGGGATGGAGACATTCACGAAATTCTGCACATATTACTTTCCGGCCGCCCTGTCTTTTCTCAGGCGGTACGCCTTATGCACCGGCCGCCCTGTCTTTTCTCACACGGCATACCGCCCGCCCTTCCTGGGCGTCCAGGGTCAGGGTGGCATGGCGGCCGGTGACGTCGAACACCTTGACAATATGGGCCAGCTCCTTTGGTTCCCCGGGAAGGAGCTCTCCCAGGATTTCCGGGCAGCTTTGCAGCAGCTCCGGCTGATACAGGCGTGTTTTGCTGTTGTCGTTGAGGGCACCGTAGTATACGTCTGCTTCTACCATATCCTGGAACATATGGCTTCCGTAGGACAGCTCCGGGTGGTATCCGGCCTTGCTGTAGGCCACCTCACAGATGGCGCTGAACTGGCTGATCTCCGCATACACCACCGGAACACCCAGCTCCGGGGAGGATGTGCCAATGCGCCCGGGCGAGAGGAGGAGAAGCTTTTTGTCGGAATCTTCAAATTTTTGGTTGATGCGTCCGATGAGCCGGGCCACATCCGGCTTTTTGGCATATTCATATTCATAGTATTCTTTGGGATCAATCCATACCACGTAATGAACCGGTTCTTCCTTGGAGCGGCGCATGGAGGTGCGGCGCACGTCAAAGAGAAATTCGTCGTCTGCATCCGTGGGGATATGTACCTTTTCTGACTGGGCGGTCTGTAAGGGGCGGCACTGCAGAAGATGAAGCTGCCAGGTGTTTTCTTCGGAGGCAGTGACTGCAAATTCCACGTCCACAGGCCGCTTATATTCTGCTTCAAACAGCTTTAACATGTCCCGCATCAGGCGGATAAACCCATTATCATCTACCAGCCCCTGACAGTCTGCAAAATAGACATTGCGGTAAATATGGCGCTGGGCCAACAGATCCTCCGCCTCGGTGTCACGGCTTAAAACCAGGCTTTGTTGCCATTTTGTCATAAGCTTTGCCGCTTTTTCAAAAGAAATGGTGCGCAGCTGGCCCTGGGTCATATCAAGAACATCCATTTTTCTCTGGGAAAATTTATGACGCTCCGCCATAGTGGTGCGCAGATTGGCCTGGGCCCGATCCAAGCCTACTAGGCGGGGGTAATCGCCGGGGGTGCGCTCCACGGCCCGGGTTCCAAGACCCATGACCATGCGCAGCATCCCGGCTTCAGGATTTAAATGTTCCATCCATTTGTAGGGATTGTAGGAGCATCCCATGCCGGAGGCTATGGGAAAATACAGGACGGGAGTGTCTGACATGGCCTGTCCTTCCCCCATCATCTGTCCGGCCACAGGCTGCACCAGAAGGGCCATTTGCTCATCTGCATCCAGGAGATGCCGCTTTCTGCGGTATTCGATGGCCTGCTCATTCATAACGCTGGCATACACACGGCGGATGGCCTGTTCCAATTCTTCCAGACGTTCCTCCTCCGTACCCTGATTGAGGCAGAATACCGATTCATATTTTCCCGAAAAAGCATTTCCATATCCGTCCTCCATAATACTGCTGGAGCGCACGATCAGCGGAACTGTGCCGTAATGGGCCAGCATATCTCTCAGATCTTCCCGAATGTCCTCCGGCAGCGAGCCAGTCCGGAGCCGGCGGGTCAATTCTTCTGTTTCTTTAAAGTGTTCCTTTTCCAGGCAGTGCTTTGCCTTCAGCTCCGCACAGTGATTGAAGGTGAGGTAGCGGTAAAATACATCTGTGGCAATAAAAAAGGAATTATGGGGAGCAAAAAGAGCTGCTTTTTCCGGCATATAGGCTTCTAAAAGCTTGTGGGCTACCAGAAGGCCGCAGGCTTTTCCTCCAATGATCCCGCCGCCGATCTTGCGCATCCATATCCTTCGGAAATCTTCCTCTGTAAAATGCTTCAGCACAAGCTGTTCCATGCGGCTTTCTGTGGTCATTAAATGATTGCAGATGTATTTTTTTTCTTCTCTTGTCAGATGTTCTTTTTGCAGGATTGCAGGCCATGTTACCATTTTAAATCCTCCCTTTTCCCTTCAATTCCCGGGATCGCCATTTTCATAAATTCCATCATGCTCCGGGTCAGGTATTTATTTTTCTTATAGTACAGATAGACATTGCGCACTGCCTCCGGATCTCCGATCTTATAATAGCTGATCCTGGGATTATCCGGCAGGCATTTCACTACGGTATCGCTGACAAAGGAGGCGCCCATGCCATACTCCGTCAGATGATAGGTGGTAAGAAGCTGATTCAGTTTTAGGGTATAATTTAACTGGATCCCGGCCCTGTTTAAGATGGCGTCCACCCTCTCCCTCGTATCGTTGTGGGAGCGCAGCATTACAAAGGGCTCATCCTTAAAAAGAGCCAGAGATACAGGGGGAAAGGCGTCGCTTAAATGAAGTCCCTTTTTTATATCAGATGCAGTGAGCTGCTCCCGGAGGGCCAGATGATTGCTCTCAAACTGGGAGGGGACGGCTAAAAGAAGACGCTCCTCCATAAAACGTTCCCGCTCATAGATAGACGGATCTAAAAGGTAATTGTCAATGATAATATCCAATTCCCCTGCAAAGAGCTTCTGCTCCAGCAGTTGGGTATGGCCTTCAAAAAGCCTTAGATCCACATGGGGATAGGCGGTGCGGAACCGTTCGATCAGGGGTGGGAAAATGAAGGATGAGAAAAAATAAGTTCCGCCAATGGAAAGACGGCCGGTTCTCAGCTCCTGAAGATTCCCTACATAGTAGGCAAATTCATTTTCCAGATCCATGATCTTCTCCGCAGTGCGTATGTATTTCCAGCCGCAGTCCGTCAGCTGGATGGGATTGGTGCTCCGGTCAAAGAGAGGCATCCCCACTTTGGATTCCACTTTTTTGATCATGGAGCTTAGGGCTGGCTGGGAGATGTAAAGATTTTCAGCCGCTTTGGAAAAGCTCTGTTCCTTGTAAACTTCGTATACGTAATGCATGCCATTAAACATGGCTGTGCCTCCTATAAGTTTTTGGTTATAAGTTCTATATAAATATAAGTATTTGTTTTTATTTTAGTATATTTTTATAATAAAGACAAGGGAAACACATGAGTTTTTGTATGTGGAAGTAATCCTCCAGCCAAGGGAAGATTCAAACAGGAAAGCGGGGGCCGCAATGAAGCGAGTGAGAGATAATTCAGAACAGGAATTAAAGCAAATAAGGAAATGTCTCCTTGAAGATTTTGAGGAGATAAAGGGGCGTGGGCTGTCTATTAATATGTCCAGGGGAAAGCCAGCTTCGGCACAGTTAGATCACAATATGGGCCTCCTTCAATTTCCCCAAAGCTATATTTTGGAAAATGGGGCAGATGCAAGGAATTACGGTATGCTGGAAGGGATACCGGAGTGCAGGCGGCTGTTCGGAGCGCTTTTGGGGCTGGATCCGGAACAGATCCTTATGGGGGGCAGCTCTAGTTTAAACCTGATGTTTGATATTGTGGCTTTTCACTGCCTTATGGGGACAGAGGGGGAACCGCCCTGGAGTTACAGGAAATACGAGGGGAAGGCAGTAAAATTTCTCTGCCCTGTGCCCGGATATGACCGGCATTTTAAAATATGCGAGAAATTGGGGATTGAGATGATCTCTATTCCTCTGAGGGAAGATGGGCCGGATATGGATCTGGTGGAACGGCTGGTGAGGGAAGATGATTCCATCAAGGGAATGTGGTGCGTCCCCCTCCATTCCAATCCTCAGGGTGTGTGCTACAGCGATCAGACAGTAGAACGCTTGGCAGCTATGGAGACAGCTGCCCCGGATTTCCGTATTTTCTGGGATAATGCTTATGGCGTCCATCATATTTATGAAAGGGTTCAACTAAAGGATCTATTAGCGGCATGTAAGGAAAAAGGCCATGAGAACCGGGCTTATTATTTCTTTTCAACCTCTAAGATCACCTTTCCGGGAGGGGGAGTATCCCTTATCTCTGCCAGCTCGGAGAACATCAAACAGCTGAAAAGCTATATGGCCGTACAGACTCTGGGACATGATAAATTAAACCAGCTGAGGCATGTACAGTATTTTCAGTCACCGGAAGGCTTCCGGAAACATATGGAGGAGCTGGCCGGGCTTTTGCGTCCTAAATTTGATCTGGTGCTTGAGCGCTTGGAAAGAGAACTTTCGGGAACCGGTTTTGGAACATGGAGCCACCCAAAGGGAGGCTATTTTATCTCCTTTGATACTATGCCGGGATGCGCAAAGCGTACAGTCCAGCTGGCAAAGGAAGCAGGAGTGGCTTTGACGGCAGCAGGTTCTACCTATCCTTATGGAAGGGATCCTGAGGATCGGAATATACGGATCGCCCCCACTTACCTTTCTCTGGAGGAATTAGAGCAGGCCATTGATATTTTTATCTTGTGTGTGAAGTTGGCGGGAGTGGAAAAAAGCCTGGAAGAGCCAGGGAAAAATGATATTCCTGTTTAAAGAAACGTTTCGTTATGTCACAGAGATGAGGAGGAAAATGTATGGAAAAGACGTATAATCCTTATGATAATGTATTGAAGGTAGTGAAAGAGGCGGCAGACATTCTGGGCTATTCAGACAGTGACATTGAAGCCATCAAATATCCGGAGCGGGAGCTGAAGGTGGCTATCCCGGTGGAAATGGATGACGGCACAACAAAGGTGTTTGAGGGCTACCGGGTACAGCATTCCACCTCCCGAGGCCCGGCAAAGGGCGGCGTGCGCTTTCACCCGGACGTCAATCCTGATGAAGTGCGGGCTCTGGCTGCCTGGATGACCTTTAAGTGCGCCGTAGTGAATATTCCCTATGGCGGAGGAAAGGGGGGAGTAGTATGCGATCCCTCTCAATTGTCGGAGCGGGAGCTGAGGGCAATCACCAGAAGGTATACGGCGGCGATCGCTCCCCTCATCGGGCCGGAGCAGGATATTCCGGCTCCTGATGTGGGAACCAACGCTGCGGTTATGGGGTGGATGATGGACACCTACAGCATGTTAAAGGGACATTGTATCCACGGAGTAGTCACCGGAAAACCGATCTGCCTGGGAGGAGCCCTGGGAAGAAGCGAGGCGACGGGCCGGGGCGTTATGTATACAACGAAAAATATACTGGGACGCATGGGAATCCCTGTGGAGGGAGCCACAGCAGCAGTGCAGGGTATGGGAAATGTGGGAAGCATCACGGCGAAGCTCCTGCACCGGGAAGGAATGAAGATCGTGGCGGTCAGCGACGTGTCCGGCGGTATTCAAAATCCGGAAGGATTAGATGTTCCCTCAATCTTGGCTTACCTGTCAAAGGATCGGAAAAATTTGTTAAAGGACTATGAGGAGCCGGGAATGACCCGGATCACCAATGAGGAGCTTTTGGAATCAGAGGTGACGGTGTTAGTGCCCGCTGCTCTTGAGAATCAGATCAACGGCTCCAATGCAGAACGAATCCGCGCAAAAATCATTGTGGAAGCGGCAAACGGCCCCACAGCAGCGGAGGCAGATCCTATTCTCAGGGAAAGAGGCATCACAGTGGTTCCTGATATTTTGGCTAACGCAGGCGGAGTTGTGGTTTCCTATTTTGAGTGGGTGCAGAACATACAGTCGGTCAGCTGGACGGAGGAGGAGGTAAATGAAAAGCTGAAGGAGATCATGGACGCTGCTTTTCATGCGGTATGGGATATTTCTGAGAAGGAAAAGGGAACCCTCCGGACAGGCGCGTATCTCATTGCTGTCAAGAGGGTAGTGGAAGCCAAGGCCGCGAGGGCGATCTGGCCGTAAAGGGAAATCAATTTTGCAAAAAACAAAGAACCGGACACTGGGGATGTCCGGTTCTTTATCGTATAAAGGGGGGATAAAATGTGTGAAAGGGGGAGGGCCCTTTCGGTTTTTGTAACAAATGTTTCTTGCGTTTCTCTTGTTTACGAGGTACATTATAATACGACAGCATTGCAAAAACCATTGTAAGAAGAAAATAAAATATTGTAATTTGCGCAAACAGATAAACAGGAGGAATGAGATGTACCAGGAGGACAGCTTTCGCACCCAGGCAGCTGTTTTTGCCCATACCCGCAGCGATGAGAGTGGGATGGAATATAAGATGCACTGCCATGAGATTTATGAGATCTACTATATGATCTCTGGAAATGCCCAGTATTTTTTGGAGGGGAGGGTTTACCAGCCTCAGCCGGGAAGCCTGATCATCATACCTCCTGGCTGCTTCCACGGGCTGAAGGTACTGGACGGTCAGGAATATAACAGGATCCGCCTTCATTTTGACAGCAGCCAGCTGGGAGAGGAGGAACAGCATTTTCTGCTGGCCCCCTTTGAGAAGGAATGGAGGTGTTTTGAGGAGCAGTTTCAGCTGGAATGGCATTTCCGATCCCTGGAGGACTGTGGGAGTTATGGAAAGGATTTACAAAACATTGCAATTCGCGCACGAATCACCTCTCTTTTGACGAGTATTTTTGCAATATACCAGAATACCCCGGCTTTGGCCAGGGGAAAGGAAGGGCAGGTTCAGGAGATCCTGCGCTACATCAACGAAAACATTACGGAACCTCTTACCCTGGAGAACCTGGCGGAGTCCTTTTACATGAGTAAAAATCATCTCACTGCCATCTTTAAAGGGGCTACCGGAACCACGGTGGCCCGCTATATTTTATATAAGCGCATGGCCCTGGTGCGCAGGGATCTGGCCGGAGGGATGCCGGCAGCGGAAGCGGCGGCGAAAGCAGGATTTGGGGATTATTCCAGTTTTTTCAGGGCTTATAAGAAGATGTTCGGCCATTCGCCGTCTCAGCAGAAGGGGTGGGATATGCCAGATATGGATAAGAGCAGTTTGGTGTAGAGAAAACTGCAAAAACTCAAGAGAGGTAATGGTTGAAAACTTATTTTTGGCAGGTTATAATGAATAAAAATGCATCATAGAGGAGGGCCTATGGATTACAGAACTTATTTGAGGAATTATCCGGACAAAGACGGACGTTTCGGCGCTTATGGCGGCGCGTATCTGACAGAAGAATTGATCCCGGCGTTTGAGGAGATCGCGGACGCTTACCAGACGATCTGTCATTCTTCCCAGTTTATCAATGAGCTGCGCAGGATCCGGAGGGAGTTTCAGGGACGCCCTACGCCGGTGTACCACTGTGAGCGCCTGTCCAAGAAGATCGGAAACTGCCAGATCTATTTAAAGAGAGAGGATTTAAACCACACAGGGGCTCACAAGCTGAACCACTGTATGGGCGAGGGCCTTCTGGCAAAATTTATGGGTAAAAAACGTCTGATCGCGGAGACCGGCGCAGGACAGCACGGCGTTGCCCTGGCTACAGCCGCTGCTTTCTTTGGCCTGGAATGTGAAATCCATATGGGAGAAGTAGATATTGCAAAGCAGGCTCCCAATGTGACCAGAATGAAGATTCTGGGGGCAAAGGTGGTTCCTGTAACCCATGGCCTTAAAACCTTAAAGGAGGCAGTGGACTCTGCTTTTGAGTCTTACGCGAAAAATTATAAGGATTCCATTTACTGTATCGGTTCGGCCCTGGGGCCCCATCCGTTCCCACTGATGGTACGGGATTTCCAGTCGGTTGTGGGGTATGAGGCCAGAGATCAGTTCATGGAGATGACAGGACTCCTTCCCGATGAGGTCTGTGCCTGCGTGGGTGGAGGCAGCAACTCCATCGGTATGTTTATTCCATTTTTAGATGATCCGGTAGACATCACGGGTATTGAGCCTCTGGGACGGGGCGAGAAGCTGGGCGACCATGCCGCTTCCATGAAGTTTGGTGAGAAGGGCATTATGCATGGATTTGAGAGCATTATGTTAAAGGACGATAAGGGAGAGCCAGCTCCAGTCTACTCGATCGCCAGCGGACTTGATTATCCTTCTGTGGGCCCGGAGCACGCATTTCTCCATGATCTGGGACGGGTAAAATATGATACGGTCAGCGACGAGGAAGCTATGGAGGCGTTCTTTAAGCTGTCACGGTACGAGGGGATCATCCCTGCTATTGAGAGTTCCCATGCGGTGGCTTACGCTATGCGCAGGGCGAAGGAGATGAGACAGGGTTCCATCCTGGTATGCTTGAGCGGCAGAGGCGATAAGGACATCGACTATGTGGTTGAGCATTATGGCTATGGGGAGAAGTTCCTGTCAGAGGAAAAATAAGCGAGCTGGGAAAAGATGTAAGAGACTCCCGCATAAAATTTTAAAAAGCTGAGAGCAGAAAATTCTGTTTTCAGCCTTTGTGGTATGATGGGCATGCTGTGTATTTGGGGCGTTATATATATTTGTATAGCTATATACATATGGTTTTCAAAAAAAGCAATCGCTTTCCGGGAAAGTAAGAAATTTATTGAGGTGACGGATATAAGAAAATACAACCATGCGATGTCCAAACTCTATGCGGTAACTGGCGTTGTATGGATTCTGTTTGGACTTTTTTTACTTGCAGGGCATTCCAAATGGATTTCGGTTGTGGGAGTTGTGATGGTAAATATTGTTTTTATCGTAGTTTATTTGTTGGAAATCGAGAAAAAATATAAGAAATAATTTAATAATTCCAGCTTGTAAAACTGAAAAAATTGAATTTGGGAGATGCCTATGAACAAGTTTTTGAACGATATAAGGAGTGCAGAAAATCCTATATCTGGTAATAGAAAAATTATAAATACCATAGCTGTATTGTTCCTTGGAATAGCTTTGGGAACTTTTTCAAAATTTTTGGATTTTCGTCAAGCTGAACTGCCAAGTGTGCTTATGGCAATAGATGGAGCGTTAGATGTTCATAATTTCCTTGGGCGTTTTGCAATTTGGGTATTGATTGCACTGTGTATTTCTATTTATAGTAATTCTGCAATAAGAGCAAGCGTTAATGTTTTTGTGTTTTTTGTTGGTATGGTTACAAGTTACTATTTGTATTCAAACTATGTCGCAGGCTTTTTCCCAAGAAGCTACGCTATGATTTGGTTTGGCTTTACCATTATTTCTCCGTTCTTTGCATTTGTCTGTTGGTATGCGAAAGGGAAAAGCAAATCGGCATTTATGCTATCAATATTGATTTTAGCAGTATTGTTTAACATGACTTTCGTATATGGATGGGGATATTTCGAAGCACTCTCTGTTTTAGAATTGGTAGTCTTTATTATGGGACTTACTGTTTTGAAGAGGGACACATTGAAAAGTTCTGTTCTAATGGGAACAATTAGTATAGTTCTTGCATTTTTACTTGATATGGTCATTCCATTCCATTTTGGATAAACAACTTTCAGTTTATAGGAAAGTTAAATGGAGTAAAAAAAGAAAGTCTTGTTACAATTAAGAAAAATAACCACAGCGCAAACCGCTGCTGCATGGAAGCCGGCCCAACCATGCAGCAGCGGTTTTTCTTTACCGTTTTTGTTTTGTTCTACAGCCTTTTGGCGATGGCCTTGATAAAGTCCTCGCTGTTTAAGACAACAGGGTCAGAGAGTGTGGTAATGAGAGCCAGATCCTTTGTCATTTCACCGGCCTCGATGGTGTCGATGGTGGCCTTTTCCAGGCGGTCAGCAAATTCCATCAGCTCCTGATTGCCGTCCAGCTCGCCGCGCTTGCGCAGAGCGCCGGTCCAAGCAAAGATGGTGGCAACAGAGTTGGTAGAGGTTTCCTCGCCCTTTAAATGCTTGTAGTAATGGCGCTGAACCGTTCCATGAGCTGCCTCATACTCATAATTCCCATCAGGAGATACAAGGACAGAGGTCATCATAGCTAAGGAGCCGAAGGCAGAGGAGATCATATCGCTCATTACATCGCCGTCATAGTTCTTGCAGGCCCAGATATAGCCTCCCTCAGATTTCATGACACGGGCAACCGCATCATCGATCAGGGTATAGAAATAGGTGATGCCTGCCTCCTCAAATTTCTTCTCATACTCGTTATTAAAGATTTCCTGGAAAATATCTTTGAAAGTATGGTCGTATTTTTTGGAAATGGTATCCTTGGTAGCAAACCACAGATCCTGTTTGGTATCCAGGGCATAGTTGAAGCAGCTTCTTGCAAAGCTTTCAATGGATCCGTTGAGATTGTGCATGCCCTGTACGATTCCGGCGGAAGTGAAATTGTGGACAAGCTCCCTGGTTTCGGAGCCATCTTCAGCGGTGTATACCAATTCTACTTTTCCAGCGCCGGGGATCTTCATTTCAGAGCCCTTGTAAACATCACCGTAGGCATGTCTTGCAATAGTAATCGGTTTCTTCCAGCTTTTTACATTTGGTTCAATGCCTTTTACAATGATGGGGGCGCGGAAAACGGTTCCGTCCAGGATAGCGCGGATGGTTCCATTAGGACTTTTCCACATTTCTTTTAAATGGTATTCCTCGACACGGGCAGCATTGGGAGTGATGGTAGCGCATTTGACAGCAACACCATATTTTTTGGTGGCATTGGCAGAGTCGATCGTCACCTGATCATTGGTTGCGTCTCTGTGCTCAAGGCCCAGGTCATAATACTCTGTTTTCAGGTCAATATAGGGCAGAAGCAGGTTATCCTTGATCATCTGCCAAAGGATCCTGGTCATTTCGTCTCCGTCCATTTCAACAAGCGGGGTGGTCATCTTAATCTTGTCCATACAATTTCCTCCTGTTTTGCGCATGACAGCTGTGGGGCTGTTCGATTTTGTTATAGTATACGATGGATTGGGCAGTTGCACAAGAGGAAACCCTCTATTTCTGAACCCTTCTTTTTGTCTTTGGATTGATGGAGATGTCCATGATCCGCAAAACCGGGATTTATGTAAAAAAAGATCCCCCGGTCATGCGATGACGTAACCAGGGGATTTTCCTTAATCCCATCAGAAAATGTTTATCCGTTTACCTTTTCATTTTTCTTAATAATAGGCAGGATCAGTCCCAGAGCGGTGAGTACAAAAGGCGTGATGACATTCAGCGCAGTGGAGCCCATGTCGCCCTTTACATACATGCCGAACACGCAGCAGAATGCAGTGACAAAGAAGCACCAGATTCCCGCGGTCAGGGCAATTCCCTTACTCTTTACAAAGCGGTATTCAGGATGGAACTTATCCGCAGCCTTGCGCAGTGCAATGTAGGCAATGAATACCCACAGGTAACGCAGAGGCATGGTGACGGAGTTCAGCTTGTTTAACTGGGTTAAAACAGCGGCAGCGCCCGGTACGAAGGACTGGATCAGGATAATACTTCCTGACAGGGCCACTACCATCCAGATTCCATTGATGTAAGCGCCGTATTTATTCTGCTTTAACAGCTTGGTGGGAACGAACTGTCTTGCGTCCTCATTGTCCAGAAGCATACGAAGGGGAGCGTCAATACTCAGCACCAGGGTAGAGAACTGGCCGATGGCGTTGCAGGCTGCATAAATGATCAGCAGCAGGTTGCCCACACCGTAGTATTCTCCTAATTTCTGGAAGGACCAGTAGGCGCCGTTGGAAACGTAGGAGTCAAAGTTGGCGTTGACCTCATTGGGATCAAACATCATGCCCATGGCGATGGTTCCAAGGATCGCGCATACCATAACCATAATAGCCAGTGCGATCATACCTTTGGGGAATCCGCGGGAAGGATCCTTTACCTTATTTACATAAGGGGAGATTTTCTCGCATCCGCCTACCGCAAATACCAGGATGGACAGGGAGGTGAAATATCCCAGATTAAATTCCGGAATAAGCTTGTCCCATGTAAATTCCATGGTAATGTAGCCGCCGTTTGGATTGATCATGGGGGCTGCAAACATCATTAAGATGTATAAAATAGACATAACGAACATGCTGGTTCCTGCCAGAGTGGCAAGCTTTTTAAGCGGGTTTAAACCACGGCTTGCTACCCAGCAGAAGAACAGGAGAACAGCCAAAGTGACAAGCTGTACCCACAGGGTGGGGAACTTATCATAGGTGGAGCCGTTCTGGAACGCCATCCAGCTGAGGGCCTTTAAGCCGCCGCTTCCCTTGCTGGCGATGTAGGTAACGTGGCATGCCCAGTAGGTCCATCCAGCGTAGTAGGCAAATTTGGGGCCGATGGTCTCATGGATCCAGGAGCTGACGCCGCCGCCGGAGTGCTTGAAAGCAGAGCCCAGCTCGCCTACCATCAATGCATAGGGAACAAAGTACAGTGCAAACATGAGTATCCAGCTGAAAATAACCTGTATTCCGTTAAAGTATACGAAGCCGTTCAGTACGTTTCCGAAGCCCCATACGGTGGAGAACGCCATGAATGCCAGGGTATACCAGCTGATCTTCTTTGAATTTTCCATTCAGTAACCTTCCTTTTCTCAAATTTTACAGCAACCCGACCATTATATCATAACTTTTTGTTTTTTCAAATGAAATATTCTCTTTGAGTTTTCAGCAGAGCAGCCATGTAATCAATCCTGCAGATCATCAGGAGATTCATAGTATTATTCCCCAAAGCAGTTGAAATATTCATTCATGGCAGTTAAAAGAGCTTTTTCCGGTTGGTTTTGAATCCAATTTTTTCGGTGGACCACTGCATTGACCCGAAAGAGGGGAGGATTTAGGGAATAGTAAGCCACATGAGCCTTATCGCTTACGCAGGAATGGGCGATGAAGGTGACGCCGATCCCGCTTGCCACCATGGCCCGGGTGGCGATGATGCTGTTGGTCTCGCACATGGTGCTTGGTTTAAAATGGGCAGCAAAAAAGATCTGATCCGCCAGCGTGCGCAGAGTGGATCCCTTTTTGGAGAGAAGGAAATTATCATTTCCAAAAGACTGGATAAGATCTTCATGAGGGATGGGAGAGTCGGGATTTTTTTCCCGGTATGGGTGGCTGATGGGGATTGCCAGATAAACTTCCTCCTCCCGGACAATCTTTACCTGATCCGGGGAGAAGGAATCGGTGTTATTTAAAGCCATCACTGCGCAGTCGATGCTCTCATCCCGTATCATTTTTGTGATGGAGGGTACATTGGATTCTGACAGTTCGATGGTTACCTGGGGGTATTCCTTTTTGTATGGAGGAATGATCTGAGTCAGCATCCGCAGTCCGAACTGGGAGGTGACGCCGATGGTGATGTGGCTTTTATGGTTTTGGCTGCGTATGGAGTCATAAAGCTCCCTTTGGATCTGAATCACTTTTTGGGCCGCTTTTACATATTCCTCCCCGGCAGGGGTGAGAAGAAGCTCTCCCTTAGCCCGTATAAACAGGGGAGCGCCGATTTCCTGTTCCAGCCGGGACAGGTACTGGCTCAGGGAAGACTGGGAGACAAAGAGTTCCTCCGCAGCTTTTGTCATGTTTCTTTTCTTGGCAATGGTGAGAATATAATTTAGATATTTAACGTCCAATGTGCCCCCCCTTTCAGCGTATCCGGTATCGTCTGGCGCGCTCTATTAGTAAAACCGATGGAACCGATCATGATTACATATTGGCTCTGTTTTTCTAACTGTATTATAATAAAAATACTTGAAAAAGCAAAGTTTTTTCGGGGAAAACCGGAAAAGCAGCTGTGTGGTGAATGAAGCAGAAAAACAGAGGAGGAAGCGGATCATGACAGCAAAGACGCCAATTGTAACAGAGATGCAGGTAATCCCGGTGGCGGGATATGACAGTATGGAGATGACGCTCAGCGGAGCCCACGCTCCCTATTTTACCAGAAATCTGGTGATTTTAAAGGACAGCTCTGGCCATACCGGAATTGGGGAGATCCATGGAGGAGAGTATACATGTGAATGTCTTACCAATTGTATTCCACTGGTAGTGGGTCAGGAAATCGGAAAATACCGTTCCATTCTGGGGATGATCCACAGAGGCGGAAAGAAGGCGGAGGGAGACGACGGTGAAGGAATCCAGAGCTTGGATATCAGCAAGCTGAAATTTGTGGTAAAAGCGGAATGGGCCATTGAATGTGCGCTGCTGGATCTGTTGGGGCAGCACTTAGGCGTACCTGTATGTGAGCTTTTAGCAGAGGGAAAACAGAGGGATAAGGTAGAGGTTCTGGGCTATCTGTTCTATGTGTCAGATAAGGATAAGACAGATCTTCCTTATTTGGATGAAAGCGGCAGCAGCGATCCCTGGTTTGCTATGCGAAGAAGGGAAATGCTGACCCATGAACAGATCGTGGAGCAGGCATGCTGCCTTCAGGAAAAATATGGATACCGCAACTTTAAGTTAAAGGGCGGAGTATTTTCCGGAGATTATGAGATGGAGACGGTCAGGGCTTTAAAGAAACAGTTCCCTGAGGGGCGCATTAATATTGACCCTAATGGAGCATGGAGTTTAGAGGAGGCGATCCGTCTTTGCAAGGATATGCATGGGATTTTAAGCTATGTTGAGGATCCCTGCGGACCGGAAGCCGGATTTTCCAGCCGTGAGATCATGGCTGAGTTTAAGAACGCTACGAACCTGCCAGTGGCAACCAATATGATCGCCACCAATTGGAGACAGTTTTATCATGCAGCTGCACTAAAGGCTGTGGATATTGTCTTAGCGGATCCTCATTTTTGGGGATTGGAGGGCAGTCTGAGAATGGCTTCCATCCTCAATGATTGGGGACTGACCTGGGGAAGTCATTCCAACAACCATTTTGATATAACCTTGACTACTTTTGCCCACGTGGCAGCAGCGGCTCCAGGCCATCCTACCGCCTTAGATACTCATTGGATCTGGCAGGACGGCCAGAATCTGTTAGATGACGCGCCACAGATCAAAGATGGATATTTGGAAGTTCCGAACCGTCCAGGACTGGGCGTGACGTTAAATATGGATCGGGTGATGGAGGCGAACCGTCTATATAACCAGATGCCTGCCCACGACAGGGATGATGCCATGGCTATGCAGTATCTGATCCCGAACTGGAAGTATGATTCTAAGAAGCCATGTCTGGTGCGGTAGAATGAAATAAAAGCTGAAATAGATCTGCATTTTTTACGGGAGGATAAAAATGAGTTTTACAGCAATTGTTGGATTTGCGATGATGATCCTCATCACCACATTACTTTTGAAAAAGAAAGTAAGTACTCTGTTTGCATTTACCATTATTCCGATCATCGGCGCCTTTTTAGTAGGCGCCAGTGTGGCGGAGGTGTGTGATTATGTAAATGTAGGATTGGGGAAGACAAGAGATCTGATGTTTATTATCTTTTTCTCCCTTCCCTATTTCTCTGTCATGTCGGAAGCAGGGCTTTTTGACACAATGGTGGAATTTCTCCTAAACCATACGAAGCTCAGCGTTACGGTCATCTGCATCATCACTGTTTTTGTATCTCTGATCACAGAAATTGACGGAAGCGTTACATCTACCTATCTTGTTACAGTTCCTATGCTCTTACCCCTCTATAAAAAGCTGAAAATTGATCCGAAGGTTCTTCTTCTCCTTTGTTCTGCAACGATGTGTGCCCTGTTTGTCACTCCGTGGAACGGCAGAACCCTGAGAGCGGCGACCCTATTGGAGGGGATCGAGAGCCCCCAGAATTATATTTTCAGCCAGATGCTTCCCATGATGCTGATCTACATTGGAATGTGCCTGGTTCTGGCAGTGATCTTGGCAAGGCTTCAAATGAAAAAGGGAGCGGGACAGATTGATATGTCTGCAGAGACAAAGACAGTGGTAGGAACCTCCGAACTAAGAAGGCCAAAACTGTTCTGGTTCAACTTGATCCTTACCGTCCTTTTGATCATCGGACTCAGTGTGGTTCCATGTCCGGATTACTTCGTATTTGCCATTGGATTGATTGTAGCCCTTTGCGTCAATTATCCTGATTTAAAACTTCAGGGAAGTCTGCTGAAAAAGTATTCTCAGGAGATGTATTCCATTGCCTGCGCTGTATTTTTGTCCGGTGTGGTAGTAGGTGTGCTGTCTGAGAGCGGTATGATGGATGCCATGGTGGATTTTCTGATCCGTATTATTCCGTCTGCATTGGGCCCCTGGGTGTATCTGATCATTGCCCTGTTCAGCGCGCCTCTTATGCTGATCTTTACCAATGATATTTGGCAGTATGCCTTGGTTCCCATTGTGGCAGGTGTCAGCGCCAAGTTTGGTATTCCTAATGAGGTGGTTGTGCTCACTCTTTTAATGAACATGGGTGCAATGGTGTCTCCGGTAGCCCAGCCTCAGATTTATCTGGCTTGTGATCTGGCTGATGGCACAGAATTGGCAGATTATGTAAAATTTTCTTTCGTTCCTTTATGGATCCTGACGGTTCTTTGGGTTGGTGTTGGGTTCGCGATCGGCATTTTCAGATAGCTTCAGCAAGGGGAATAAATGATAAGCGTATCATTAAAAATCATAGTTCTAAGGTTATCACAAATAAATGCAGGCACTTTTTGTGATAACTTACGAACTATGACAAATAGTGGTACGCTTATTTTTTTATATATTTGTTTTCCTGCTGCCCCATATTTTGTTTAGGTAAAGAAACAGAGAACAGATAACATCATATGATTGGCTCAAAGAAAAATGGTCAAACCGAAAGAGATCGACCGTGACAAGAGCAGCTAATGGGGCAGCTCTAAATAAAGCAGATGTTCTATGATTGGGACGCCATGGAACATTCACCATTCAGGGCAAATCCGTGATCCATGGGGCCGCTTCCACGGCCCAGATCCAGCATGGCCTCCAGCGCACCGCATATATAATCCTTCGCCCGGCTGACTGATTCCTCTAATGTGAATCCTTTGGCCAGATTGGAGGCGATGGCGCTGGACAGGGTACAGCCAGTTCCGTGGGTATTGGGATTGGGGATCCGTTTTCCCTCAAACCATTGGAATTTTCCATTTTGATAGAGAAGATCGTTGGCATCGTTAATGCTGTGGCCTCCTTTGCAGAGGACGGCACATCCCCAGGCATCTCCAATGGCTTTGGCGGCAGCTCCCATATCGTCAGGGGTTTGTATGGACCGGCCTGATAAGATTTCTGCCTCAGGAATATTAGGAGTCAGAACTGTGGCCAGGGGAAGGAGCTCTCGCTTGAGGGCGGCTGCCGCATCGGTCTCTAACAGACGGGAACCGCTGGTGGCTACCATGACGGGATCCACCACAATATTAGAGGCCTTATAAGCCCTAAGGCGGTCGCCGATCGTTTCGATCAGAGCAGCGGAAGACACCATGCCAATCTTTACTGCATCGGGGCGTATATCCTCAAAAACCGCATCAATCTGCTGACGCAGAAAAAGGGGGGTAACTTCCATGATAGCTGTAACTCCTGTGGTATTCTGTGCCGTTAAAGCGGTCAGAGCGCTCATTCCGTAAACACCGTTCATGATCATGGTCTTTAAATCTGCCTGGATCCCTGCACCTCCGCTGGAATCACTTCCGGCAATGGATAATACACATTTCATATGAGACCTCCTGTATCAATGGTTATTATAAAGGTATAAAAGCATATTGTTTCCTGATTGCTGAATTTCTTAACTTATTATAGGACAGCTGGAAGAAAAACTCAAGAACTCTCAAGAACGGTTACGCTATACGAAGATTTAGACAAAAAATGAAACGGACAAGGAGAGATACAGATAAACGGTTATCATGTAGCAATGAAAAATATATAAGAGCATAAAAGAACCTGAAAATTCAGGAATGACGGATGGGGCCCCGTAGATCCCAGCTGCAAGGTTTTCAAAAAATGCTGGTAATATCCTTTAAAGTGGTATATGATATTAGAGGTTTCTGAAATTTGGATTTTTGAAAGAAGGTGACAGAAATGCATAAGTTTATGCGGACTATTGGATTCAGCGCTTATAAAGGAAGACAGGAGACAGAAAAGCTGTTGAGGCGTTTGGTTAAGGAGGCGGAGACATCCGGTTATCTGCCACAGATGGATGGAAGCCGTTATTGTGAGCTTCGCGCGGAGGTGGCCCCTGGAATGGGAGTGGCCTTGGTGGGAGAGATGAGCCCCAGAGGTACGTTTAAGCGGGAATACTATTTTCCCTATGTCATTAGTACAGACATAAGCTCTGAGGCAGAATGTTCTATCCAGCGGCATGCAGAGAAGGAGACTTATGCAGGCCTTCTGGATGAATATAGGGTGGGAATTTCCCTGATCTTTTACATGGAAAATACCATGGAATACCGTATGCGCCACAGCATCCGCCAGTCCTTCCGGACAAAGGGGGCTGCTCTATCCGGTTTGTCTGTTCAGGGAAAGGTGCTTTTGCCTGTGAATAAGACAAAAAAGCAGGCAGAGGATTCACGTCAGGCAGCCAAGAAACGGACCAGCCTGCTGGAAGCTGCCAAGCGGGGAGATGAGGAAGCGATCGAGACATTAACCGTGGAGGATATTGATCTTTATGCCATGGTATCGCGGCGGATCGTAAGGGAGGATATTTACTCCATCATCGAGACATGTTTTATGCCCTGTGGTATCGAGTGTGATCAGTACGCCGTGATCGGGGAGATCCTGGAGATCCAGACGAAATCCAACCGATTTACAGGTGAGGAGATCTACGATCTGAAGCTTGAGTGCAATGATATGGTATTTCATGTTGCAATCAATAAAAAGGATCTTTTAGGCGAACCGGCGGTGGGGCGCCGCTTCAAAGGACAGGTGTGGATGCAGGGGACAGCTGTATTTTAGACGGCTGATCCACTGCCCCCAATACGGTAAGGAAAGAAAATAGTGCTTGCTTTTTTAGCCCCTATAGGGTATTATAGAAGTCGGATTGTTTGTCAGTCCGAGAATGTTTCTGTAGCTCAGCAGGATAGAGCGTCCGCCTCCTAAGCGGAAGGCCAGCGGTTCGAATCCGCTCAGGAACAGGATAAAAGCGCCAGAATCTTAAAAGGGATTATGGCGCTTTTTGTGTTATGGACTTTAGTCTATTGAGGGTATTGTAGTTTTTCGTGTTCCGAAAAATGGAAATGCCTGAAACCAAAACCCATCTGCTTTGCAGGTGGAGTCAAATTGTTATATAAAAAATCACTTTTCTGTTACAATAGAGTTGTTCAGGCACTATTGCAGAAAGAAAAGGTGATTTTATATAAAAAAGTTGCTGGATTGGAAGAATTCTCCCTACCGCAAGCCTTTAATCTTGAAGGGCGTACGTCAGGTTGGTAAGACTTGGATTCTGAAAGAGTTCGGCAGACGCCGTTATGAAAATACAGCCTACTTTAACTTCGACGAAAACGAAGAATATAAACAATTTTTTGAAACAACCAAGGATGTGGACCGGATTCTACAAAACCTTATGCTGGCAAGCGGTCAAAAGATATTGCCAGAAAAGACCCTCATCATCTTTGACGAGGTACAGGACTGCCTGAAAGTCATTAACTCCATGAAATATTTCTGCGAGAACGCACCGCAGTACCATGTTGCCTGCGCCGGTTCTCTGTTAGGTATCGCCTTGGCGAATCCTTCCTCTTTTCCAGTAGGCAAGGTCAACTTCATGCAGATTGACCCAATGACCTTCGCTGAGTTTCTACTTGCCAACGGTGATGAAAATCTGGCGCAGTATCTGGAACAGGTGGATGCCCGTCTGGTGCATAAAAGTTATCGCAGCTCAGCTCCCGGCTTGCCGATTGCAGCTTACGATGACTTGTCCGCTTTCAAGATTTATTTGGTAGATGTGGGACTGCTCCGCCGTCTGGCACAGTTGGCCCCCACTGCCTTTGGCGAAGGGAACCGCCTATTTACTGAATTCAAAGGCGCATTAACCGAAAACTTTGTGTTGCAGACTTTAATTACTCAGTTTGAAGTCATGCCCCGTTATTGGAGCCAGAACAACCCACCTTACAAGGTAGATTTCCTCATTCAGCGGGAGAACGACATCCTCCCCGTGGAGGTCAAATCCGAAGCCAACACAACCAGCAAGAGTATGAAGAAGTTCAAGGAACTGTTCCCTGATAAGGTCAAGCTTCGCATCCGTTTCTCATTGGACAATCTGAAACTGGACGATGATGTGCTGAATATCCCGCTGTTCATGGCAGATCAGGCGGATCGATTGATTGGGTTGGCATTGGAAAAGAGGAAGCACTGATGTATATGGCTAAACTATATTAACCTAAATTGAAAAAACATTGAGGTGAATGAAATGAATCAATATAACGAAATTTCTACACTTCAATATATGGGAAGCAAGACACGGATCATTTCTCATATATACCAAATCATACCGGAGGTGTTTCTATGGCAGACGATATTGAAACTCAGGCAGAAGTTCAAAGGCGGGGAGCGAGAAGCAATCAGAAGCTCAAGATTCTATATCTGGCAAAGATTTTGTTGGAAAATACGGATGCAGATCACGATATTACGCTGCAGGAAATCATTGATAAGCTGTCGGCTAACAATGTGACGGCAGAGAGAAAAAGCCTTTATGATGATATTGCCCAGTTGGATGATTTTGGAATAAAAATAAAAAAGACGCAGTATGGAAAGACATTTCATTATCAGGTCGTAAATCGTAATTTTGAAATTGCAGAGCTGAAACTGTTGGCTGATTCTGCGGCATCTGCCAAGTTTATCACAGAGAAAAAGTCTAATGAGTTGATAAAAAAGATAGAGCATTTGGCAAGCAAGCATGATGCGTCAAAACTCCAGCGTCAGGTGTATGTGGCAGGACGTGTGAAATCTATGAACAATGATATTATGGAAAACGTAGATGCAATCCATAATGCAATTTCTCAGAATTTAAAGATATCGTTCCAGTATTTCCAGTGGAATATTAAGAAACAGCCGGAACTTCGCAGGGGCGGAGCAAGATATGTGATCAGTCCCTGGGGGTTATCCTGGAATGACGAAAATTATTATCTGGTAGGCTATGATTCGGAAGCGGATATGATAAAACACTATCGTGTGGACAAAATGCTTTGCATCAAGGTGGAGAATACAAAACGTGAAGGAAGATACAAATTCAAAGAAGTCGACATGGCAGCTTATGCTAAAAAGATGTTCAATATGTTTGATGGTGATGAACAGGATGTGGAGATTCTTTGCACCAATCACTTTGCGGGAGTCATGATAGACCGTTTTGGTAAAGATGTAAAAATGCGCAAAACAGATGGGGATCATTTTAAGGTTACAGTCAAGGTGGCAGCAAGCAGTCACTTTATACATTGGATTATGGCGTTGGGAGAAGGAGCAAAAATTATAGGACCGGAAAATATGGTGGAAGAAGTGAGAAAAGAAATCAAGAGGCTTGCAGACCAGTACAGAGAAGAAAATTGAAAGAAAACAGGCGAAAACAGAACAAAGATTCGATGTATAAGGGGAGATTTATGGACTTGTAATTTGGCATAATAGAGTCATCCTGAGAGAGGCAAAAGAAAAAGCCCTCCGGGATGGCTCTTTTTAAATGAAAAAATAATCGTCAAGAGATGGAAACGGAGGAAAGACAAATGATAGCACAGATGAGCAAGAAATCGAAAATATATCACAGAGCAGGATGCAGATACTTAGACAGAATTGATGAAGAATCCCTGACAGCATTTGATATGGACGATGAAAAGATTAAGAATTACAGACCATGTAAATGTTGCTGCAGTCTGAATAACATTTATAAAAATTTAAAGCCGGAGCTTAAAGGAATGTTTGCGGATTCAGATATTGAGGTAAAAGCCGGTGAGAATTTTTTACTTGTAAATACACCATCATATAACTGGCGGGTAGATTTCACACCATCAAATCAAAAGTTAAAGCTGTACGCAGGAAGCCTGGACGAAGAGCAGCAGGAATACACATGGATAAGATGGAGCGAATGTGAAAGCACAGGGAATCTGCAGTCAGTTATGCAAGTTATTTTAAATGAAGAGAAGCTGGCTGATTATCCGCCCCAATATAGAAAATATGTTTTTCAAATAGAGCAATATGCAAAAGCTAACAATATTCAGATCGAATATGATGGTACGGATCTCTATGTACTTACAGATATGGCGGTCTGGAAGATTGCATATGGATACCATTATGACTGGTTCAAACTGCTGCATTGCCCCTTTGCCGGAAAGGCTCTGACGATGGAGGAAGCCAAGACAGCTCATTACCATGTGCAGGCTGACGTCCCAAGAAATCAGTCTCCATACAAGCATCTTCGATATATTGCAAAGCACGATGAGGCAAAGAAGATTGAACAGATTGATTATAAGAATCTGCCACAGAGAACGAAGAAACAGAAAAAATATTATCGTCAGGCAGAGAATCGGGCAAAGAGAAAAAGTGTGAGCAGAGTGTTGGATCTATTCGCAGAGCTTGAAGCCAAGGAAGGATTGGCAAGAGTATCCTTTGGATATAAATAGAACTGATGATGAGATTTTTATGACTCGTAAAGGAGAGCAGTTATGGCAAAAGTATTTATCACATTGACAGGAACAAAGTATTATCACGGCAATGAATTTTTAAAGCCGGGCATGAAAGTGAAGCTCACAAAAGAACCAGACAACAAGTACGACAAAGAAGCAATCAAAGTTTCTATGAAAGGCATCGGGGACATTGGGTATGTGGCGAATAGCTCATATACAGTAATGGGAGATTCCATGAGCGCCGGCAGACTGTATGACAAAATTGGCAATGAAGCTGCGGCAAAGGTTGTGTTAGTGACACCGCATGGAACGATTTGCAAGGTGTCAAAGAAGAACTTGATCAATTGGCAGACTCCACCTGAAACGATTTCCTATGGTGATTCCTGTAGCGAAGCATAGTATTGTTGTCGCTTAACCATTGGAGGTAGTCCGCCATTAGCAGAGCAGATTCTCCGAGAGCGTGTGAAGAAAAGATTGTAATTAAGATCTTCTATGATAATAATGGGGCTGGAGGTTCCTTTTGGGAGCTTTCAGCCCTCGTTTCATATATAACAGCACTGTCAGTGCATGTCAAGAGCAGGCGGATTTTTCCGCCTGTCTCGTTAAAATTTTTTGGATTATTCCGGTAGCCGTCCTTCGTACATGATGCTCAGTTCCCCGTAAACTTGCCCCTAGTTGCGGATCGGCATCGTCCACTTTTTTGTGGCCTCAAAAGCGGACAGGTACAGAGCCTTGAGCAGCACAGTGTCGCTTGGGAATACGCTCCTCTGGCGGTTTAGCTTCCGGTAGGTGGCATTTAAGCTCTCAATTCTTTTGTCATAATAAAAGGCCTCCTATGATTTATTATTTTATCATAGAAGACCTTTAAAATCCTTATTTACAGAAAAACTTTCATAGACTCTCCCATACTCTCATGAAACTAGTATATCGTTTTCGTAAATAACTGTACTAATAGATCATATGATCATATTTTTCTCTTGTTTCTTCCCGTTCCAGATTCAGTACATAAGAAAGCCCTTTTAATTTCGTATTCAGGATCAGTTTTTCCGGAAATTCACAGGCTTCTAACATTTCTTTTGCCCTGTCCAGGTTTCCTATATCGTAAAATATATGGGCATCACTGTTTACGATCACTGGAACCTTATATTTTTTACAGAAAGATAGCATCACCGGAAGATTTTTATCGGCATTCAGTCTGCCAGTACGCGGAGAAAAAGAACTGTTGTTTACTTCCAGAGCCACCTTTTCTTTTGCTGCCGCTTTTACCAGTTTTTCATAATCCAGAGGAAAACGGTCATCATCCGGATGTCCAATGATCTTCACATAAGGATTTTTCATAGCTCCGATCAATGCATTGGTATTTTCTTCTCTTGTTCCTGCTTTTATGCAGGGTACATGAAGACTGGCGATCACATAATCCATTTTCTTTAAAACGTCTTCTTCCGCATCCAGTTTACCTTCCAGATCTACAATGTTTGCTTCCATACCGGTAAAAATATGGACTCCCATTATCTTTTCTTTAATTGACTTAAAATTGGTAAAATAAATAGGCTGTGTAGATCCTGGCATAGCACTGTAATGATCCGACATTCCCATTGCTTTTAAGCCTTTAGATGCTGCCTCTTCTATATTTTCTTTTAATGTGCTAAACGCATGGCCACTGGCCACTGTATGTGTGTGAAGATCAAATAACAGCTTCATCTTCTATTCCTCTTTTTTTTATGATGCCTGGTAAACCAGTTTTACCTGTTCTCCCGGCTCATACTGTTCTCTGCTTCCTGCGTATACTGTAAATGTATCTTTTCCGCATTTTAACGAATAATGGATTTCTCTGCCGCTATACTGCCTGTTGGTTACAGTTGCAGGAATGCCATTCCCTTCTTTTACAATACGAAACTGTTCCGGACGGACCGGAAACAGACCATGGTTTTTAAAAGCCTGTGCTACTTCCGATCCGGTATATACAAGTGACTGATCCATTACCTTAAAATACGGATCGTCCCATTGTCCCCGCACAAAATTACATTTGCTTACAAAGGAAGCTGCAAATTCAGTCTGTGGATGCAGATAGATTTCTTTCGGTGTTCCCAACTGTTCTATTTTTCCATTTTTCATAATAAGTATACGATCCGCCATAGCAAGGGCCTCGCTCTGGTCATGGGTCACATAAATGATGGTCGCCCCGGTCATACGGTGAACATCCTGTATCACCCGGCGCATACTGATCTTTAATTCTGCATCTAAAGCACTTAAAGGTTCATCCATTAAAAGAATGGAGGGCTTTCCAACAATAGCTCTTGCAAGAGAAACTCTCTGCCTTTGTCCTCCGGAAAGTTCTCCCGGATACCGGGATTCATAAGACTTTAATCCCATATTTTCAATAGCTGCATCTACTGCTTCACTTTTCTGGGCCTCCGTCAGATGTTTCTGCCTGGGACTTTTCATGGGAAATTCCACATGCTGGCGTACTGTCATATTTGGCCACAAAGCAAAGGACTGGAATACCATTCCCAGATCTCGCTGCTCTACCGGAACCATTTTCCCATTTCCTGAATAGATCACATTATCCATCCGGATCTTGCCTTCTGTAGGATTTGCAAACCCACCGATTGCCCTCAAAAGTGTGGTCTTTCCACATCCGGAAGGCCCTAAAATAGCCAGAAATTCTCCATTTCGTATTTCCAGATCAATATCATTAAGCGCCAGTGTTTGCCCGAATTTCTGGGTTACATGCTCTAAATAAAGACTCATGTTCTTTTCCTCTCTTCTTTTTCTCTGCCGGTTTTAAAGCGATCAGACAATAGCCTGTAAGAACCATTACAACAATCACAGCTGACATAGCTGCTGACAGATTATAATCCCCTGATTGCTGGAAGTTAAAAATAGTAAGTCCTATGGTTTTGGTGCCTGCACTGGCAAGCATAGATGACAAGGTAAGTTCTGTAAGTGATGATACAAAGATCAAAAAGGATCCGGATAAAATAGGGCGTGCCAGCATTGGGAGCAATACCTGCTGCCAGAGAGCCTTTTTGCCTCTGCCGCAGACACGTACTGCCTCTTCCAGCTCCGGATTTACAGACATAAGAGCAGTAGTGCTTTCCTTGATCTGAAGGATCAGGTATCTGGTTATATATGCGATCACCAGGATCCATATAGTTCCATATACTCCCGGGCGGATCCCCGGAAGGGGCTCTACCCAGTGGAAGATCATTGCCAGAGAAAGAACAATACCCGGAATGGCATAAGTCAGTGAAGCACATTTTTCCATAGCTTCAGCCCCTTTACTGTTTCTTCTTACTTTCATGTATGCTGCTGCAGTTCCCACAACAATACAGACTCCGCAGGTCACAAGTGCCAAAAGGATACTGTTTCTGACAGCAGTAAGAACACCTCTGTTTGTAAATACAAACATAAAATTTTTAAGCGACAGATTGTCCCATGTCATTTTCAGACCATAAGTTTTTAAAAATGCACTTTTGATCATTACAAGAATAGGAACCAGATTTAATATACCTAATGTTCCGATCAGCCCCCATTCCAGTACCCTTCGTTTTGATTCTCCCAGTTCAATACGTACGGAATAATCCTCTTTAATGCTTTCCGATTTTCCATTTTTACCCAAAAATGTTGTTTCCAGCAAAGTACCGCTTATTGCGATCACAGATAAAAAAACAGAAAGAGCAGCTGCCAGAGGAAAGGCATCTGGTCCAAATCCAATTGCTTTTTCGTAAATATACGTACTAAGCACCGGGATACCAGAAGAGATCCCTAAAAATGCCGGCACAGAAAAGTTGTCAATGGCTGATAAAAACGCCAGAAGTCCGCCTGCAATAATAGCAGGAAGTACTTGTACCAGGTCCACATGGATCAGTGTATAAGAAAGACCAAATCCGCAGGCTCTGGACGCCCATTCCAGATCTTTTGGAATGCGCCGCAACATATGAACCACACTCATATATACAATGGGGATGTTACAGATACCGATTACCAGTAAAATACCGCCAATGGAATAAATATTCACTGGGCCGATTCCTATTGCTCCAAGGATCTGATTTACGATCCCCTTTTTACTTAAAAAACTGCTCCAGGAAAGAGTGATAATATAAGACGGGATAATGAAAGGAAGCAGCACCAGTAATTCTAAAAGTCTTTTTCTTTTTATATTGGTATAAGCTGCTGCCAGAGCCAGTCCGCTGCCTGCCACTATTGCGATCAATGTAGAGGAAGCAGCGATCAGAATCGTATTAAAGATTGCCTCTCTGGTCCGCTTTTCCTGTAAAAGTACCTGATAATTGGAAAATCCATAACTTTCACTTCCTTTCAGGCTCATAAACAGCAAACGGATCACCGGTGCTATAAATACTAGGAACACTCCCAGATAAAACAGCAGCAGCCCTGTACTGCCTAAGACTTTTTTATGTTTCATAACAATGCTGCCCCTTTCTGCCTGCTATTACTGGAAGATTGCAGAAAATTTCTCTTTATCTGCTTCACGGTTGCTGTAAAGTTCTTTTGTATCGGAGCTGATCGTTTTGATCTGATCGATCGACTTCAGACCTTCTGGTGCTTCTACACCTTCTTTTACAGGTGTATAGCCAATGGAAGCTGCCAGTTCCTGGCCTTCATCAGAAAGGACAAAATCTATAAACGCTTCTGCGGCTTCCTGGTTTTTGGAATTTTTTAACACACCAATCGGTTCGGTAATAGCTGGTGAACCTTCTTCCGGATAAACAAACTCTACAGGGGCACCATCATTTTTAGAACGGTTTGCCATATAATCTACCAGGATACCACAGGACTTTTCTCCTGCTACTACTGCTTTCTGTACAGCTCCATTTCCTTTATCTACGGTAATTCCATTGTCCTTTAATCCTTGGAAGAAATCCCAGCCTAATGTTTCATTGCGGCTGAGTACACCCAGATTATAAGCTGCTGCGCCGGAATACAGCGGACTTGGCATGATCACTGTATCCTTAAATGCTTCCCCAGTTAGATCTGCAAATCTTTTTGGTGCATCTTTTACCAGGTCGGTATTGTATATAATGCCAGTCGTGATCACCTTTGTTCCTGCATACATATGATCTTTATCAATATATTCTTCTGGAATACCTTTCAGTTCTGGGGACTCATAAGATAAAAGCATATCCTGTTCTTTTAAAGTTTCAAATGTAACACTGTCTGCTACTAAAAGTACATCTGCCTGAACAGCTCCAGCTGTCTGCTCTGCTAAAACTTTGCTGACTACTTCTTCTGTTCCGGAGCGGAATACATCTACCGTTACATCCGGGCATTTCTTATTAAAACCATCAATCAGCTTTTGGGCATCTTCCTCTGGCTGGGAAGTATATAATGTGATCTTTCCGGATACATCTTTCTTTGTGGCCTCTGCAGAAGCTTTTGTTGTTTCTGCTGCTTCTGATTTTGCCTGTTTAGTCTGCTCGCTGGTTGTTTCAGCAGCTGATGCCGCAGTTGTTTCTGTTTTAGCAGTCTGTCCGCTGCATCCTGCAAGTCCCATAACTGCTGCTGTTGTTAAGATCAGTGCCATTTTTTTCTTCATTTTTAAAGTCCTCCGTTTGCTTTTAAAAAAGCTGTATTTTCCGTAAATCTATGAAAATCCCTGCTGTCGTCATAACCTTCTGTTACCAGAGGGAGTCCATATGCAAAAAGTTTGGGAAGCATTTCCTTAAAAGAAAAGTCACCGTCTCCTAATGGAGTATGGTAGCACCCTCCTTTTCGGTTGCTGATATGGATCTTAGAAATCCGTTTCAGATGATCTAATATGTGAAATGGTTCTTCTTCGCTGTCGCAATGTGCAACATCCAGCGTATAGAAAAACTGTTTTTTTCTGCTTCCTGCTGATTCCTTCATGCTCTGTGCATCTGTTACAAATTCTTTCGGGATCTTTTCCATGATCTCTAAGGAAACATCTACTCCGATCTGTTCAGAAAGCCTTCCGATCTGCTCTAAGGAATCTTGGAGAAGTTTCATGCTCTCTTCTCTCCGGCCCGGAAGTGTCATATGCCCCGGATGAACGGTCAGTTCCAATGCTTCCAATTCTGCTGCCAGCCTCATAGATGTTTCCACCTGTTTTATGGACATTTCGCGGATCCCCTGATTCATGGAAGCCAGATTCAGATCCCAGCTGCAGCTGTGAACACAGGTTCTTAAAGGATACAATGCCTGAAGACGCAGATACTCCTGTGCGTCATACCCTCTTGTAAAAAAATGCTGCGCCCAAAGTTCGATTCCATCAAATCCATTGTCATATACCCGCTGAAACATTTCCTCCAGCCCGGCATTCCAAAGCAGAGTCGATGAAACAAATAT
>CABQJX010000013.1 GCA_902464595.1 uncultured Lachnoclostridium sp. | reverse complement strand
GGAACCGTATGTACGGTGGTGTGGGAGGACGGTAAATAAAATAATTATTTACCTTCTACCCGATTATGTCTGCCTTGGCACATCTCCGATGCACATGGAGACTGGTATATCGTGCACGTGAAAAATGTCATATATACATTACAATATGAAAGCCTATGTATGTGGCAAATATGTCGTGCACAAACAGAATAATACCTAAAAATAAAGGCATAATGGAGATATAAAAAATCGTTAATCCAATAACAATTGAAAAAATTATACAAAAGATAGTGACAAAATGACATAAAGATGGTATATTATAACATAACGACGGACAGTAAAGGCTGTCACTGCTGAAAGGAAATATTATTTTTACAAAAGAAGGGAGAAATAGGGATGAGAAAAATGTGGAGAAAATTGACAGGTATAGCAATAGGAGTATCGATTCTGTCAGGGATCGTGTCCGGCTGTGGTGCAGCAGGACAAGGGACGGCGAAGCCGGAATCCTCTAAAAAAACAGAGGCTGTGTCTGAGAAAACAGAGGAGAAGGGAAAAAATAAACTGGCGTATTTTTTCCCTTTAACAGGAGATCAAATGCAGTATGGACTTATGCTTCAAAGAGGGGCAGAGCTTGCTTTGGAGCTTTATAACGAAGAACATGGAACTTCTTATGTGGCAGAGTTCCATGACGATAAAGGCGATGCGACAGAGGCAGTGAATGTGGCTAATAAAATTGTAGCAGATCCTACCGTGATCGCTGGACTTGGGAGCTATTCTTCCTCCTGTGCAATGGCAGCCGCCCCTGTTTTTGAGGAGGCAAAGATGCTGCTGCTCAGTCCCAATGCCTCTCATGTAGATTTCCCGGCAATGGGTGAATTTATGTTTTCCTGTGTAATAAGCCAAAAATATGAAGGCCCTCTTTTTTCAGAGGAATTGCTAAAGATAACAGGCCCTAAGAAGCTGGCTATTATCTATCAGAATACAGATCAGGGTGTTTTGGCTTCCGACTTGTTTAAGGAGAAATGGGAAGAACTCGGGGGAGAAGTAGTGGCTATGGAATCATATGTAACTGGTTCTACTAAAGATTTTTCGCCTATTTTATCAAAGGTAAAAGAAGCGGGAGCTGAAATCATTTATGCTTCTGCAGCATATAATGAGGCGGCGCAGATCTTTATCCAGGCACATAATCTGAACATTGACGCACAGCTGGTTGGCCCGGGAATGTGTTTGAAGAAAGAGCTTCTTGATATTGTAGGAGATCAGGCAGACGGAGCCATCGTTCTCAGCTCTATCCCTTATTTTTCAGAGGATAGTGTTAATGCTTCTGATGTGGATGAAGAAACGAAGTTCTTTATTAAAAAATTCCAGGAGAAGTACGGAGAGATTCCGGACGGATTTGCAGCTTCTTCCTATGACGCTACCAATATCCTTATGAATGCGATAGAGAAAGTGGGAACAGACGGAGAGGCGCTGAGAAAGGAGATTGGTTCTCTTAGAGAGTTCAATGGAATCTCTGGCTACAATATGTCCTTCAATGAAACAAAGGAAATGCTGAAAGGAATCTATGCATTTGAGGTAGGAAACGGAACGTTTACAAGAGTCAATTAATTTTTGATAAAAGAAGATAGGGTTCAGGATGCTGCGATACAGCAAAAGCAGGGCAGCATCCTGCCTCCTTTCCAGGAAAGAGGAATGCTATGTTATTACAGCAAATAGTCAATGGAATTACAATTGGCAGTACATATGCGCTGGTGGCAATTGGTTTTACTATGGTATTTGGTGTGCTGGAGCTGACCAACTTTGCAAATGGATCATTATATATGTTGGGCGCATATTTATCATTAATGCTTTATTTAGCAACTGGAAATTTCTGGATTTCTTTTGCTGGAAGCATCCTTCTGACAGGCCTTGCCGGATTTGCATTAGAGCGTTTTGCCCTTCGCAGATTGAGAAAGCAGGGAGCGCCTAAGCTGTCAGCATTGATCACTACATTGGGAATGTCTATGGTTATGGATAATCTGATTATGATCTGCTTTGGAAGCGAATCCAAATCGTTCCCCAATAAGCTTGATTTTGGAAGATTTACAGTTGGAGGTGCGGTGATCAGTTATACACAGGTGATCATTTTGACGGTTGCATGTATTTTAATGATGATCCTTTCCGTTATCGTATATAAGACAAAACTGGGAAAAGCAATGCGCTGTACTGCTCAGAATATGGAAGCAGCAAAGCTGATGGGGATCAATACAAATCAGATTATTGCGATGACCTTTGTGACAGCAGGAGTTTTGGCCTGTATTTCAGGAAGCTTGGTTGGAATGTATTATCAGACCATTGACGTTACAATGGGCTCCATGATCGGCATGAAAATTTTTGCTTCGGCCATTTTAGGCGGTGTGGGAGTTTTGCCTGGTGCTGTTGTAGGCGGACTTTGTATGGGAGTATTGGAAACTTTGGTGGCAGGATTTATCAGCTCCGGCTATCGCGATGCCATCGCATTTTCTGTTCTGATCGTAGTGCTTTTATTTAGACCGACTGGTTTGTTTGGCAAGAAGCAGATTAATAAGGTATAAGCGGAGGAAAGGATAATGGTTGAACGTTTTAGTGAATTTATTCTTAAATATAAAAAGCCTTTGCTTGTGTTGCTCTCTTTGGCAGTGCTGGTATTTCCGTTTATCTTGACTTCCCAGTATGTGATCCGCATAGCAACCATTGCGCTCATGTATGTGGTTTTAGCACTGTCATTGAATCTATTAAGCGGCATGCTGGGACAGGTATCATTTGGACATTCTGCTTTTTTTGGAATTGGAGCTTATGCAGCTGCTTTGGTTGTAACAAGGACAAGCATGGGATCAGAAGCAGCTTTTTTATCAGCAATTCTTCTTGCAGGTCTATTTGGTATTTTATTAGGACTTCCTGTACTGCGCTTAAAAGGCTATTATTTTACAATTGTAACAATGGTATTTTGTGAAATTATCCGAATTATTGAACTGAACTGGATGAGCGTGACCAGGGGGCCTCTAGGGATCATGGCGATCAAAAAGCCGACTTTTTTTGGCTTTGCCCTAAAGTCTCAGCAGCAGCTGTATTTTTTGGCAGTTCTTTTGGTGGTTCTTTCTTATTTGGTTGTAAAGAATCTGATGAACTCCCGTATAGGAAATGCGATTATGGCCATACGCGATGATGAGCTGGCTGCCAGCGCTATGGGGATTAATGTGTTTAAGTATAAGGTTATGGTATTTGTCATTGCTTCTATGCTGGCAGGTGTGGCAGGAGCTTTTTACGCACAGTATACAGGTTATATCGATCCGACTAACTTTTCCAGTGTGAAATCCAACGAAATGCTGTTGATGGTTATTTTCGGAGGGCTGGGAAGCACCTTCGGATCCTTTGTAGGAGCTATTGTATTGACGGTTATTCCTGAGCTTTTGCGAGGATTGTCTATTTATAGACAGTTAATCTATGGTGTGCTGTTAGTTGTGTTAATGATGGTGAGACCTCAGGGATTATTCGGATCCGTTAATTTTAAGTATCTGGCACAGAGATTGGGATTAGATAAAAAGGATGGGAAAAAGAGATGAGTACTGTTCTGAATGTAAAGAATCTGACACAGCGTTTTAATGGGCTTGTAGCTCTTGAGAATGTAAATATGTCTGTTGAAGAAGGAGAGATCGTAGGGATCATCGGACCCAATGGCGCAGGAAAAACAACCTTGTTTAACTGCATTACAGGTATTTACCACCCGTCAGAGGGGAATATCGAAATGCTGGGCAGGGATATTACTGGTTGGAAACCACATAAAATTACAGAGCTTGGATTTGCAAGAACATTCCAGAATATTAAGCTTTTTCCTAAAATGACGGTGTTGGATAATGTGATCGTTGGTATGCATACAAGAACAAAAACGAATATTTTAACAGCAATATTTAATACGCGGTCAAAGAAAGAGGAGGATAGAAACTGCGAAAAAAAGGCAATTGAAATTTTAAAGCTGTTTAATATGGAGCATTTAAAGTATGAAATGTCAACAGCTTTGCCTTATGGCCCACAGCGGGATCTGGAGATCGCAAGAGCTCTGGCCAGCGATCCGAAGCTTCTTTTGCTGGATGAACCGGCAGCCGGAATGAATGAAAGCGAGACCGAGGCACTGAGAAAGACGGTGTACCGTCTGAAGCAGATGGGATATACGATCCTTTTGATCGAACATGATATGAAGTTTGTTATGAATATTTGTGAACGTATTTATGTGTTAGACAACGGATGTTTGATCGCAAGCGGGACGCCTCAGGAAGTGAAGGAAAATGCAGCTGTAATAGAAGCTTATCTGGGAAAGGATTGATACGATGGCAATTTTAAAACTGGATAATGTCTCTGTGTCTTATGGAAAAATTAAAGCGCTCAGTAATATCAATATCGAGATTGAAGAAGGTGAAATCGTAACCCTTATTGGGGCAAATGGAGCAGGTAAAAGCACCATTATGCGTACCATTATGGGATTAAAGCACTGTGAGGAGGGAAAAATCTGGTTTCAAGGAAAGGAAATTACCAACAGGGACACAGGTGTTATGGTAAAAAATGGTATTATTTTATCGCCAGAGGGGCGGCAGATTTTTCAAGAATTTACAGTGAAAGATAATTTGATGATGGGAGCTTATTTACGTCCCCAGGAAGAAAAGCAAAAAAGTTTGGAGACAGTGTATGAATTGTTTCCAAAATTAAAAGCCAGGGAAGGACAGACAGCGGGAACCCTTTCTGGAGGGGAACAGCAGATGCTTGCCCTTGGAAGGGCGATTATGGGGAAACCGAAGTTATTGCTTTTAGATGAACCTTCTTTAGGGTTAGCCCCTTTGATCATTAATGAAATTTTCGCAGAGATTAAAAAAATCAATCAAATGGGAACTACAATTCTTTTGGTAGAACAAAATGCAAAAGTGGCATTGAAGCATTCGCACAAGGCATATGTGCTGGAAACGGGAAAGGTCGTGCTTCATGATACAGCGGCTGCCTTACTGGCTTCCGATCAGGTTCAAAAAGCTTATTTTGGAGGACTGGTAGAGTAGATAAATTGTTATATTTTGGTAAAAAGAGATTGTATGTAGAGGGGGATGATAATATAATATTATTATCATGTGAAACGGAGGTATAGCGATTTGGATTTAAGGGAGGAAAAATACAGACTGAATAAGGACATCCCAATCCCGCTGTATTACCAGATTAAACGAATGATTTTAAATGATTTATCATCCGGCAAATTAAAAGAGGGAGATCCGCTGCCTACTGAAACAGAATTTTGCGTGAATCTGGAAATCAGCCGTCCTACGGTAAGACAGGCTTTAAATGAATTGGTATCAGAAGGTGTGCTGATCCGCAAAAAGAAGAGCGGAACATTTGTGGCTCAGCCGAAGATTGAGCTCCCGGTACATATTGACATTGAATCCCTTAAAAAAGGTATAGAGAGTACGGGGCGGGAGTGCAGTATTGAGGTTTTGGATCTGTGCATGCTGGATGCAGTGGAAGAAGTCAATATGAAGCTTCATTTGGATAATAAGGAAAATCTGATTTATTTAAAGCGTATGTGGCTGACAGGGCAAACTCCCATTGCGTACACAGCGACGTATCTTTCCTATGACCGGTTTAAACAGGTTTTAGACGGCGATTTTTGCTCGATCATGCTGCCGGATTTTTTGAAACTGCATTATAATGTAGAAGTAGATCAAAGGGATACAAAGGTAAACGCCACATTGGCAAGTAAATTTGATCTGGAGCTTTTGCAGATCAACCGTACAAGAGCCGCTCTTTTATGTATTATGGATGTGGGAAAATCAGACGGGCAGCCAATTTATTATTCGGTTACGCGTTATAGAGGGGATCAGGTATCGTTAGAATATGTTGTATAGAAAAGGGAAGTGGTTTTCTGGAAAGACAGAAGCCACTTTTTTTGTGCAAAAAGTGAAAAATAGGAAATATTTATGTGCATATATATTGACATTAAGTAACTATTTAGATACAATATGAATAAAAGAACTGTAACATTTATATAATGAAAAGATGTTGGGGTTAAAAGGGTTTTGACCTCTTAGCTGCCGGATTGCTCCGAGTCATGTCTTTTGCAATCCTGGTATCATGAAAACAAACATAAAAAATGAGAGGAAAAAATAATGGCTGGTCATTTATCTAAAAAAGAGATATTTGAGAGGGTAGGACATATGAATCAGATTGCAGGAGCAAAGAGATATGTCATGCAGGAAGGAAAAAAGGACAATGTAAGAGCCGTTGATATTTGGAATGGTTCCGGATTAGATTTTACTGTAATATGTGACAGGGCTTCTGATATATCCTCTATGACCTACAAAGGGATCTCCTTATGCTGGCTTTCAAATTTGAGCATAGCCTCTCCTCTGTACAAAACCCAAGGTGAATTTGCATGGAATAATAATTTTTCTGGCGGTATGTTTGCCACCTGCGGCATTAATACGGCGGGGCTTCCGTGTTCCGATCAGGGAGAACATTTAGAACTTCACGGCCCCCTCTCTAATCTTCCGTCAGAGGAGATCAGCTGCAATACATATTGGGATGGTGATGATTATTTTATTACCTATTCTGCAAAAGTTCCCCAAGCCAGGCCTTTCGGAGAAAATGTGTGTTTAAACAGAACGATCACAGTTAAAATGGGTGAGAATGTGGTGCGCGTTCATGACCGGGTAGAAAATCTAGGATTTAAACCCATCCCTTTTATGATCATCTACCATATGAATTTCGGTTATCCATTATTAGATGAAAATACAAAGCTATATTTAACTTATAAAGAACGTTTCCCTACTTCCCAGCAGGCTCAAAAGAAGGAGAGAGAGATCGGGATCATTACAAAGCCGGATCCCGCATATCAGGCATGTGCCTACAATCATACTGTTTATTCGGATGAAAACGGGTTCGCCTATGCTTCCATTGTAAATGAAAGGCTGCAATTAGGTGCGACCGTTAAATTTGATACAGAGGGGCTTGATCAGTTCAATCTTTGGAAGTGTCTTCAGCAAAGCAACTATGTAGTCGGTTTAGAACCATGCAACTGCAGGACATGGGGGAGAAACAGAGAGCGTGAGGAGCATAACCTAGTCTATCTGGAACCGTTTGAAAAGAAGGACTTATATTTTGAAATTCAGATCCATGATGGCCAGAAGGAAATTGGCGAAGCGTTAAAGCGTTATTCCGAGCCATTATAACAGGATCAGAAAAGGAGGCAGAAGGGATGCTGAACATAGAAGATATTATGGCTATACCGGCAATAGACACCCATGTACACCGGATTCATCCTGGACGGGCGCCTTTGTGGGGAAATTTAAGCGGGGGATATATTCCTGGTTTGAGGCAGGAAGAATTTGCACGGGATACGGTATTTTACGGGATAGTTATGGAGGAATTGAGAAAGTATTTTCATATGCCGGAAAATACAGATTGGAAAGAAGTTGAAGCCGAACGGGACAGGCGGTACAGAGAAGACCCGGCCGGATATTTCCGTTCTTTGACAGAGAAGCAGAATGTAGCTATGTACTGCCTGGAAATTGGCAGTCCCTTGGGAGGGCCGATTTACACCGATGAAGAAATTGCGTACTTTCATCAATCAATTCCAAAAAATAAATGCAGCCACATTGTGAGGATTGAGAGAACTGCAGAACCTCTTTGGAAAGAAAAAGCACCGTTTTCTGCTTTTATAAAACGATATACAGATGAGTTGGAAAAGAAAATTGAACAGGAGAATGCAATTGCTATAAAATCCTGTGCAGCCTATGGAGGAGGATTAGGGATCCGTCTGCCTGACAGAGGGGAGGCGGAGGCAGCTTATGAGCGCATCTGCCAGTGCCGTGCAGAGGCGGAGGACGAAAAAATAATGAACGGCTTCCTGATCTTAGAAAGCTGTGAAGCGGCTGTTTCGCATGATATTCCGATCCAATTCCATACAGGAGAGGGAGGCGGGAGTGCAGTTGATTTTCAAACGTTAAGCCCCATCCATATGGTGGAGTTTTTAAAGGATAAGAGAGTGCTGAACCGCGTTAAGATTGTTTTGCTCCATGGAGGCCATCCCCATGAGGAGGATACCAGTTTTATCGTTTCTCAGTTTGAAAATGTATATACTGATTTTTCAGCCATGTTTTATTTATCAGGAGTAAAGAGCTTGGAACGTATGGCTGCTCTGTTGGAACGTGCTCCCTTGTCAAAAGTGATGTATGGAAGCGATGGAGTCATGTTTCCGGAGGTTTGGTGGTTTGCTCATGACTGGTTTCGCAAGCAGCTGACAAGATTGCTCAATCGTTTTATAGAAGATGGGTATATGACGGAATACAGAGCCCGTGAAACAGCCAAAAAGTTTCTTTTTGATAATGCTTTGAATTGTTACACAAAATTGAGAGAAAGACTTTAAAAATTTTATTGTATATAAAAGTGATTTTATAAAATTTATTATTTTAGGAGGAGGTTATCATATGGATCTAGGGTTAAAAGGCAAGGTTGCAGTAGTGACCGGAGCCAGCAAGGGAATTGGTCTGGAAACAGCAAAGGAGCTTTTACAGGAGGGGGCGAAGGTAGCAATCTGTTCTCGGACAGCAGAGGAAATTCAAAAGGCAGGAGAATTTTTGTCTCAATATGGCGAAGTTTACTATGAGGCAGTAGATATGTCAAAAGAGAGCGAAGCTTATGCTTTTGGAGCTCATGTGGAAGAACATTTTGGACGGATCGACTGTTGGGTAAATAATGTGGGAGCTCAGCTGACAAAAAAGGCAGATGAAGAAGAATATTCAGATGAGCTTCTGGAGCGTATTTATGGGATCTGTTTTAAGGCCGCTGTTTTTGGCTGTCAGGCGGCTTTCCGCTCCATGAAGAAATGTGGAGGCGGATCCATTGTAAATATAAGCTCCCTGGGAGGAAGATGTCCGACTGTTGGAAATGCAACTCTTTATGGCCCCCTGAAAGCGGCTACCAATATGTTGACCATAACCATGGGCGGGGAATATGCGGCTTATAATGTAAGAGTTAATTGTGTTATGCCCGGTTATACGATGACAGAATTTAACAGTGAGCATACCACAGAGGAGAATATGAAGCATATCTGTCAGGGAACGATTATGCAGCGAGCAGGGAGAACAGAGGAGGTTGCAAGACCGATCGTGTTCCTTTGCGGAAATGGTTCCTCTTTTATGACGGGAGTGTCCATTGAGGTTTCAGGAGGCAGAGGGCTTACTTTAAATCCAACGTATTCATTTGATGAAAGAAAAAGAAAGGGAGATTGATATGACAGCGACAGAACATATCCGTGAAATGTTAACCAAACCGGAAGTAGATCATGTTGGAGCCTGTGGCTGGATGCATACACCGGAAGTAGACAGGAAAAGTGCTGAGGAGTTCTCCTCGAGAATTATTGAGCTGACGGATCACAGCCGATGGGACTTTATTAAGATCATGCCGAATGGTGTTTATACTCAGGAGGCATATGGTTCTGACATCACGTATCTGTCAGAAAATATTCCCCAGGAAAAGCTTCATACGAAGCAGATCATGTATTTTAACAGCTATCTTTTAAACAGCCCTGAAGATTTTAGAAAGTTTCCTGTATTGAATGTGGAAGAAAATCCGGTTTTCCAACGAGAAATTGCTGTTGTAAGATCGCTGCGGGATCATTATAAGGGTACAGTCCCCATCCTCCCAACCATTTTTCTTCCGGCTCATACCATACCGGAATTTTGCGGTGGGATTGAAAAAGCAAGATATTACATGGATCATCACCCGGATGTGGTAGAAACCATGCTGAAGGCGTTGGTGCAGACAGAGATTCAGTTGGCGGATGCATATATTGAAGCAGGGGCCGATGGATTTTTCCTGGCAAACCGTTACAGCAATTCTGATATTCTATCAGAAGCAGAGTTTGAACGATTCTGCCGTCCCTTTGATATGCAGCTTCTGGAACATATAAAAGATCGTACCTGGTTTAATTTGATCCATATCCATGGGGAAAAGAACTTTTTCTTCCGGCAGTTTAACGAATATCCGGTACAGGCCTTCAGCTGGGAAAATGTACCGCATAAAGTCCCTCAAGAGGAACGGGCCACGGTTTCTAAGGTGAGAGCTTTGACTAATAAGATATTGGTAACGGGAACCGATCAATTTTTAGATTTTTACGGGGATATTTCCGAGGTAAAAGAGCGGTTTGCTGCAAGACTGGAGCAGGCGGCCAAAGAATCGGGAGATAACCGTTTGATCTTTGCTCCTGGCTGTTCTCTGCCTCTTGATATTGATTTTGAGGCAGTCCATCAGCTGCGGGTTGCAGCTGATGAATATAATAAGCGGAGAATGGCATAGCTGAACGGCTATAAGATTTTTTGCCAACCCTTGCAAAGTAAAGTATAAATTCCTTCATTTTACAGATACTACATTTAAAATCAATATTAGGATAATCAAATAGAAGAATGCAAAATGGAGGAATAACAGTTTTATGAAAGCTACAGGAATCGTAAGGAGAATTGATGATCTGGGGCGGGTAGTGATCCCAAAAGAGATCCGCAGGACTCTGCGGCTTCGGGAAGGGACACCGTTGGAGATTTTTACAGACCGGGAGGGAGAGATCATTCTCAAGAAATACTCCCCCATGATGGAGCTGACCGCCTTTGCTGTGCAGTATGCTGAGGCTATGGCTCAGTCCACAGGGCTTATGGTATGTATCACAGACAGGGATCAGGTCATTGCTGTGGCCGGAGGGGCTAAAAAGGATCTGCTTCAAAAGACCATCAGCCGCCAGCTGGAACAGGCGGTCAACGAAAGGCGTACGGTCATGGCCGCCAGAGAGGATAAGGCTTTTTTACAGCTGGTGGACGAGGAATTAGAAGGTATCACAGCTCAGGTGGTGGCTCCCATCATCTGCGAAGGAGATGCGATTGGGGCAGTGGCCCTTATGAGCCGGGAGCCGCGGGCACGGTTCGGGGATCCGGAAATGAAGCTGGCCGCTACCGCTGCCGGATTTTTGGGACGGCAGATGGAAGGTTAGGATCATACCGCCGCATGACGGGACGTAACGTCCGGTGCGGCGGTATTTTTCATCCCTTACCTTCCCACCAGCCATTCTGTAAAATAGGGCTTGATTACGCTGAAGGGCGCTGGGCCTATATCTAACAGGAAACGGTTAAATTCCATGGCGCTGTAGCGGGAACCAAGGGTTTTCATAGCTTCCCTCTGGAGGTTTAAGATCTCCAGATAGCCCACATAGTATTCCAGATAATTGGCAGGATTCTCTGCAATGTCATAATAGATGGAGGTGATCACAGACGGATCATTGATGCGGAAATATTGGTTCAGATAATCCCCTACCTGCTTTATATCCCATCCCTCATAATGGATATTCACATCTAAAATAGCGTAGAGAGCCAGGGTAAAGGCGGAATTATGCTGAAGCAGATCCCCAAGGCCTGGTTCTAAGCCATTGTCAAGGCGGTAGGAATAGTATTCCACGTAGGTGGCCCACCCCTCGCTGTAGCTGTTAAAGCTCAGAAGCTTTCTCAGATTACATTTGTTATTGCGGTTAAAATAAAGGGTTTGGTACATATGGCCGGGATACCCTTCATGGGCCATGGTAGAGTAAAGGCTTCGGGCGCTGTCTGTAGTTCCATTGTTGATATAAATGGAGTTATCCTGGGGACGGTCAATGGGAACCGTCAGGTAAAAGGCAGGACTCAGCACTGGTTCCAGGGCGGAGGGGACAGGCTTTATGCTGCACACATAGTCTGATATGGCGGGGAAATCCTTCTGGCACTGATGTTTCAGGTCTTCCAGGATGGCGTCGGGATCCGTCAGCCGGAAGGAATAGGAATACATCTTTTCGGCCAGGGAGGGATCCTCCGTCAGCAGTTCGTCCATGGCAGTGAGATCATCCATCATCTGGTCGCTCATAGCCTTTTTTAAGGAAGGAATATCCTTATAGGAAGTTCCGGTGGAGGCATTTACCAGATACTCATAGTAACGCCTTCCCTCCGGGAAATAGTACAGCCCTTTATCGTTGGTTCCAGTACCCTTTAGGGCAATGAGACCGTCCATGAGGTTTTGATAGGCAGGAACAAAATTTTCATTGATGGCCTTGTGGTTTTTGGATATATATTCCTTTTTTTCCTCATCGGTCAGTCCTTCTACTTGGTTTAGCCGTTCTGTAAAGGTCTCTGCCATGAAGCTGTGATCAGCGTCCAGAAGATAGGCCTTGCAGGAATCAGCGATGCGGTCGATGGCAGTGTCGCACAGGCCCAGACCGGCCTGGGACCGTTCTTTTTCAAAGGCAAGGATGCTCTCATAGTATGTGTCAATGGAGGAGAGCAGGGAGAGATAATCCTCTACATCCCGGCGGCTGTAAAATGCATATTCAGACAGCAGGATAGGGAGCTGGGCCTGGATCCCCAAAGAGGAGGATAAGGGCTGGTCATAGAGCTCCATGCCTTCGCTTTTTAAGGCTGTATTCAGATAGGAGGATAAAATCGTGTAGGTAAGCAGCTGATCCTTTCTAAGGAGCCGGCTGTCGATCTCATTCAGCTGTAATTTCAGGGATTTAATGTCAGAAAGTGCCTGGCGGCTGTCCTCTGCGGATACTGTCCCCAGAGCAGCTTCATAATCTGTGATGCCATAGGCTGCCGGATCGGCCAGAGTATAGTGAAGGGTAATAAGAGATTGGCTGACTTCATCTAAAAACAGATCTTCAGTAAGCTGGTCAAAGTCCTGCTGGGCTTTTAATGTGTTCTTATCATAGTGTTCCGGGACTGCTTCAGAACCATTTTCCGGGGAAAAACCGGAAGTTTCATGAGAATCCTTTTGGGACTGTGGGCTGAAAGGGGCTGCACATCCAGCTGCCAGACAGATCACCAGGATCAGGGACAGCAGGTATTGAAAATAAATATGTTTTTTTTGTCTCATTGAAACAAATCCTCCATTGGGGTTTTGATTGTTTGCATAGGTAACCGTTAAACTGCTTAGCATTATATAGTATATGGGCTGAAATTACAACTTATGAGAAGAACAAATCTTGACGAACATGGGGGAAACGCTTATACTTATTATCAAAAATGATGGATGAAAAAGAACTATTTTATGAGACAGACGCTGGGGCCATTGGCATTCCGGCGTATTTCCGTCAGGGAGAAGGAGGACATTTTTTACATGTGTCAGAATTGTAAGAAGCCATATTATATTACGACAGCCATCGCGTATGCTTCCGGTAAGCCGCATATCGGAAATACCTATGAGATCATTTTGGCTGACAGTATCGCCAGATATAAGAGAGAACAGGGATATGATGTGTTTTTCCAGACAGGAACGGACGAGCATGGACAGAAGATCGAGGAGAAGGCAGAAGCGGCAGGCGTTACTCCAAAGGAGTTTGTAGACAGCGCAGCAGCTGAAATCAAGCGTATCTGGGATCTGATGAATACCTCCTATGATAAATTTATCCGTACTACAGATGAGGATCACGAGGCTCAGGTACAGAAGATCTTTAAAAAGCTTTATGATCAGGGAGATATTTATAAAGGGTATTATGAGGGACTTTACTGTACCCCCTGTGAATCTTTCTTCACAGAATCCCAGCTGGTGGACGGCAAGTGCCCTGACTGCGGCCGCGAGGTAAAACCGGCGAAGGAGGAGGCTTATTTCTTCCGTATGAGCAAATATGCCCCCAAGCTGATTGAGTATATCAATGAGCATCCGGAGTTTATTCAGCCTGTATCCAGAAAAAATGAGATGATGAACAACTTCCTGCTCCCAGGGCTTCAGGATCTGTGTGTTTCCAGAACAACCTTCAGCTGGGGTATCCCGGTGAACTTTGATCCAAAGCATGTGACCTATGTTTGGCTGGATGCACTGACCAACTATATTACGGGAATCGGCTATGACTGTGACGGAAACAGCACGGAGCAGTTTGCTAAGCTGTGGCCTGCCAATCTGCATTTGATCGGAAAGGACATTATCCGTTTCCATACTATTTACTGGCCCATCTTTTTGATGGCGTTAGGTCTGCCCCTTCCTAAGCAGGTATTTGGCCATCCATGGCTCCTCCAGGGAGATGGAAAGATGAGCAAATCCAAGGGAAATGTTCTCTATGCAGATACCCTGGTTGACTTCTTTGGCGTAGATGCAGTGCGTTATTTCGTGCTTCATGAGATGCCATTTGACAATGACGGCGTTATTTCCTGGGAATTAATGGTAGAGCGCATGAACTCTGATCTGGCCAATATCCTGGGCAACCTGGTAAACCGCACGATCTCCATGAGCAACAAATACTTTGACGGTGTGATCGCGGACAAGGGATGGGCAGAGGATGTGGATCAGGATCTGAAGCAGGTGGTTCTGGAGGAAGTGAAGAAGGTAGAGGCCAAGATGGAGCAGCTGCGTGTGGCCGATGCGATTACCGAGATCTTCAATATTTTCCGCCGCTGCAACAAATACATTGATGAGACCACACCATGGGCTCTTGCAAAGGACGAGGAGAAAAAGGACCGGCTGTCTACGGTGCTGTATAATTTGACAGAGGCTATTACCATGGGCGCTTCCCTTCTGTATTCCTTTATGCCGGAGACCTCTGAGCGTATTTTGAGCCAGTTAAATACCACGAAGCGGGATCTGGGCCAGTTAGACGCCTTTGGCCTGTATCCAAGCGGACAGAAGGTAACCGATAAGCCGGAAATCCTTTTTGCACGTATGGACATCAAAGAGGTTATGGAGAAAGTGGAGGCCATGCACGCCGCAGAGGCAGCGAAGAATGAGGTAGCGGAAGAAAGGGGAGACTCTCAGGCAGAGGCGGGAGATGTGATCGACTTAGAGCCTAAGGCAGAGATCACCTATGATGATTTTGCGAAGCTTCAGTTCCAGGTAGGAGAGATTATTAAGTGTGAGGCGGTTCCAAAGTCCAAGAAGCTTCTCTGCTCCCAGGTAAGGATCGGCAGCCAGGTGCGTCAGATTTTAAGCGGTATCAAGGCTCACTACTCACCGGAGGAGATGGTAGGCAAAAAGGTTATGGTTGTAACCAACTTAAAACCTGCAAAGCTGGCAGGAATGCTGTCTGAGGGAATGATCCTCTGCGCAGAGGATGCAGAGGGCAACCTGGCTCTTATGCGTCCGGAAAAGGACATGCCCGCAGGCGCTGAGATCTGCTAAGGAAAATGAAGGGTTGTCTGAAACGATAATGATATACGGGAACTCCCTGGGACTTGGATCCTGGGGAGTTTTTGTATGTATTTTTAAAAGTAAATATGATAAAATAGCTGTATTATAAAATTAAGGAGCAGTAAAACAAAGAAAAAGGAGAAATCACAAAAGGGGAGAACAATATGAGGATACTGAGCATAACAGCCCAGAAGCCCCACAGTACAGGGAGCGGCGTTTACCTGACCGGCCTTGTAAAGGGATTTGCGGCTTTGGGGCAGGAGCAGGCAGTGGTGGCAGGGGTGTATCAGGATGACCTGCTCCATTTTCCTGAGGGGACAAGGGTTTATCCGGTTTATTTTCAATCGGGCCAGCTGCCCTTTGCCATAGCCGGCATGTCGGATGAGATGCCCTATGAGAGTACCATATACAGCCAGATGACCGACTCTATGGCAGAGGCATTCCGAACGGCGTTTTTGGAGCGTATCGGCCAGGCGGCAGAGGAGTTTTCCCCGGATCTGATCCTCTGTCATCACCTGTATCTTTTGACATCTATTGTCCGGGAAGCCTTTCCTCATCACCGGGTAGCGGGAATATGTCATGGAACCGGTCTGAGGCAGATGAAAAAGAACGGATTATGGAGGGAATATATCCGGGAAAATATACAGAAGCTGGATCAGATCTTCTGTCTGCATCAAGAGCAGATGGAGGAGGTGGCAAGGGTCTATGGGGCGGATCGGGAAAAAATAGAGCTTTTGGGAGCAGGATATGACGACAGCATTTTCCATATTCTCCCAGATATTGGTAATTGTACCTGTGGAACAAAGCCTGGCGAGGAGGAAGAAACAAAACAGCTGCAAAAAAGGGAAAAGCGGCTGATCTACGCCGGAAAGCTTTCTGAGAAAAAAGGGGTTATGAGCCTTTTAAGGAGTATGTCTTATATCAGGGAACAGAATCTTACCCTATGGCTCGCAGGCGGCTGGGGAAATAAGGAGGAATACAGTGAAATCTGCCAGCTGGCCTCCTCCTGCCCTTACCCTGTGGAATTTTTGGGGAGGCTGTCCCAGGAAGAACTGGCCCGGAGAATGAACAAGGCAGATGTATTTGTCCTTCCATCTTTTTATGAAGGACTTCCTCTGGTAGTGGTGGAGGCATTGGCCTGCGGTCTCCGGGTCGTCTGCTCCGATCTTCCGGGAGTCCGTCCGTGGATCCTGGAAAAGATTGGGAAATGTCCGGTGGAGTTTGTCGCACTCCCATCTATCATACATACAGATGAACCAGTGAAGGAGGAGCTTCCGGAATTTGAGCGCCGTCTGGCAGAGGCCGTGGAGAGAAGCTTAGACAGTACGGAACAGCCAGATTTATCGAAAGTGGCTCTTTTATCCTGGACTGGGATCAGCAGAAGGATCTTAGAGGTTTGTGAGAAGGAGAATTGAGATGATGATATTTGATACCCACGCTCATTATGATGATGAGGCGTTTGACCAGGATCGGGATACCCTGTTAGAGGGGCTTAGGGAGGCTGGAATTGGAGCGGTGACGAATGTGGCGGCCAGCCTGGACAGCTGCAAAAGTACCCTGGCTCTGGCAAAGAAATATAATTGGATGTACGCAGCTCTCGGTGTTCATCCCAGTGAGACCGCAGAGCTGAGTGAAGATGGGATCGAATGGATCCGGCAGCAGTGTATGAATCCCAAAGTAAAGGCTGTGGGAGAGATCGGGCTGGATTATTATTGGGAGGAGCCGGGACATGCCATTCAGAAACAATGGTTTGAGGCCCAGCTGGATCTGGCCAGGGAGGTAAAGCTTCCGGTGGTCATACATAGCCGGGAGGCGGCTAAGGATACCCTGGATATAATGAAAGCGAAAAAGGCAGGGGATATGGGGGGAGTGATCCACTGCTTTTCCTACACAAAGGAAATGGTGAGAGAATACCTGGATATGGGATTTTATTTGGGCATTGGAGGCGTCCTCACCTTTAAAAATGCAAAAAAGCTGGTGGAGGTAGTGGAATATGCGCCTCTAAGCTCTCTGGTGCTGGAGACAGACTGCCCCTATCTGGCTCCGGTTCCCAACCGAGGGACACGTAATTCTTCCTTGAACCTGCCCTATGTAGCAGAGGCCATTGCCCGGTTAAAGGGGATCAGCGTTCAGGAGGTAGTCCGGGCCTCCTGGGAAAATGGATGCCGTCTGTATGGGATATAGACAGCAAAATGAGGAAACTCAGGGACTTTCATATTGACTTTTGTTTTTCTATGGGATAGCATCGATATACAAGGTGCTATCCCTTTAAAATATAAAAACAGGTAAGGAAAATATGGAAAATAAATTAGGAAATCCGAAACAGACCATTGAGATCATACAGAAATACCAGTTTGCCTTTCAGAAAAAATTCGGACAGAATTTTCTCATTGATCCCCACGTATTGGACAAGATAATAACAGCGGCACAGATCAGGGAGGATGACTGCGTCCTTGAGATTGGGCCGGGCATCGGCACGATGACCCAGTACCTGGCGGAGCATGCAGCAAAGGTGGTGGCGGTGGAGATTGATACCAATCTGATCCCTATTTTGGCCGAGACATTAAAAGAATATCCGAATGTGACGGTGATCAATCAGGATATATTGAAGCTGGATATGAACCGTTTGGTGGAGGAATACAATGGGGGAAAGCCGATCAAGGTAGTTGCCAATCTCCCTTATTATATTACGACCCCTATTATCATGGGGCTTTTTGAAAGTAATGTACCCATTGACAACATAACGGTCATGGTTCAAAAGGAGGTAGCGGATCGGATGCAGGTGGGGCCGGGTTCCAAGGATTATGGGGCTCTGTCTCTGGCGGTTCAGTATTACGCTGAGCCATATATTGTTGCGAATGTGCCGCCAAACTGCTTTATCCCGCGTCCCAATGTGGGCTCCGCAGTGATCCGGCTTACCCGTTACCAGGAGCCGCCAGTCCAGGTAGACAGCCCTGAAATGATGTTCCGGTTGGTTCGGGCTTCCTTTAATCAGAGGCGTAAAACCCTTCAGAACGGTCTTAACAATTCAACGGAGGTTCCCTATACCAGAGAACAGATCGCTCAGGCCATCGAGACTCTGGGGCTTTCTCCTTCTGTGCGGGGGGAGGCGCTGACCCTGGAGCAGTTCGCAGCATTGTCCAATGTGCTTACGAAAATGGAGAAAGGCATAAAAAAACTGGAATGTGACAATAATCTATCACGATAGGCAAATATGCCTGCGGTGAAACGGGCAGGCTGTTTCCCAGGAAAGGATGGAACAATGAACAAAAAAATGGGGAAGTATTTGGCTGCCGTCGCTGTAGGAGCAGCAGCTGGGGCAGCAGTGAGAAAGGTTCGGACAGCCAGAAGGAAAAAGGAAGATGAGCGCATGGCGGCTATCGAGGAAGCGGTGATCAATAACCGGGATTACGGCGACCGGAGAGCGTACCTGATTGGAGGGGGGCTGGCTTCCATGGCAGCAGCAGCTTATCTGATCCGTGACTGCCGTTTTCCGGCAGACCACATCACCGTTTATGAGGGGATGCATATTTTAGGCGGAAGCAACGACGGGGCAGGTTCTGCAGAGACAGGATTTGTGTGCCGGGGAGGGCGCATGCTAAATGAGGAAACCTATGAGAATTTCTGGGAACTTTTTGATACCATACCGTCTCTTAAAGATCCGGGAAAGAGCGTTACTCAGGAGATCCTGGAATTTGACCATGCCCACCCGACCCATGCGAAGGCGAGACTGGTAGATCGCAATGGACGTATTTTAGATGTGAGATCCATGGGCTTTAATCAGGCGGACCGCATGGCAATCTTAAAGCTTTTGATGACAGATGAGCGCAAGCTGGATAATCTGACGATCCAAGACTGGTTTAAAGAAACGCCTCATATATTTGAGACAAATTTCTGGTATATGTGGCAGACTACCTTTGCATTTCAGAAGCACAGCAGCCTGTTTGAGTTCAGGCGCTATATGAACCGCATGATCTTTGAGTTCAGCCGAATCGAGACTTTAGAGGGAGTGACCAGGACGCCCCTTAATCAGTACGACAGCGTGATCCGTCCCTTAGAGCTTTATCTGCGCCGGGCCGGGGTGAATTTTGTGGAAAATTGTGAGGTCACGGATCTGGACTTTACCGAGGGGCCTGGAATCTGCGTGAAGACCCTTTATCTGAAGCGGAGAGCGGAGCATGTAGACAGTGAGGAAGATGCAGGCGCCGGAGAAGATACAGACAACAGAGAAAATATATGCGGCAGCAAAGTGATAGAGACAGAGGAAACCATTTCCCTGAGACGTAATGATATTTGTATCATGACAAATGCCTGTATGACGGACAGCGCCACTCTGGGAAGCCTTTATGAACCAGCTCCTGCGCCTCAGAAGAAGCCTGTCAGCGGAGAGCTGTGGGCTAAGGTGGCGGCTAAGAAGCCGGGCATGGGGGATCCGCGTCCATTTTTCTCCAAACCGGAGGAGAGCAATTGGCTCAGTTTTACGGTGACATGCCGTGGGGATGCAATTTTAAAAACCATAGAGGAATTTACCGGAAATGTGCCTGGAAGCGGTGCTCTGATGACATTTAAGGATTCAAACTGGCTTTTGAGCAGCGTGGTGGCAGCTCAGCCCCATTTTGCGAATCAGCCGGAGGATGTGACGATCTTCTGGGGATACGGTCTTTATACGGAAGCAGTGGGGGATTACGTAAAAAAGCCTATGAAAGATTGCACCGGACAGGAGCTGCTGAACGAATACCTTCATCACCTCCACATTTCCGAGGAGAAGATCGCAGAGCTGATGAAGACGGTGATCAATGTGATCCCCTGCTATATGCCTTATGTGGATGCACAGTTTCAGCCGCGCAAGATGAGCGACCGTCCTCCTGTGATCCCTGCAGGCTCCACCAATTTCGCTATGGTAAGCCAGTTCGTGGAAATACCAGAGGATATGGTATTTACGGAAGAATATTCTGTCCGGGCGGCCAGGATCGCGGTTTACGGCTTGATGGATGTGAAAAAGAAGCTATGCCCCGTAACGCCATACAACAGGCAGCCGAAGATTCTTTTAAAGGCGCTGAAAAAGGCATATCAATAACAACGGAGAAAGCAGCATGATATTCATAGGAGGAATCAGTCAGGGAGAAAAGATCCTGGATTATGTGAAAACCGTCATATGCAGCCGATGCGGCTCTTATGGCCGTTACCAGGTGGTTATGACTTATATGTATTTCAGCTTCTTTTTTATCCCTCTGTTTAAATGGAACCGGAAGTTTTATGTAAAGACGACCTGCTGTAATACCATATATGAGTTAGATGCTCAGGTGGGAACGGCGCTCCTTCACGGTAAACAGGTTGACATAACAGAAAAAGACCTGACCTTAGTCCAGGAAGGAAACCGCCGGGCAGGTTATGAAAACGGAACGTACCGCACATGGAAAAAATGCAGTGCCTGCGGTTATGAGACAGAGGAGGATTTTGAGTTTTGTCCCAAATGCGGGAGGAGATTGTAAGATCTGTTACAGATAATGTGGTTACGGTATAGAGGAAGGTTTAAAAACTTCTGACTTTGTTTGCTAGTGGTATTGCCAGCAGAGTCAGGAGTTTTTTTATAGTGAAATTCGTTTTGTTTTACAATTTTCCCTATTTCCTGAACCAAATCCATTTTGAATGCCTCTATATAGCAGGTGCACCGATAAAACAAAACACATGGCGGAAGGAGGGAACAGCATGGAGCAGGCTACAGAGAGCCTGGCAGCTCAGATGATACAGGGAGACATACAGGCTTTTGACCAGCTGATGGAACGATTCTATCAAAAGCTGCTGCGCATGGCATATCTTATATCCGGAAGCTATGCGGACAGCGAGGATATTGTACAGGAGACATTTGTGATATGCTGGGCTAACCGAGGACGGATCCGGGATCCCAAGCATTTTTCCAGCTGGCTTTACAAGACAATGACCAGGGAGGCCTGGCGGTACTGTAAAAAGAGCAGGAGAGAGCAGCCGATGGAAGAAGTGTTTGGAGAGCAGGAACCGGGAGGCAGTTCCCTATTGGAAGAAGTGGTGGCCCGTTCCAGAGATCAGGAGCTCTATGAGGCCATTAAAAAGCTTCCCGTTAAACAGAGAACAGCGGTGATCCTGTATTATTTCAATGAGCTGTCCACAAAGGAGGCGGCAGCTGTTATGGGCTGTCTGGAGGGAACGGTAAAATCCAGGCTGTATACGGCCAGGGAATATCTAAAAAAGGAGCTTTCCGGATCAATAGCCACATCAGGAAAGGAGGCAGCCATATGAGAAAAATCCATGAGAATGCAGAAATAGATAAAAGGATCAGAAAAAGCCTTTGGAGACAGGCAGAATCAATACAGACAGGATCATCCGATACGGAGATTATGAAAAGGGCTGTCTATAGAAGGATTGAGGAGGGATCAGGAATGAAGAAATGGAATATAAAACGTATATTCGTTACAGCGGCAGCAATCTGCGCGGCAGGGAGTATTACAGCGGTAGCAGCAGGCAGGATTGTGAGTGTATCGGGAAGCAGCAGCCATAAGGACGAGTTTTCCTACAGCCAGCTTGCGGATATGGAGGATAAGCTGGGCTATCCTACAAATGTGCCGGAAGGGTTTTCCAACGGATATACCTTTGATACCGGAGTGCCTGTTCATCAGGAAGCATCAGACGAAACCGGAAATATTGTAAAATCTGCCGAGAGCCTGGATTTTACCTATAAAAAAGAGGGGCAGCCTGAGATTTATATTTCTGTGGAAAATACAGGCCTTTTTGAGGAGGAAGGACCGTATGACGAGAAATTCGATCACAGCGGGATCAGCCTTAGATACAGCAGGGATCAATATATGTTTGTGCCGCCGGATTATGAGCCTTCCGATGAGGAAAAGGCAAAGGAGGCGGCAGGAGAGCTCTATATTTCCTATGGCAGCAGTCAGGTGGAGCATTCTTCCGTTCAAAGTATGATATGGGAGGAGGAAGAAAGGGTTTATATACTGACTACGATGGATAATCCGATCACAGCAGAGGAGCTGGCACATATGGCCGGAGAGGTGATCGACCGATAGACTTTAAGGGGGATTGCTTGATCATCAAAATCAGATGATTAGGCAATCCCTCCTTTTGAATTTAGGATTTATGGTTGTCTGTATCTTCCAATGAGAGGGCAGATGGGGATATTATTGATCCTCTGAACAGCAGGCTTCTATGAAGCTTTTAAATACCTGGGCAGATGTGAGATCATTTTCCCACATCCGTTCCGGATGCCACTGGAGGGCCAGAAGGTAAGGATAATCCGGCATTTCCAGGGCTTCTGCAATTCCGTCTGGGGCAACGGCAGCAACTGTAAGACCCTCTCCAATTTTGCGGACAGCTTGATGGTGAAAGCTGTTTACAGAAATTTCCAGAGAATTTCCGGCAATACGGTACAGGCGGCTGCCCTCCCGCACTGCGACGTGATGGGCTGCCAGACAGCCCTCAAAGGGTTGGTTGTGGCAGACGGGAAAGCTTCGTTCTGTCTGGCTGGGGATGTCCTGGTACAGATCCCCTCCAAGAACGGTATTGATCACCTGTGCTCCCCTGCATATTCCAAGAATAGGTTTTTTTGCTTCCATGACTAGGGGAAGGAGGGCAAATTCCAACGCGTCCCGTTTGGGTGAAACCTGTCCGCAGTTGATATGAGTATCTTCTCCCAGATAGAAGGGATGGATATCCGGACCTCCGGAGAAAAGAAAACCGTCACAAAGCTGTACTACGTGGTTAAGAGATTCAGTGTCCAGGTCTAATGGAAGGAGGAGGGGAAGGCCACCTGCTGTTTTGATGGCTTTTAGATAGTCCGGGCTCATACGTATGTTTCCGTTTTCCAGATTGTGGGAAGGCGTGATTCCGATCACAGGCTGTTTCATTTCTTCTGCTCCTTTCAGCATTTTTTATATCATATTCCGTAACAGTTCTGCCATACTCCTGCTTTCATCTTTAGGCCCTTATGGAATGGAGATCCAGAATATTCGGAGAATAATTCGGAGGATAATTCAGAGGATTAGGAAAACCTCCAGATCAGGCAGGAAATATATAAAAAGAGCCCCTTCCATCACAGGAAGGAGCCCTTTATGTAGCGCTGTAATTAACCCTCAGAGATAGCTCCGGTTGGGCAGGTAGCTGCACAAGTACCGCAGTCGATGCAGGTATCAGCGTCGATTACGTACTGGCTGTCTCCCTCAGAAATAGCGCTTACTGGGCACTCAGCTGCACAGCTTCCGCAGCTTACGCAAGAATCATTGATTACATATGCCATGATAATTTCCTCCTTAAAAGTAGTCTCTATGTTCCTCTATTTTATCTTATTATTTCTAATTATTCAAGAGGAAAATCGTTCCTGGTTCTGCGAATATTGTATAAATTTAGGAGCAATTGGAGCTTTGAACAGCAGAAGCTGATCTTTGATCCTTCATCCCCTGGAGTACGATTTTTCTCGCATCCAGGGCCTTTTGGGGATCCATGGGAGAAATATCCTTCAGAGCATAGGGAAGGCCGAGCTCTTCATATTTCCCTTTTCCCATATCATGGTAGGGAAGCACGTCCAGAGCCTTGATATTCTTCAGGGTTCCCAGATAGCGGCCCAGGCGGTAGAGATACTCTTCCCGATCCGTGAGTCCTGGGACAGCCACATGACGGATCCAAACAGGAATCTGTTTTTTTTCCAGATAGCGTGCAAAGGCAAGAACCGGCCCCTGAGGCTGTCCGCAGAGCTTTTGATGCTCTGCGGGGTCAATGTGCTTGATGTCCAGGAGAACCAGATCTGTGACCTCCATGAGCCGGTCAAACCGGCTTACAAGAGCCTGTGACCGTGAGTTGAAGGTGATTCCGGAGGTATCAAGACAGGTGTGTATTCCTTTCAATTTGGCTTTTTCAAATAGTTCTGTCACAAAGTCCAGCTGCATAAGGGGCTCCCCGCCGCTGACCGTGATGCCGCCTTTCTGATAGAAAGGGCGGGAACGGTCAAATTGTTCCAGTATGTCCTCAGCAGACATGGGAGTGCCGTTTTTTGGATCCCAGGTGTCAGGATTATGGCAGTAAAGACAGCGCATGGGACAGCCAGATAAGAAGATTACCATACGGATCCCAGGCCCGTCTACTGTGCCGAAGCTTTCAATGGAATGGACACGTCCTGTCATAGAGCTGCCTCCTTTAGATTGAACCGTGGAAGGTTCTTGAAATAACCTCATCCTGCTGTTCTTTTGTGAGCTTGTTAAAATTTACAGCGTATCCAGATACACGGACCGTCAGCTGAGGGTATTTCTCCGGGTGAGCCTGGGCGTCCAACAGCGTATCCTTGCTGAATACATTCACATTCAGGTGATGGCCGCCCTCTTTGACATAACCGTCTAATAGAGTAACAAGATTATCAATCTGTGCTTCGCTTATTTTCTTCATAATCGGTTCCTTTCTTTATTTTCTATCCAGCCCATCAAAAAGGGTGTGGGATTCACAGCCGCCTCCGCAGCCATTTAACTCGATTTCCAGGTCGCCCAATACCAGGGTATCCTCCTTGCCCAGGGCTCCGGGGATAATGGAGAAGGTATTGGAGATCCCGTCCTGAGCATCCCCAAAGGGCAGTTTTGCTACAGAGGATAAGGACGCCACAGCGCCGTGGCTGTCTCTGTGGTGCATGGGGTTAGCTCCCGGGGCAAAGGGTTGTCCTGCCTTTCTGCCGTCCGGTGTAGATCCGGTATTTTTTCCGTAAACCACATTGGAGGTGATCGTCAGAATGGAGGTAGTGGGAATGCCGCCGCGGTAAGTGTGATTTCCTTTAATATCATTCATAAAAGTGTGTACTAGATCTGAGGCCAGCTGGTCAACCCGGTCATCATTATTTCCGTATTTTGGGAAATCTCCCTCTACTTCATAGTCAATGACAATACCCTGATCGTTGCGGATGGTTCTGACCTTTGCATACTTGATGGCGGACAGGGAATCTGCTACCACCGACAGCCCGGCGATCCCTGTGGCGAACCAGCGGGTCACCTTTTTATCGTGAAGGGCCATCTGGAGGCGCTCGTAGCAGTAGCGGTCATGGCTGTAATGAATGATATTCAGCGCATTTACATAGACGCCGGCCAGCCATTTCATCATATCCTTGTATCGATCCATTACTTCATCGAAATCCAGGTATTCGCTGGTGATCGGGCGGTATTTTGGCCCCACCTGCTTTCCGCTTATCTCGTCTACTCCTCCGTTGATGGCATAGAGCAGGCATTTTGCCAAATTTGCCCTGGCGCCAAAGAACTGCATCTCCTTTCCTACCCGCATGCTGGATACACAGCAGGCAATGGCATAATCATCGCCGTGGGTGACCCGCATAAGATCGTCGTTCTCATACTGGATAGAGGAGGACTGGATGGAGGTTTTGGCACAGAACCGCTTAAATCCTTCCGGCAGCCTGGTGGACCAGAGCACTGTCAGGTTGGGCTCCGGGGCAGGGCCTAGGTTTTCCAAGGTGTGGAGATAGCGGAAGGACATTTTCGTTACCATGTGGCGTCCGTCGATGCCGACTCCGCCAATGGACTCTGTCACCCAGGTAGGATCGCCGGAGAAGAGTTCATTGTACTCAGGGGTTCTTGCAAATTTTACAAGGCGAAGCTTCATGATAAAATGGTCAACAAATTCCTGGATCTGTTTTTCCGTATATCGCCCGGATTTTAAATCCCGCTCCGCATAGATGTCTAAGAAGGTAGAGGTGCGCCCAAGAGACATAGCGGCTCCGTTCTGTTCCTTTACTGCTGCCAGGTATCCAAGGTAAGTCCACTGGATTGCTTCTTTTATATCGGCAGCTGGACGGGAAATGTCAAAGCCATAGATCCGGCCCAGCTCCTTTAGATCTTCCAAAGCTCGGATCTGTTCAGACAATTCCTCCCGCTCCCGGATCACATCGGAATACATGATGGTGCGGGTGGTATCCTTTTCCTCTTTCTTTTCCAGGATCAGGGCGTCCACGCCGTAGAGGGCTACCCGGCGGTAATCGCCGATAATGCGTCCCCGGCCGTATGCGTCAGGAAGTCCTGTGATGATATGGCTGGAACGGCAGGCCCTCATCTCCGGCGTATATGCGTCAAATACTCCTGCGTTGTGTGTCTTGCGGTGTTTGGTAAAAAAATCTATGATCTCAGGATCAACCTCGTAGCCGTTATCCTGGCAGGCCTTCACAGCCATTCGTATACCGCCGTAAGGCTGCAGGGAGCGCTTAAAGGGTTTGTCAGTCTGAAATCCTACAATGGTTTCCTTTTCTTTATCCAGATAACCGGGGCCATGGGAGGTGATGGTAGAAATGATCCTGGTGTCCATGTCCAGCACCCCGCCGGCTTCCTGCTCCTTTTTGGAAAGCTCCATTACCTGTTCCCACAGCTTAGCCGTGTTTTCTGTGGGGCCTTCTAAGAAATCTTCCCCTCCGTCATAGGGGGTATAATTTTTTTGGATAAAATCCCGGACATTGATCTCATGCTGCCATGAGCCGCCATTAAATGTAATCCACTCTGTTCTCATGAATGTTTCCTCCTGTGAGTGTAGGTAGTGCCATCAGTAAGCAGCGGTATAGGAATCTTCCTGCTTGAGTTTGTGTATCGTGCAGCGAATCAAGCCTTTTTAGGATACCCATTTGCGCTGCAGTCATACCAGCCTTTGCCGGACAACCATAGTCTACTAAAAAATGGCCAGATAATCTGTTGCTTTTGCAACAACTATTATAAATTGAATACTGTATACAAGTCAATAAATCTTAATGAGAAGATTTATTGACAAGGTCTTGTCAAATATGGGAAAAGGTATTATGATGGAACCAGCGTAAAGAACCAGTTTCTGGTTATACTTACAGCAGAAGAAATTGAAGGAGGAAATAATGATGACAATTAGCAAGGATATGCTGATCGGCGAGCTGATCCGTATTGACGAATGTATTCCGCCAGTCCTCATGCGTGCCGGAATGCACTGCCTTGGATGTCCGGCATCTCAGGGAGAGTCTCTGGAAGAAGCATGCATGGTGCACGGAATTGACTGTGACACACTGGTTTCACAGATCAATGAAATTCTGGCAGCGAAATAATTGCTGACAGGTGATTCGAATGAAACATAGGACAGGCGGAGGGCGTAGATAGGCCTTCGCCTGTTTTTTTAATATTGACAATTTTTCATCTCATAACTAATATATTAGTATATTATAATGATGGTTCACATAAAGGAGGAACATGCCATGAATATGACACTGCGCTGGTTTGGCGAGGGAGTGGATTCTGTGACCTTAGAACAGATCCGTCAGATACCGGAAGTAAAAGGAGTCATCACTACTCTTTACGATATTCCTGCCGGAGAACCCTGGCCTATGGAGCGGATCCTTGCGATGAAGGAGCAGGCAGAGTCGAAGGGTCTTCAGGTTATGGGTATCGAGAGCGTAAACATTCACGATGCCATTAAAGTGGGGGCCCCGGAACGGGAGAAGTATATCGAAAATTATATTACAACACTGGAGCGCCTTGGACAGGCGGATATTCATGTGGTCTGCTACAATTTTATGCCTGTATTTGACTGGACCCGTTCCGACCTGGCGAAGGTACGCCCAGATGGCTCTACGGTGCTGGCTTATGACCAGAAGGAGATCGATAAGATCGATCCGGCCCATATGTTTGAGTCCATGGGTGAGAAGTCCAATGGGTTTGAGCTGCCGGGGTGGGAACCGGAGCGGATGGCACGGATCAAGGAACTTTTTGAGATGTATGAGGGTGTGGACGAGGAGAAGCTGTTTTCCAATCTGGTTTATTTCCTCAGGGCCATTCAGCCGGTGTGTGAAAAATATGATATAAAAATGGCAATCCACCCAGATGACCCAGCCTGGCCTGTTTTTGGCCTGTCCAGGATCATTACGGGAAAAGAGAAGATCTTAAAGCTTATGAAAGCGGTGGACGCCCCCTTTAACGGCGTTACTTTATGTACCGGATCCCTCGGAAGCAATCCGGACAATGATATTCCTGACATAATCCGTTCCCTAAAGGGAAGGATCCCCTTTGCCCATGTGCGTAATCTTCAGTACAATGCACCTGGCGATTTCCAGGAGGCAGCCCATCTCTCCGCTGACGGAAGCATGGACATGTATGAGATTATGAAAGCACTTTACGATATTTGGTTTGACGGCCTCATACGCCCTGATCACGGAAGGGCAATCTGGGGTGAGGTATCTATGCCGGGATATGGGCTTTACGACCGTGCCTTGGGTGCATGTTACCTCAACGGTTTGTGGGAAGCTATTGAAAAGCAGGCCCGCAGATAGCCATGGTGGAGGGAAGCACAGAGAAACGGAAGGCGGGGGAGACGGCAAGGCAGTATGCCTACCGCCTTCTGAGAAATGAGATCATCTCCCTGGAGCTGAAACCAGGTTCTCCCTTTAATGACGGGGAGTTTGCAGGGCGTATTGGTCTGAGCCGGACGCCGGTGCGGGAGGCAGTCATACAGTTATCAGAGGAATCCAGGATCATTGAGATATTTCCCCAGAGAGGGATGAGAGTAAGCTTGATTGATATGAGTCTGGTGGAGGAAGCAAGATTCTGTCGGCTGGCGTTGGAAAAAGAAGCGGTTCGCCTGGCATGCCGCCTGATCTGCGATCATGATAAGAAGTGGATGGATGAAATCATACAGCTTCAGGAATTTTATCTGAAAGGGGATTCGCCGGAACGGTTTATGGAGCTGGATAACGAAATGCACCGCAGGCTGTTTTCCATCTGCGGCAAGGAGCTTTCGTATGAACTGTGCCAGCGTTTGTCCATTCATTACGACAGGATCCGGAGTCTTTCTGTAACTGAGGTAAAGGACTGGCAAATTCTGGACGATCATAAAAAGCTCTTTCAGGCGATTTGCTGCGGTGATGGAGAACAGGCTGCGGCGGTTATGGACGCCCATCTGAACCGATGGAAGGTCAATGAGGATGCCTTTCGGAGCAGGCATCCAGACTATTTTAAAGAATCGTAAGCGATTAAAGGCAGGACAGCTTCTGCAGCGCCTGGCTGCGAACCATGACTTCGTAATGTTCGTTGAAATAGGCCTGAGATGCGCTGTCTCCAGACAGCTTGACGCTGTATTCAGCCAGGATATTGCATACACGGGAAAATTCCAGATCAGTACATTCCTGGCGTTGAACGATCAGATAATACTGGCGCGTGCCTGGTTTTTTGTAAAGGGTGTTGACGCCGTTATATACTTCTTTTGCAGCTTTGGCTGCCTCGGTCACCCGGTCCAGGCTGTCAAAGCGGAAGATGCGGCAGCTGGATACAGCTGCCTCTTTTTTTGCAGGAGCAGCTTTCTTTTTTTCTTTTTTCTCTGCCGCTTGTTCCAATGAAGCAGGTTCCAGATAATTTAAAGCATCGCCGGCCCCTTCTAAGAGCTCTCCTGCCGTCTGTATGGTCTCAGATCCAGGGGATTCCTCAGAGAATGGGGAAAATTTGGAAAATCGTGTATCCAGTTCTTCTGGATCTTCTATTTTTGTGATCACCAGCATAACACTCTCGCCGGACAGAGGAATGGCTTCTACCATAAGGGGAATATCCTCTGCCTCAAATCCCAGTTCTTTGGAAGCCTGCTGGATCATTTCACGGAACAGCTGTCTTGCCTTTTCTGTGCCGTATGCCAGCTCCAGAAGGTTGATATTGCGCGAGCTCAGATCGACACTGTTGAGAGTGCAGCGGATTTGGTTTTCATTGATACGCTCTATTTTCATCGAATCACTTCCTGTTCTATATCAAATGCTGGATATGCCGCCACAGTTAGGTTTTTCTGTACAGCTATGGCGGTTTTGTCCATGGTGTAAAGAGGATCCAGTCTGCAGAGAGCAGACTGCCACACCTTAAATATACTACATTACGGGGCGAAATATCAATCATTTCATAAAAAAATATTTCTGGGGTGTACAGTAACCTACATTGATTTTTATAAACCCTTCGGGAAAGGAAGGATAGAAGTTATAACGACCATAGACAGGTGACAAAAAAGAGAATAGAATCCGATTATGAGATGATATTGTAACAATGACAAAGGAGGGATACATAAGGAACCCGGTTTTATTTGGAAAATACCGCCTGCTGCGTGAATTGGGAACAGGACGGTCAGGAACCGTATGGCTGGCAGTCCACCTGGGATTACAGGAATATAGGGCGATTAAATGCGTACCAAGACAGCAATTGGATCAGGAAAGTTTTCGGTCGGAGGCTCTGATCTTAAAAGAATTACATCATCCTGGAATCCCTATGATCTATGATCTGGAGGAAGATTCTGAATATTTCTATTTAATCGAAGAATATCTGGAAGGATGTTCTCTTTATACCCTGATCATCCGTCAGGGGCCTATGAAGGAAGCGGAGGCTGTGAATTATGGAATACAGCTCTGCGGACTGGTAGAATACATGCATTCTGCATGTGAAATCCCCATATTACATTTAGACTTACAACCAAATAACCTGATCCTCTGTAACGGTGTCTTAAAGCTGATTGATTTTGACCATGCCGCTGGAAGCCTGGCGGCAAATGCCAGCTCAAAACGCTATGGGACAGTGGGATGTGCGGCTCCGGAACAATATACTTCTGACCAAAAGCTGGATCAAAGAACCGACGTTTATGCCATTGGTGCGGTGCTCCGATTTATGATCACAGGAACCCTGAGAGAAGGAAAGACGGCTGCCCCTGCCCCATCAAAGGCTCTTGGGAGGATCATTGAGACATGTATGGAAACAGACATGGATAAACGGTATTCTTCTGCCAGAGAGACCGGGGAGGAGTTAGGGGGACTTTGCGCCCAAAAACAGGGATGTGGAAAAGAAAATAAGGCGATACCATCTCATATTGTGATACTCGCCGCCATGAAGCCCGGTTCGGGAGCTACTCATCTGGGGTTTGGATTGGCATCTTTTTTAAATCAACAGGGTTATAAAGTTCTTTATGAAGAACATAATCCGTCTCAGGCTGTCCGGACACTGGCCAGCGCCAGTTCCATGAGGCCAGATCAGTTCGGGATTTACGCTATGCACGGAGGCTGTTTTAAGCCCTGGTACGGTCCGGCAGTGGATCTGGAGGAAGCGGAAGGCTTTGATGTGGTGGTGAGAGATTACGGAACACAGTGGGAGCAGGCGGCACAGGGAATGAAAGAGGAGACAGCCTGCCTGTTAGCGGCGGGCAGCGCCAGCCCTTGGGATCTCCGCTCTGTCAGCCGTTTTGGAGGCTGGCTGGAAGGAATGGGGGCTGGACTGGAGGATAAGGGCTGCTGCTTTATCCTGAAAGGCAGCCAAAAGAATTGCCGGGAAGCCCTGAGGGCTTTGGAGAAGGCAGGAAAAGGCAAGGTAAAAGGGGATTCCTTTGTATTTTTGCAGTATGAGGATCCCTTTCAGCTTCAAAAAAAGGAACGATCATTTTTTGAAGCAGTCTGGATCTCCCTTTCTGGAACGAAAGGAGATCAGAGAAGAAGTTGGTGGGGAAAATGGGATTTTTTAAGAAAAATCCGATGAAAGGAGCAAAGAAGACTGAAAAAAATAGCAGGATCATTGGGATCGCGGGGGCCGGAAGGGGAACAGGGGTGACCCATATGTGTATCCTCACAGCCAATTATATGGCCAGTGCCTTGGACAGAAGGACGGCCCTGATCCAATGGAATGATCACGGAGGATTGGAGGGATTAAGAGAGATTTGTCTGGCTGATCTAAAGCAGTGTACAGACATAGAAGCACACAAATACAAGATTTTTGGGGTAACATATTACACTCATGGCTCCCCTCAGATACTGACTGGCTGCCTGGATGGCCCTTACGAGGAAACCATTATTGACTTCGGAGAGCTGAGGCAGGAGGTGAGGGAGGACTGGCTTCGATGCAGCGTTCAGATCCTAATGGGCGCATTGTGCGAGTGGAAGCTGAAGGCATTTTTGGGACATCTGGCAGAGGACAGAGGAGGCAGAGGCCGCCGGATCTATATGGCGGCCTTTGGAAGTGAAGATATGAGAAAACAGATCGAGCGCCGCTTTCGGATCACTTTGATCCGTGTCCCATTTTCAGCAGATGCATTTTCAGTGGATCGGGGCCTGATGGAATGGTTTGACAGGATCTTGTAGAGAAAACACAGAAGCAGGCATGGGGAAATATGTCACGAAAAAAGCTCCTTGGGGATCTGCTTTTGTATGGGGGAATTGGAGGTATATAAAAAATATGGAATATGGGGATAGAAAACGGCTCCAGAGAACGTATCTGGACGGTTTGAGAAGATATAAGAATAAGGGGGTGAGGATTACGATTGACGGTGTGGAATGTCCGGAAACAGAATGGGGCAGGATTTTTGAGCTGGGTGAGGACGGAGGATTTTACATGGGGGACTATGTGGGAGCAGAGCAGGGATGCCTGAAAGAGATCCGTTTTGATAAGGTATACCTGTGCGATCCGCCCAGAGAGAGCTGCTAAGAGCAAGATAAGAGCAAGAGAATCTCTGGACAGAAAACGCTGTCAGACAAAAGAAACCGATACATTCTGGAAAATAGATAGGGATAAACAGCAGGATCCATTTACCGCCGCTATGAGCATCGTCTCAGCCTGTGCAGCCAAAACAGGCGGATGTGGATCCTGCTGTATTTTTCCCAAAAATCGTAAGTAAATTGCTTGCAGTGTCCTCTTGATTTTGTGTTATAATAGATGCCAAAATCCAGGTATGATCCTGGTGAAAGGCAAGACACATGGTAAAACGCATGGGAGGGCGCAATGGGAAGAAGCAGAAGACGGAAAAAACAGGGAGGATGCCGGGGGGCGGCCCTGGTTTTGCTGCTGACAGCAGTACTGGCAGCAGGCGGGCTGGGGGTATGGATAGCAGGGAAGTATGTGCCGGGCAAGGAGATGGCAGATAAGAGCCGGCTGTTCCATATTAAAGAAGGCCAGGTAGCCATTGTTTTGGACAATGAGCTTCAGGAAGAAAAAGGAATCTATGAGGAAGGCCAGATATACCTTCCCATAAGCTGGGTCAATGAAGCTTTGAATGAACGGTTTTACTGGGATCCGGATGAAAAGCTTCTGGTTTACGCCCTGCCGGATTCCATTGTCTATGCGGACGGGAATACCCAGGGAGAGAATGGGCCTCTTTTTAAGGTGAAGGAACAGGAAATGTATCTGTCCCTGGGCTTGATTATTAATTATACGGATATACGGACCCAGTCTTTTGCTACCAGTGAGATCAAGCGCGTCTTTATTGATACATCCTGGGAGCCCTACAGCTGTGCCCTTTTAAAGAGAGATGGGAAAATAAGGGAGAAGGGGGGAGTGAAAAGCCCGATTGTCACGGATGTGCTAAAAGAAGACCGTGTTCAGGTATTAGAGACTATGGATAAATGGTCCAGAGTCCGTACCGGAGACGGATATATAGGATATGTGGAGAACCGGAAGCTGGAAGCGGCAGAGCCAGTAACGCCAGTCAGCTCTTTTGAGGAACCGGTGTACACCCACATCACTATGGACGAAAAGGTGCGTTTGGGCTTTCATCAGGTGACCACCCTGAATGCAAACAGTACCCTGGAGGCGTATGCAACCCAGGCAAAGGGGATGAATGTGATTGTCCCTACCTGGTTTAACGTGACCTCAAATGATGGAACTTATACGTCCTTAGCCAGCAGGGATTATGTAGAAAAAGCCCACGATATGGGGCTCCAGGTATGGGCCATGGTGGAGAATGTAAGTACTCAGGAGAGCGTAAAAAATCTGGATACGAAGGAGTTAATGTCTTCTACCTCTACTCGAAAGAAGCTCATTGAAAATCTGATGAAGGAAGCAGATACCTATGGATTTGACGGATTCAATCTGGATTTTGAAAGTCTGAAAAAGGAAGTAGGCCCCCATTATGTACAGTTTATCCGGGAGCTGTCTGTAGCCTGCCGGAACAGGGGATTGGTTTTGTCCGTGGATAACTATGTTCCCTCCTCCTACACTGCCTTTTATAACCGGAAGGAACAGGGGGCAGTAGCGGATTATGTGATCGTCATGGGTTATGATGAGCATTATGCCGGAGGAGAGGCAGGCTCCGTGTCCTCGATTCCTTATGTGAGGGAAGGAATTGAAAATACGTTAAAGGAGGTTCCTAAGGAAAGGGTGATCAACGCTGTTCCCTTTTATACCCGCGTGTGGACGGTGAAAGATGGAGGAACAACTTCCAAGGCATACGGTATTTCCGATGCCAGGGCCTGGGTAGAGGAAAATCAGGTGGAGCTTACATGGGATAAGCTTTTGGGACAGTATTATGGGGAAACTGTAACCGCCGAAGGAACGCAGTCCATTTGGCTGGAGGAGGAGGAATCCCTGCAGCTGAAGATCGACCTTGTAAAGGAATTTGACCTGGCAGGGGTAGCCTGCTGGAAGCTGGGATTTGAGCCTGCGGACATATGGGATATTGTGTCGCAGGTAGAATAGGATAGGGAGACAGACAGGGAAATAGACAGGGAGGGAACACAGATGAGTGGAAAAGCAGAAAAAAGAGTCTGGATAGCCATAGCCGCCGCCGCTGTTATGGCTGTGGGATGCAGCGCCCAGACAGGGGGAAAAGCTGAGACAGGAGAAAATGTCCAGGCGGGAGGAGACATTCCGTCAGGAGGAGACGCTCAGGAAGGAGGAGACGCTCAGGAAGAGGGCCGCAATCCTTCTGGGAATGAGGAAAAAGAGTCAGGACAGCAAAAGCCTACCAGCCCGGATCCCTCTCAGATCCAGCCGTTTCCTGACGGAGAGCGGGAGGAGCCTGCAGAACCGATGGAAAATGGAAAGCGCATCGTGTGGCTGACGGATGTCCATTACCTGGCAGACTCTCTCACAGACCGGGGCGAAGCTTTTCAGAATATGGTAGAACATGGGGATGGAAAGCTGACCAATTACGTGTGGGAGATTACGGATGCTGCCCTTGAGGAAATCCCGATGCTGAGTCCCGATGTGGTGATCTTGAGTGGAGATCTGACGCTGGAGGGGGAGAGAAGGAGCCATGAGGAGCTGGCGCAGAAGTTAGACCAGCTGGAGCAGGAGGGGATCCAGGTGGTGGTAATCCCTGGAAACCATGATATAAACAATCCCAGCGCTTCCGTTTATTCCGGTACAGACCGGTATCCTGCAGAGCCTGCCTCTCCGAAGGATTTTGAACGGATCTATGGAAATTTCGGCTATCTGGAGGCGGCTTCCAGAGATGCTTATTCGCTCAGCTATACCTATGATCTGGGGCCCTCCATGCGGCTGCTCATGCTGGATACCTGCCAGTATGAAACCTCTAATAAGATTGGCGGAATGATCAAAACAGAAACCTACCAGTGGATTGAGGAACAATTAGAGAAGGCCAGGGAGGACAGTGTGATCCTTCTTCCGGTAGCCCATCATAATCTGCTTCAGGAGAGCAAGGTATATGTGGATGACTGTACCATTGAACACAGCGAGGAACTGATCCATATGCTGGAGGAGGAAAATATCCCGCTGTTTCTCAGCGGCCATCTCCATGTCCAGCATTTTATGAGGAATCATGACATCGGTATTTATGAGATCGTTACCAGCTCCCTTTCCACACCGCCCTGCCAATACGGTATTTTAGAGCACCGGGATGATGAGACCTTTTCCTATCATACGCGCCGGGTGGATATAGAAAAATGGGCAAGGAAACAGGGAAGCAAGGACGAAAATCTGCTTAACTTTCATACATACAGCCCTCCCATGTTAAAGAAAATTTTCTATAACCAGGCTTATGACGCTATGAAGGATTCCAGGGAGGAGGAGACCGGAAGCCTGTTTGTGAAGCTCACAGAGGAAGAAAAGGATCAGATGGCCAGAGTATATGGAGACTTGAATGCGGCCTGTTATGCCGGAAAAGCGTATGAAGTGGTAAAGAAGGCAAAAGAGCAGCCGGGCTATCAGATGTGGAGGGAATATTGTTATCCGGCCATTCTATATGAATATTTGGAATATATTGTGGAGGATGCGGTTCAGGACTATAATACACTGCATGTGGAATAGGGACAAGACAGGGGCATAGGCCGTATATTTTCTGCATATGAGGGAATATACTGTGGGAAAGAGCACAGGAGAGGGCCTGTCTTATGAAACATTTGACATGGCAGACCGCTATGGGGGTCGTGATGCTGGGAGCCGTGGCTCTGCTGTCTTGGAAGGCCGGAAATCTGGATACGGTTGGGGCTTTGGCAGAGGCATCCGGACGCCTCAAGCCGGTGGTGGTGCTGGATGCCGGTCATGGAGGACGTGATCCGGGGAAGATCGGAGTCAGCAGCCAGCAGGAGAAGGATGTAAACCTGAAAATTGTAGAAAAATTAAAACAATATCTGGAAGCTTCTGATGTGGAGGTAGTTCTGACAAGGGACTCGGATGAGGGGCTTTACCATTCGTCCGACCGCAACAAAAAGAGTGCTGATATGAGGGAGCGCTGCCGGATCATTGAGGAAGCCGCACCAGATCTGGTGGTGAGCATCCATCAGAACAGCTATCACGAGGAATCTGTGGCAGGCGGACAGGTTTTTTATTATAAAAAATCAGTAAAGGGGAAGGAGCTGGCCTCCCTCCTGCAAAAACGCTTTGACTATGTATTGGGGGAAAAGAACCGGAGAAAGGCTAAGGCAAATGATAATTATTATTTGCTTCTCCATGTGAAGGAGCCTATCGTCATTGTAGAGTGCGGTTTTCTCAGCAACCGGGAGGAAGCGGCGCGCCTGGAAACAGAGGAATACCAGGATCGCCTGGCTTGGACGATACATATGGGGATCATGGAATACTTAAATCTGCAGAAAGGAAAGGCGTGATTGGCTTCAGATTAGAAAAATAAAAAGAGAGTGTCGCAAGATGGGGTAATCCGGCCAGTTATAGTGCTCTGATTATTATACAGCGTACAATACCTGGTATAAAAATTCCCTTTTGCGACATTCTCCAAATAAAAAAAGCGCGAGACGGGATTCGAACCCGCGGCCCCCACCTTGGCAAGGTGGTGCTCCACCCCTGAGCCACTCGCGCATACATAAATCTGATATGAAAAAAGCAGGTGATGGGAATCGAACCCACGTATCCAGCTTGGAAGGCTGGTGTTCTACCATTGAACTACACCTGCGAAAAAGATGAAAGATTCATCAGTGCCCAAAGTCGGAATCGAACCAACGACACGAGGATTTTCAGTCCTCTGCTC
>CABQJX010000012.1 GCA_902464595.1 uncultured Lachnoclostridium sp. | reverse complement strand
TATCAAAAAATCCGGACAGGGTGTTCATAATTTATTCATTCATGCGTTTGTCGTGGGTTCTCCCCCAAGTTTCCGCATTTTCCATTCTGAATCTTCATAGAACAGATGCCCAACGCTTCTTTTCTGTTTAAAACGGATAAAAAGATGGTTGGCTGAACTGATACTTCAAAAAAAATTTTTCAAAAAACTATTGACATTTATATTGTAACGCATTATAATAGTTCTTGCGTTGCTGAGGAATACACTTCAACAACAGCATGCGTCAGTAGCTCAGCTGGATAGAGCATACGGCTACGGACCGTAGTGTCGGGAGTTCGAATCTTCTCTGGCGCATTAGTAAAAACCTCGTAAGCATATAGCTTACGGGGTTTTTTGTTGTCATTTTTCCACTTCTCTCTCCCTTGACTTCCACAAAATCTAGGAGGCAGACAGGAAGATTTTCTCCCTGCTGCCTCCTATATTTCCTTATTCGTTCTCTTTACAGACTCTTTACTGCTTCCACCACATGATCCACTGTAAATCCAAACTTCTCAAAAAGCTGTGATGCCGGCGCGCTGGCTCCAAAACCCTTCATGGATACCACAGCTCCGTCCAGGCCTACGTACCTGCCCCAGCCAAAGTCTCCTAACGCCTCCACTGCCACTCTCTTTCTCACTGCCTTAGGAAGGACTTTCTCCTTATACTCCTGGGGCTGCTCCTCAAACACGTCCATACTCGGCATGCTGACCACCCGGACATCCATTCCATCTTCTGCCAGGCGTGCTTTTGCCTCTACTGCCAGCTCTACCTCTGATCCGGTTGCAATGATGATGGCATCCGGTATTTCTTTTGCGGAATCCTCCAGAATGTAAGCTCCCCTTAACGCCTCTTTTCCAGATCCCGCAAGCTGAGGCAGGTTCTGCCGCGTAAGCACCAGAGCTGTAGGCGTATGGGCTGAGGTGACAGCGCTGTACCATGCTGCTGCTGTCTCCATCGCATCGGCCGGACGGAATACATGGAAATTCGGCATTGAGCGGAGCATAGCCAGCTGCTCAATAGGCTCATGAGTTGGCCCATCCTCTCCCACGCCGATGCTGTCATGGGTAAACACAAAGGTGAGAGGAACCCCCATCAGTGCAGACAGCCTTGCCATAGGCTTGGTATAATCGCTGAACACAAAGAAGGTGGAGACAAAAGCTCTCAGCCCCCCGTGAAGCATGATTCCATTTCCGATGGCTGCCATAGCCAGCTCACGCACGCCAAAATGGAGATTGCGTCCTCCATAATTCTCTTTGGAAAAATCTCCCATGTCAGACAGGTATGTCTTTGTGGAAGGAGCCAGGTCTGCCGCGCCTCCAATGAGATTTGGCAGAAGATGTTTCAATTTCTGCAGCTGCTTTCCAGACAGATTTCTGGTAGCATCCGGCTTGTCCTCGCAAGCCCAGTATCCCTCGCAGTCATAGGCGGCCTTTGCAAGCTCCGGGTTATGGAATTGATCCCACAATTCCTTCATTTCAGGATATTTGCTGCAGTATTCCTCAAAGAGCCTCTTCCAATCCGTCTCCGTCTTTGCTCCTTTTTTTGCATAGGACTCATAGTTGGAGTACACCTCATCTGGTACATAGAAAGCCTCCTTAGACGGCCAGCCCAGGAAATCCTTCATAGCGTCCACATTCTCCTGTCCCAAAGGCTCACCGTGAGCGCTCGCTTTCCCCTGTTTAGCCGGGCAGCCGTAGCCGATCTGGGTTTTTACCGTGATAAAAGAAGGACGGGAGGTATCGGCCTTGGCTTCCTCAATGGCCTTTCCTATGGCATCCAGATCATTTCCATCCTCTACTGTGATCAGCTGGAATCCAAAGGCTTCCATGCGCTTCTGCACATTCTCCGTAAAAGCAATATCCGTGCTTCCCTCAATAGAAATACGGTTGGAATCATAAAGAATGATCAATTTTCCAAGCCCCAGTGTTCCGGCCAAAGAAAATGCCTCGGAGGAGATTCCCTCCATCATACAGCCGTCACCGCCCAAGGCATAGGTATAATGATCCACAACCGGATATCCTTCTTTGTTAAAAACAGCAGCCAGATGAGCTTCCGCGATGGCCATTCCCACCGCCATTCCCATTCCTGCTCCTAAGGGCCCTGTAGTAGCCTCCACCCCAACGGTATGGCCATATTCCGGATGACCTGGTGTCAGGGAATCCATCTGGCGGAAATTCATCAGATCCTCCTTTGTAAGTCCATAGCCAAACAGATGGAGCAAGGAGTAAAGCAGTGTGGATCCATGGCCTCCCGACAGGATAAAGCGGTCCCGGTTCTCCCACTTTGGATCCTTCGGATTGTGGTTCATATGCTTCGCCCAAAGCTCAAAGGCCATAGGAGCAGAACCTAACGGAAGTCCTGGATGTCCTGATTTCGCTTTCTGTACAGCATCCGCTGCCAGAACACGGATCGCATTCACTGACATGGTATCAATCTGATTCATTATTTCCTCCATTCCGGCGCCCTAAAAACGAGCGCCTATGAATTTGCTTATATTTACCCGATTTATTATACCAATTCATATGTTTCAGGGCAAGACCTTACAGAAAAATGAATGCTGCTTTTTGCGTGTTTTTGCAGATATGTGCTCTGTTACATTTCATTACTCTCAAAAGTCAAAATTCACTGCTTCTATATTTTATTTTTCGCTATCTGTATATGATTCATGTTGTATTTTATCTTTTTCATTTTTGTAATTGTTATTTTTAATAAATTTTTTATTATTTTTTAGTTTATTTTGTCAATTTACAACAACATTCTTGCAATATATAATATGTTTAACATTTAAATAGTTAAACTATTTATCATTAAAATTATTTAAAAGGAGGAATACCGTATGTTAATCAAAAATGGGTTGGAATTTTTGGCGGCTTTAGCACTTATCAATGTTGCTGTCACTCTTTTCTGCAAAAAATTCCCGTCAAAAATTTACAAGTATGTACCACCGGTACTGATCATGTTTTTGATCATTGTCTGCTGCAACACTTTTGGAGTATGGACAATGGAAAATGAATCCGTCAATAATACCCGGGTTGCTCTCACCAACTATGCTATTCCATTTCTGGTATTTTTGATTGGTGCACAGACCGATGTAAAGCGGATGCTGAAAATAGGCCCCAAATTGGCAGGCGTATTCCTGGCAACAGTTATCAGCGTTTTTTTAGGTATGATCATTACATATTTTCTCTTTGGAAACAGTCTCGGAATCGATAATGTCCCTGGTGCATTCGGTGCATGGACCGGCGCATTTATTGGCGGACCTGAAAATCTTTATGCAATCGCAAACGGCATCGGGCTGGGTGACGATGGAACAGCAAACGTACTTCTTCTGATCAACCTGGTATTCCGTCCTTACATGACGCTTCTTATCATCATGGTAGCCGCAGCTCCCATTTACAACAAATGGACGAAGGCAAATACCAACGACATTGAGGAAATTGCCGCCACTATTGATGAGATTGAAGCAAAAAACACAGAAAAAATCAATCCTTATGATTTATTCCTTATCATGGGTGTTGGACTTGCTATTGTTGCAGTTTCTATGCGCATTGGCCCTGCTATCGGCCAGTATACCCCCAGCGTTCCTGGAAGTGTATGGTCTTATTCTTTAGTAACTGTATTTTCTGTAGCTCTAGGAACCTTTACCAATATCAAAAATGTAAATGGTTTAGGACTTATGGGAAGCGGTTTTGCAGCTTTTATGCTAATGGTGAACTGTTCTTCGGTTGACTTAAAGACATTTGCTAATGCTGGCACTTTCCTTATATGCGGTGTGACTTGTCTTCTGGTTCATGTTCTGGTCATGGCTGTTTACGGAAAGCTTGCCAAGGTAGATCTGGGAACTCTGGTCATTGCTTCTATTGCCGCCATCGGCGGCGTGTCCAGCGCTCCTGTAGTAGCTGCAACCTATGGTAAAGCCTATATTTCAATTTCCGTTATCTATGGTGCATTAGGTTCTATGTTAGGCACATTTGCAGGATTAGGACTCTATTATTTTCTGGCTATGTTTTAATATAACAAGTAAAAATCATTTGTATTATACTCAAAACACAATATAAGGAGATGAAGATATGTATCAATTTGACAAAGAATTTGACCGCCACGGAACAGAGGTCATCAAATGGGACAGAATGGAACAGGATTTCGGAAAAGATGGGCTGATCCCCTTAGGAATCGCTGATATGGATTTTGAAACTCTCCCTGAAATCACGAAAGCACTCACCGACCGGGCTGCTCATCCTACTTATGGCTACACCTATGCCTCTGAATCCTACTACACTCATTTTATCGCCTGGAATAAAAAAAGAAATCATATGGAGCTCAAAAAAGAAGAAATTTTAAGTATTCCTGGCATTGTATGTGCCAACGCCTTTATTGTAGCAGCGCTTACTGATCCAGGAGATAAAATTTTAATGTGTACTCCCGTTTATGATCCTTTTTATAAGGTTGTAGAACAACAGAAACGTACGATTGTAAAAAGCAGCCTGATTAAAAAAAATAACAGATTTGAAATGGATTATGATGATCTGGACAAAAAAATGGCGGATGGCGTCAAGCTCTTCATTCTCTGCAATCCTCACAACCCTCTTGGGAGAGTATGGGAAACAGATGAGCTTAAAAAGCTTAATGCACTCTGCAAAAAACACAATGTTCTGGTTTTCTCTGACGACATTCATTCTGATATTGTATTCCAGGGACACTCTTATATTCCTTATATTACTATATCAGAAGATGCTGCCCTAAGAACTGTGTGCGCTGCTGCTCCCTCCAAAACTTTTAATGTGGCTGGTATAAAAACCTCTGTGATCTTCTCTAAGAATCCGGAACTTCTGGCAAAGGTAAACGAGGTCATCACTGCCTTCCATGTGGGGGTCAATCTGTTCGGATTCAAAGCCTTTGAAGTGGCATACCAATACGGCGAACAATATGTAGATGAACTCTGTGCCTATTTACAGGCCAACGCCCAATATGTAGTTGATTTCGTTGAAAAGAATCTTCCAAATGTACATACCTACGTTCCTGATGGAACTTATTTGATGTGGGTTGATTGTTCTGAATATGGCTTACCCCAGGAAGAATTGATGCAACGAATGATCGATGCAGGAATCGCTCCAAATGACGGATCCCACTATGGCGATGAGGGATATGGATGCATTCGGATCAACATCGGAACGCAAAGAAAGCGTCTGGAGCAGGCAATGAAATGTCTGCAATCCGCTCTCTCCTAAAGAACTTCCCCCCGCATCACAAAATGCTCCCTGCGAAACTCCAAGATCCCCTCGTCCCGCATTTTCCCCAGCTCACTGGACATCGCACTGCGGTCCACGCAGAGGTAATCAGCCAGCTCCTGGCGGTTTAAGGGAATATCAAATTCCAGGCTCTGATGGATACGCGCCTGATCCGAAAGGTAGGCCAGAAGCTTCTCCCTGGTAGACCGTCGGCAGACATGCTCCAGTCTGCGCTCCAGCAGCAGATTCTTCCCCCACAAGATCCCCAGGAGGTTGTAGATCAGCTGGCTGTGGAAGCCGCAGGCCAGGGGGCAGAAGGTGAGCATACGGCCATAGTCCAGTATCAATGCAGCACAAGGACAGGAGGCTTTTGCCGTCAGGCAAAGTCCTCCTGTTCCTTCTTTTTTGCTTCCGCTGTCTAAAACCGTGGGAGCAAATACCTCTCCAGTCTGCAAAAGACCTATGGGCTCCTTCTCTCCCCGAATAGTTTCACGGATGATCTCCGCAGTCCCTGCTAAAAGGATCAGAACCTTATCGGCTGATCCTTCCTGCAGTATGATTTCTTCCCCTTCTCTGTATGACAGTCCCTCGGCCCCGCAGCACTTTAACAGGGTATCCAAAGCTTCATCCCCAATTCCTGAAAACAGGGAAACCTGCCGGATCAAAGGCATCAAATCCTCCATATGTACCCTTCTTTCCTTCTATTTCCTGCACACTCATAACCTGTTTTACAGCAAATATTGTCCTTTTCCTTCTCTTAGGCCTCTCCAGAAAGATCTTTTAGCTGTTTCCTGTAGACAGCGATCACCTGCTCCATGGCCTGGCGTCCCGGTGCTCCGATCGTGAGGCGTTTCTCCACACATGTCTTCATGCTGATGGCCTCATATACATCGCTCTCAAACACAGGGCTTACAGACTGGTACTCCTCCAGTGAAAGGTCATCTAAAGGGATTCCCCTTTCTATGCACATGAGAACCAGCTGCCCCACGATCCCGTGAGCATCCCGAAAGGGCACTCCCTTGTTCACCAGGTAATCGGCCGCATCGGTCGCATTGGTAAATCCGTTTTTAGCACTGGCTTCCATTACGTCCTTTCGGAAGCTCATGGAGGCGATCATGCCTGTAAACAGAGCCAGACAGCCCTTCACAGTATCAATGGCATCAAAGGTCAGCTCCTTATCCTCCTGCATATCCTTGTTGTAAGCCAGCGGAAGTCCCTTCATTGTGGTGAGAAGGGATACCAGAGCGCCGTAGACGCGTCCGCTCTTTCCCCGGATCAGCTCCGCAATATCCGGGTTTTTCTTCTGAGGCATGATGGAGCTTCCCGTACTGTAGGAATCATCAATCTCTACAAAACGGTATTCATTTGTATTCCAGATAATAATTTCCTCGCAGAACCGTGAAAGGTGCATGGAGATAGTAGAAAGAGCGCTAAGAAGCTCAATCAGGTAATCCCGGTCTGCCACAGAATCCATGGAATTGAGAGTTGGGCCGTCAAAATCCAAAAGCTCTGCTGTGTAAGCACGATCCAAAGGATATGTGGTTCCTGCCAAAGCCCCAGAACCCAGTGGACAGTAATTCATACGCTTTCTAATATCCCTAAGACGGGAATGATCCCTGGAAAACATCTCAAAATATGCACCCATATGATGGGCGAGAGTAATGGGCTGAGCCTTCTGGAGATGGGTAAATCCGGGCATAAAGGTGTCCAGATTTGCCTCCATAACCGTCAATAGCTCCGCTAAAAGACCTTTTAAAAGCTCCTCAATCGCATCAACCTCATCTCTGGTATACAGCTTCATGTCCAGAGCCACCTGGTCATTGCGGCTTCGTCCTGTATGAAGGCGCTTTCCGGCATCACCAATGCGCTCCGTCAGCGTTCCCTCTACAAAAGAGTGAATATCCTCATATCCGGAGCCAGGTAATATCTCCAGTTTTCCGCTGTCTAAATCTTCCAGGATCCCTTCCAGCCCTTTAATAATATTGTCCCTATCCTGTTCAGAAAGGATTCCTTGTTTTGCCAGCATCTTCACGTGGGCAATACTTCCCCGAATATCCTGACGGTAAAACTTCTGGTCAAAGGAAAGGGATTCATTAAAATTGTGCACCAACTGATCTGTCTCTTTTGTAAAACGTCCGCCCCATAATTTCATGGCATTTATCTCCTTGTCTGCTTTTTATTGTTCGATCAGCCTTCTTCCCTTGCTGATCTGCTGTTTCCATTATTGTTTTCAGCCCTTTCATTTTCCCAAGGCTTTTTGTTTTCCTTTTGCCTGCTTCCCGCAGCCTTTTTTCTTTCCTACCGCATAATTTCCAACAGTCCACAGGCCCAGGACGATCACGCTGATCCCGCTGATCCACGCTCCCTGTCTTCGCCCTTCCGGTTCATAGGTAAGGCTGATCTGATGAGCTCCCTCATCCAGATCTACTGCCAGAAATGTATCGAAAATCGTTCTGCCAGCTGCCGGCCTTCCGTCAACCAGAATACGCCACCCTTTGTCGTAGGGGATGCTGGTATACATCACTCCTGGCCGATCCGCTGTAATATTTCCCACCAGCTCCGTATCGGTCCAGCGAGTGAGATGGATGGGATTTTTATTCATACGCTGGAAAAGGGATTCCATTCCCTGAGGCGAAAAACGCCATACTTCTGCCTGGAGCACCGGATCTGCGTCGTCCTCTGCCTCCAGCTTTACCTCTGTATCCTTTAAAATATGGCCCAGCTCCAGAAAATATCCCCGATCCACATTGTCAAAATTCTCTGTGGTCTCCCCGATCACAGCCGTGACCTCCTTCACCTGCTTGTTGGTCACATAAACATAGTACTCTCCTGTGTCTTCCGCCGTAAAAGTGAGCCGCTTCCCATCTGTAACAGCTTCATTCATCAGAAGAACCGGATCCGTTCCCAGGACATCACAGAGATCATTCTGCACGGAGGCCGGATTTCCTGAGTCCAGGATCCAATTTTCTTCTACATCCTGAGGCAGCATAAACGCTACCGGCAAGGTATACTTGTTTTTGTAAAGCCAGGTATTTCCCCGGTGATCCATCAGCTCCCTCAAAGGATCCGAGGCCTGCTGATCATCATAGAGACCATATCCCACAGAAAACAGGCTGTCCGCCAGAGGCGTGCTTCCGGTAATACAGTAGGCGTTGGTAGAGCTCTCGCATCCGATCTTCCGGAAAAAATCAGACAGGGAAGCGTTGGCCGTAGAAGAAAACAGAGACACAGACGGATAATTCATCCACGCTCCATCATTCTTCGATTTGCGTTCCTCCCGCTCTACGCGGTAAAATGTGCTGGAACGGATATTCCAAGTCAAGGCTTCCACGTCCCGGTTATCTTTTACGTAAGCTGTCCGGCTGGTAGTCGGGATGCTGGTCACTGCCATGTTGACGGTGCTCTCCACCGACACCACCGCCAGGGCAGCCAAAAGAACCGCATCCAGGCTCCACTTATTTTTTGCATAGAGATAGATCAGCCCTCCATACACGGCCAAAAACAGGATCGCCCCATAGAATACGGAAAAATGGAACTGTTCTGTGTTATCCACCAGCTTTTCCGCCATAACCACAAAAGCAATAGAGCCCCATAAGGCCAGACAAATATGCTTCCACGGCGTTTCCCTTAAATGCAGATAGGCATGGAAACACATGGTCAGAACCAGAGCAATGTAAATAAAAGACTGACGGCATGGCAGGCTGTTTGGATAGTGGAAGCCGTGCCACATGAAATTCAGCACATTAATAGAAAAACTGGCATAAAAAAGCAGCAAAAGCCCGCAGTATACTGCTTTTTCCCGAACCCGTATTTTTTTGCCGGCCACATAGAGAAGGAGAAAGAGAAGGACTGCCACACCGCAGTAAATGTTTGGCCAGTGATCCAGCCCTGTTTCCGTCTCCACATTGCCGATATGGCGGGCAACCATATCAAAGATGGAGAAATAAGAGGTCAGGGTTTTCGGGAAATCAAAATCCCCGGAGGCTGTGGCCTTCAAGGCATAAACCGCCGGAAGGATCACCACCGCTGCCATCCCCCCTGCAAGGAGGGAATACAAGGCAAATCGCAGGCCTGTCCCCACCCACTCCTTAAAAGTATGGGGAGGATCTAAGATCACAAGCGCGATCACATAGATCACCATAAAAACACAGACCATGATGGAGATATAATAATTGGAGAGGATAGAAAGTCCCAGGGCAACACAGTACAGAAGCCCTTTCTTTTCTTTTACCAGACGTTCTGCACCTAAAAGGATCAGAGGGAACAGCATAATACAGTCCAGCCACATAATATTCCAGCTGTAAGCCGCCATATAACCGCTGAGGGCATAAAAAATACCGAAAAAGCCTACGCCAAATCTTCTGACCCCAAAATGCTCCTTCAGATACCAGGAAAAAGCAAGACCGGAAAAGCCTGTCTTTAAAACAATGAGCAGCGTCATAAACTCAATGATAAACGCTTTCGGACATAAAACCAGCAGCCAGTTTACAGGACTAGCCAGATAGTAGGCATAGAGGGCTGAAAAATTCACTCCCATGCCTACATCCCAACTATAAAGCAGGCTCCCTCCCTGAGTCAGCTTATGCTGAAATTCTGAGAAGAAGGGAGCATACTGATGATACATATCGGTACGCAGAAAACATTCCTCTCCAAAAGGGAAGATTCCCCTCTGGGCAAATATAATGACCAGTGCGATCACTGGCACGAAAAAAGCGGCCGTAAGGCCGTCAGACGGCCTTAAAAGCCTTAGCCTGTGACACTGCGGTCCCGTTTCCTTTACACGTTCCGCTGTGCCGCTTTTTTCATCCATCTCATTTCTTGCATCTGTGCCGCTTCTTTCATCGATCTCATCTCTTTCATCTGTGCCGCTTCTTCCATCCATCTCGTTTCTTGCATTTATCTTGTTTCTTTCACTTTCTTCTGTTCTCTCAAAATCCTGTTCTCTGTCCTGTTTTTTCATACGTATTTCCGTTATCTCTTCCTTCGTCTCCCCACAGGCTTCTCCCGAAGCCGCCTCCTCCGGTATCCTGTTTCCTTTCTTCAAAGCTTCCGGCTGTACCAGGCGCAGCACCTCGTCCAACTCCCGCTCCACCCGCTCTATTTCTTCCCGCTCCATTTATGGCCTCCCCTATTTGTCCTTCTTGAAGATCCACAATTTGCTGAAAATATAATTTAGCACCATATTTATGAGAGACGAGGTGAATTTACAAAACAGCTCATAGAGCATGCCCCTATCTCCACCTAATTTTACCATTACGACCATTAACACCCAGGTGGCTGCACCGGAAAAGGCTCTGGCCGCCACAAAGGCTCCCGCCTCCTTTGCCAGATAAGAAGGCCTCATATTATAATTGCGGAATACAATAAGCTTATTCACCACATAGGCAAAAAGTACGGCCGCCAGCCAGGATGCCGCCTGGCTCGCTCCCACTCCCAGTTCCATCTTCCTGAGAAGGGCATAAGCCAAAAAATCCACAGCCGTGGTAAGAAAACCGCATATCACATAGCTGATCGTCTCATAATTGACACATTTTTCCCATATTTTCCGTAACATCTTTTCGCTCCTGAATCGGTCCTGAAAGCTCTGTTTTCCTCTGTTTTCCAGGCCGTAATCCCTTTTATTATATGGCAGTCAGATAGAATTGTAAAGAAAAACTGAATCCTTGAATTGCTGCCTATTTTTTCTGATCCCCTTCCAAAAATCCCTCTGCCCCTTCTGTGAAATGAAGATCACCATCCTCTGTGAGAAAGATGCCGTAAATCCCCTCCATGGACTCGATCAATTCCATCCCCTGCTCCAAGCCCAGGGCGAAACAGGCCGTGCTGAGCCCATCTCCGTCTACGGATCTGGGCGATAGAATGGATACCTGCACCAGGCCATTTTCATATGGGTATCCTGTAAAAGGGTTTAAAATGTGGTGGTAATTCACCCCACCCTCCTCAAAATGGCGTTCATACACACCGGAGGACACCACTGATAAGTCACGGATATTGAGAGCAGCCACCGTCTCTGTGTGGGAGGCATAAGGCTTTTGAAGCCCGATCTTAAAAGGTTCTCCATTGGGCCTGCTTCCTACGCACAGAACATTTCCTCCTAAATTGATAATGGCGCTTTCCACTCCCTGAGCCTCCAGATACTCCTTGAGCCGATCCGCTATAAATCCTTTTGCAATGGCCCCCAAGTCAATGGTTGTCTCATCATTCAGAAATGTCAGCTTCTTTCCCTCTAAAGCCAGATTTTTGTATCCCACCTTTTCCAGCTCGTTCCTTATCCGATCCTCCGGCGGCACATGGGGGGATTCTCCTGTAAAATCCCACAGCCGGCTTAGCGGCTCAATGGTAATGTCAAAAGCTCCTTCTGACAATCGGCAGTATTCCAGAGCCTCACTCAAGAGCTGCGCGGTATCATCGGACAGGGAAAATACCCTTTCCCCCTGGGCGCGGTGGTTCATCTCATAGATTTCGCTCCCCGCCATGGTTTTGCTGAACCGCTTCTCGTAATCTGCGCACAGCTCCATGCATCCATCCAGGATTTCCTGATCCTGGGAATCATATAAAGTAACTGTCACAAATGTATTCAACAAAAAAGACGACCGGCTGACCGGTTCTGCAGTTTTTCCACTGCAGCCCGTCAGCCCAGCCGTTCCTATTAAAATCAATCCCGCTGCGATCATCGCTTTTAAACCTATATTTTTCATGGTTCTCATTCTAGCATCCCCATGATGGAATGTCAAGAAAAGCGGCTTTGCAGTCTATTTAAGCCTCTGTCTCCCTTAAATACTCCTCTCTCACTGCGTCCAGGATCCGTTTCAGCAGTTCCGGCGCTTTTTGGCCCACAGCCATACCGTCCACCTCCGAGGCAGACACACACAGCTTTGTGGATGAAGTGACAAGGATTTCATCTGCTTCCATCAGTTCTTTTACGGTGTAGGGTGTCTCGCTCACAGGTATTTCCAGCTTTTTACAGATAGAGATAAGATGTGCTCTGGCAATTCCCGGCAGGATCAGATGATCGGCCGGAGCCGTATAAAGGATCCCATCCTTTAAAATATGACAGTTGCTGTGAGCGCACTCTGTCACCCGATCCCCCCGGTGGAACACTGCCTCCTGACAGCCGGCTTCTTTGGCCTTCTGGGCAGCCATCACACTTGGCAGAAGATTCAGTGTCTTGATATTGCAGTGTAAAAACCGCGTATCCTCCTGGGTGATCAGACGGATCTTTTTATATACATCCGGCGTTGGAAGCGGTTTTAACATGACCCATAAGTTGGAGGGCACGTTTTCAGGAAACTCATGGGCCCGCACAGCTGTTCCTCTAGTTGCCTGAAAATAGACAAACAGGTCTCCTGTATCCATCTTTTTCACCAGATCCCTCAAAAGCTCCTTCAATTCTTCCTTCGTGCACGGAAGTTTCATGCGGATCAGCCCAGCACTGTTAAAAAACCGGTCAACATGCTCGTCCAATGCAAAGATCCTGTAATTACGGCAGGGCCCTGCATCGTAAACACCATCCCCAAACCAGCACACCCGGTCATTCATGGGTATAGTCATGTTCTCCAGCTCGCCGTATGTTCCATTGTAATATCCAAGAGTTTTCATATTCTTCCTCCCAACCCCTATGATTTATTTCAACCGCTTCTTTTCCTCCCCAGGAATCGCTGAATAAACATTTTTGATCTCTTTGAGCACAAAATGTGTCCTGGTAGCAGACACTCCCGGGATACTCTTGATGGTTCTGTGGATCCGTTCCAACTCGTCCGAGGATGCGCAGGATATTTTTAAAACAAAATCGTAATCCCCGGTGAGATAATAGCAGTCTAAAATATTGTCGTGGGCTTCAATGATCTCCGTAAAGGAATCATGAAATCTGGGATGCTCCAGACATATCTCCATCAGGGCAGTCACATCATTTCCCAGGGCTTTGGCGTCCACCTGAACGGTATACCCCTTGATCACGCCTGATTCCTCCATTTTTTTGATCCGGTCCAGCACAGCTGACACGGACAAATGAATGGCCTTACTGATGTCTGATGCCGTCTCCCTTCCATTCTCCTTTAAAATGTTTAATATTTTGTAATCAATCTTATCCATTCTGTCTTTCCCTGAAGCCTTTCTTTTTATGTTAAGTCCTTTTGTCTTTTATTTATGGTATAATATCGCCAGAGGCGTATATGATACCGCGCCCATTTGCTCCAAACGGCAGAGACGCTATGGGAGCGGTGTACATTATACCACAGTTGTCAAAGGAGTCATAGTATGAATCTTTCCTACTTAAAATACGCTGTAGAGGTGGAAAAAACTGGTTCCATCACAAAAGCAGCCCAAAACTTTTATATGAACCAGCCTCATCTCAGCAAGATCATCCGTGAAATGGAACGGGATCTGGGCTGCCCTATCTTTGACCGGACCGGCCGCGGAATGATTCCCACAGAAAAGGGGGAGGAGTTTCTCCGCTATGCCAAAACCATATTGATCCAGGAGGAACAGATCGATGCAATGTGCGCCCGGAACAACGAAAAGACACTGTCCGTAAGCCTTTGCGCTCCCAGGGCTGCCTACATTGCCAATGCCTTTTCCTATTTTTTGGAACACACCGAGCACTTTCCGGCCCTTGATGTCCGCTACATGGAAACCTGCGCCGCAAAGGCCATAGGCCACGTTTCCGGCAAGCGTTTTCAGCTTGGGATCATCCGTTTCCCGTCTTCCTTGGAAGATATGTATAAAAAACTTCTTTCCAATGAAAATCTAGAATCCAGGGAACTTTTACATTTTTCCCCCCTGCTCCTTATGTCGGAGAAGCACCCCCTGGCTTCCTCCCAGAATATCTCACTTCGGGATCTGGAAGGATGGATCGAGATCCAGGAGGGTGATACAGCTCTTTCAGGAACAGACAGTTCTCCATACAACAGCACGGATCCCAGCCAGGAGCATATCTCCTCCCCCTCTCTGCGGACAAAACGCAGCATATCTGTCTATGACCGGGGCAGCCAGATGGAGCTTCTGAACCAGCTGTCTGGCTCCTATATGTGGACTTCCCCTGTTCCCAGGGAAAGCCTGACTGGATGGAATCTGATCCAAAAACCGTGTCCTTCCTGCAAAAACACATGCAAAGATCTCCTCATCTTCCGAAAAGGCTACCGCCTCTCCAAAGAAGACGAGGCTTTCCTAACCTGCCTCTCCCAGGTGATCAGCCGTTTATAACTCTTACCAGCTGCCGGACAGGATGCGGGCCAGTTCGCTGTCCCCATCTAAGACAATGGTTTTGTCTCCTCCTCTCAAGGAGGCCTTCAGGGCATCCAGGGAACGGACATAATTGTAAAAATCTGCCTTTGATTCGTCGTTGTAAGCGTCGCTCAATATCTGCATATAGCGCGCCTCTCCCTCTGCCTTGATCTTTTCTGCCTCTGCATTCGCCTTAGCAATGGTTTCCTTTACTGTTTTATCTGTTTCATTTTTGATCAGAGAAGACTGATAATCACCGTCTGCTGTATACTGGGCTGCAATATTATTTCTCTCAGAGATCATGCGCTGATATACAGCCTCCTTGTTGGAGTCAGGAAGATCCAGCTTCTTTGTCTCCACAGAATAGATATGAATGCCGTAAGAATCCATAGCCCCTCCGATATTTTCCGTGATCGTCCTTGCCAGATCCCCGTCCCTTCCTGAGATAATATCTGACTGGTTTGTGGAGGAAAGAACATTTTTGATGGAATTGTAGACTACATTCCCCAGACGCACCTCAGCCTTTTCCTTGCTTGCATTTAAGGAGGAAAGATATTTAACCGGATCATTGATGTCCCATATCACAAAGGAATCCACAGTCATAACCTTTTTGTCCTTTGTGGTGACATCGCTGGGATACAGGTCGGAGATCATTTTATATCTGGGTATCTTCTGCACAGACTGGAGAAATGGGATCCGCAGGGAGGGCCCTGCTGTGTCCTCTACCCGCACCACTTTTCCAAACTGGATGATCAGTGAGTATTCATTGGCTCTTGTAACTACAAGAGGGTTAAAGATCGTAACTGCCAGGATCACAACTGCTGCAATACCTATATTCCGGATAAATTTTGCCAATGTTCTCATGACTGCTCACCTCCTTCTTCTACTGCGATCCCTTCTTCATATCCTTCCTGTGTTTCCTCTGTCTGTGAGGCGGAAGCTTCTGTCTGTCCTTCCAAAGCGGACACTCCCCCACCGGAAGTATGGGAGGTTCCCCATTGGGAACCGGTTCCCGAACTGCCCACAAAGGAGTCAAGGGGAAGCATGGTCTGGGTTCCGTCAGAACCATTAATGATTACCTTTAAGCCTGGAAGAATATCCTCCATGGCCTCATAGAACATTCTCTTTTTGGTGATCAGAGGATATTTTGCATATTCCTGGTACATATCGTTAAAACGGGACACCTGGCCTTCGGCCTCGCTGACTCTCTGCTGACGGTATGCCTCCGCTTCCCTGGCAGCCTTATCTGCCTGAGCCTTGGCTGACGGAAGCTGTTCAGACTGATACTTTTTAGCCTCGTTGATCTTTGTGTCCATTCCCTGCTTTGCATCCTCTACGGACTTAAAAGCGTCATTGACTGCATCCGTAGGCGGCTGTGCATCCTGAATGGTTACATTGTTGATCCCCAGCCCAATATCTTCTTTCTCAAGACGTTCTGACAGAAGGGATTTTACCTTTGCCTGGATCTCCGATTTGCCGGTTGTGATAACCTCATCTACCCCATAGGAGCCTACGGTATCCCTGATATAGGATTGAGCCAGATTCTTCAGGATAGAGATGGCAGAATCGCTGTGGATATATGCCTTGATCGGGTCAACGATCTGATATTCAATGTAAAAGTCCACGTTCACAAAATTGAAATCCTTCGTAATCATCTCTGATTCTGAATTTACCGGTAGGGGGTTGTTTTCACTGTTTGCCGGATCCACAGTATCATAATCAGGATCGTAGCCGATGGCCATGCCTTTGATCTCCTTAGACATCTTGTGGGCCTTTTGTATAAAGGGCACTTTAAATTTTAATCCTGATGTTGTAACGCTGGCAGGGTTCCCAAATGTGGTTAAAACTGCCATTTCATTTTCAGACAGGATATAAAAAGAGTCAAAGGCTGCCACCGCCAAAATAGCTCCGATGATCACAAGCTTCACCGGCCGGAGCATACGCTTCATCTTCTTATTGCTGTCCTCCCCATTGTCGATCACTACCTCAGGCCCAGTATCCTTCTTTCCGGGCCTGGCTTTCATAAATCCTTTTCCCATAAAAAAATCCATCTGAATTTCCCCTTTCCCATTATTTTAGAGGATGACTGCTCTATAATCCCTACCTGGGATATGGGAACAATTATATCATAAACTGTGTTCTGTTCCTACAATGTTTTTGTAATTTTGAATATTTTAATAATTTAGTAATAATTATTTTCTGTCAAAATGCCCGAAACAGATTGTCCTTATTATTCTTTATAGGAATATTATTATTCCATTTATATATCTAGTAATCCTGCAAAAACCGTGTTATGATAACTTTGTTAAATAAATAACAATTTAGTTACAGCTGTATGACACTTACAATACAACCACGTATTCCAGCTCCCGGATACACTACGAGCCGGGTATACGCCAAAAACAGGAGGTATTCAAAATGAGATTCACACTGCCAAGAGATCTGTATCACGGAAAGGACGCCCTGGAGGCATTAAAGACACTGAAAGGCAAGAAAGCTATCGTTGTTGTAGGCGGCGGTTCCATGAAACGCTTCGGTTTCCTGGATAAGATCGTTGATTACTTAAAAGAAGCCGGTATGGAGGTAAAGCTGTTTGAGGGCGTTGAGCCGGATCCTTCCGTAGATACCGTTATGAAGGGCGCTGCTGTTATGCGTGAGTTTGAGCCTGACTGGATCGTTGCCTTAGGCGGCGGCTCCCCTATCGATGCAGCAAAGGCAATGTGGGCATTCTATGAATACCCAGAAACCACCTTTGAGGATCTGATCACACCATTCAGCTTCCCAACCCTGCGCACCAAGGCAAAATTCTGCGCCATTCCTTCCACATCCGGAACCGCTACCGAGGTGACTGCCTTCGCTGTTATCACTGACTACAATAAGGGCATCAAATATCCTCTGGCTGACTTCAACATCACTCCTGATGTTGCCATCGTAGATCCGTCTCTGGCTGAGACTATGCCAAAGAAGCTCACCGCCCATACCGGTATGGATGCAATGACTCACGCCATCGAAGCTTACGTATCCACCCTTCACTGCGAGTACACAGATCCCTTAGCACTCCATGCCATCGAGATGATCAACGAATATCTGATCCCTTCCTACAACGGCGATATGGCAGCGCGGGACAAAATGCATGATGCACAGTGTCTGGCAGGAATGGCATTCTCCAACGCTTTATTAGGAATCGTTCACTCCATGGCCCATAAGACAGGAGCCGCTTATTCCGGCGGACATATTGTTCACGGCTGTGCAAACGCTATGTACCTTCCAAAGGTAATCAAATATAATGCAAAAGAGCCTGAGGCAGCTGCAAGATACGCAAAGATCGCAAAATTCATCCAGCTGCCGGGAACTACCGATGAGGAGCTGACAAACGCGCTCATCGCCCGCATTGAGGAGATGAACAAGGCTCTGGATATTCCTGCCTGCATCAAGGATTACGAGGGCGGGATCATTGATGAAAAAGAATTTATGGAAAAGCTTCCCTCCGTTGCTGAGCTGGCTGTAGGCGATGCCTGTACCGGTTCCAACCCAAGAACGATCACTCCTGATGTAATGGCAAAGCTGTTAAAATGCTGCTTCTACGACGAGGAAGTTGACTTCTAATTAAAGTATTTCTTAGGATATTTTCAAGCTGTGTCTTTACAGCTCACGTAGCCGCTTATAAGGCGGCGGCAAGAGATCCTCACGATGGGAGGCCATTTGCCGCCGCCTTTTCTTCTGCCTTTTCTTTCTCCAGCCTGCCTTCCAGATAGCGCAGAAAACCGCAGAGGCAGAGAACTACAAATACCTCCAGAAGGCTGGTAATAAATCCCATTATAGCAAAAAGAACAAGGCCTGCCGCGGAAGCTGATATGAGAAATACCCAGGCTTTCCTGTATCCCTCCACGTCTCTCCGGCTTAAAAAGCAGAGGAAGCACACCAGTGAAACCATCACAAAAATAGGGGAGAAAAAGGCGAAAAGCACATGAAAGGCGGAAAGCAGAGGGTATCTTCCCGGCAGATAGGGCAGGCACACAGCTGACGCAAGAAAAACCGCTGCAGATGCCAGCCACCTCCTCCCCGCCCTGCCTTTATATCCGGCTTTGTGAAAAAGATACTCCATATAGAACCAATAATAAGCTCCCACTCCCATCCCCCATATCCCAAAAAGGATCTCATTTCCCTTTCGGTTTCCCAAAACGGACAGATTGGACTGGGTCCAGCTGTCAAAGGATGCCAGGATCATGGTCAGACCAGGGACAAGACAGATGGTAAACAGGTCATATTTATACCGTTTCACACACAGCCCCCTTTTCTTTTCCCTTATACGGAAGAATACCCATTTTTTCTTTTCCATACAGCAAACAGGGAGCGGACGCATCTTCGTAAAAATGCGCCGCTCCCTGTTATTATAGGCAGAAGCCTCTCGTTTACACTGTTATCTTATTCCATTGTTCCCAGAATTTTTTCTACAGAGGAAAGCTTCACACAGAGGCAGAATAATTCCGCCGCCATTTTCAGATCTCCTAACGTAGGATATGTGGGTGCAATTCGGATATTGCTGTCATGGGGATCCTTTCCATAAGGATAGGTTGCTCCTGCGGAGGTCATGACCACGCCAGCCTTCTTGCAGCGGGCCACAATGTCCTTGGCACATCCCTCCAGGGCGTCAAAGGAAATAAAGTATCCCCCCTTCGGCTTGGTCCACTGTCCAACCTCAAGGCCTGTAAGCTCTCTTTCTAAAATTTCCTCCACCGCTTCAAATTTCGGCCGGATGATGTCAGCATGCTTTCTCATGTGCTCTACCATTCCGTGAATGTCACCGAAGAAACGGACATGACGAAGCTGGTTTACCTTGTCATGGCCAATGGTCTGGTTCTTTAACTGGGCCTTGATGTCCTCCAGATTGTTGTGGGAGGTGGCGATAGCCGCAATACCGGAGCCGGGGAAGCTGATCTTGGAGGTGGAGGCAAATTTATAAACCAGGTCTGGGTTGCCTGCCCTCTTACATTCTGCCAAAATTTCGATCAGATGATCCTGGTCGTGGTCGTACAGATGGTGAACGCCGTAAGCGTTATCCCAGAAGATACGGAAATCAGAAGCAGTCGGCTTCAATCTGGCAAAACGGCGGACTGTCTCATCGGAGTATGAATAGCCCTGTGGATTGGAATATTTGGGAACGCACCAGATCCCCTTGATGGCGCTGTCGGTAGATACCAGCTCCTCGATCATGTCCATGTCAGGCCCTTCCGGAGACATGGGAACATTGATCATCTCAATCCCAAAATACTGGGTAATGGCAAAATGGCGGTCATAGCCGGGAACGGGGCAGAGGAATTTTACCTTATCCAGCTTACACCAGGGAGTTCCTCCCATGATGCCATGGGTCATGGCCCTGGAAACGGTGTCGTACATTACGTTAAGGCTGGAATTTCCATATATGATAATGGTAGAGGGATTCACCTCCATCATATCTGCCAAAAGCTCCTTTGCCTCGTCGATGCCGGTGAGGACGCCGTAATTACGGCAGTCAGTTCCGTCCTCGCAGGTCAGGTCATCGCTGCTTCCCAGTACATCCATCATTCCCATAGAAAGATCCAGCTGTTCTACACAAGGCTTTCCCCTTGACATGTCTAACTTCAGATCCTTTGCCTGAAATTCCCTGTACTGCGCTTTCAGCTCTTTTTTCAGTGAAAGTAATTCTTCCTTTGTCATTTCTGCGTATGGCTTCATATTCTCCTCCTGGGTTACATTTATTTCTAAAATCGTATCCGGCAGGCAGACATTTGTCAGCACCCTGTCAACAGATTCCTGCATTGTACACAAGCATACACCAATTCCGGCGCTCCGTCAAGAAAATTCAATGCTTGTTTCCTCAATCTCCCTGTTCCCTTTCCTTTTGGATCACGCGCTCCGGAAATGTATACACATTAAAGGAATCCCCCCTTGCAAAGCCGATCAGCAATATCCCTTTTTCCTCTGCCAGCCGGCATGCCCTGCTGGTGGGGGCAGATACGGCAATGACGGTGGAAGCGCCTAAGAGCGCTGCCTTTTCCAGAATCTCCGCCGCCACCCTTCCGCTGAACACAATGCATTTTCCCTTTGGATCTACCTTTTGACGGGCACATGCTCCCATCAGCTTTTCCATGGCATTATGCCGTCCCACATCCTCACGGATCAGAAGGAGCTTCCCGTCATCTCCCAAAGCCGCCATATGGACGCCCCCTGTACGGCGAAAGCCTCTGGAAGCCTGATCCAAGGCAGAGGACAGGGCAATGACCTGCTCCGGTGAAATATGCGTTTCCCACCTCTCATCTGCAGCCCCTTCTTCCATTTCCTCTGCCGTTTCCTTTGTGGTTTCCTTTATCTTATTGTTCTTTGCGTCCTTCATGACCCCGGACATCTCTACCTCCACCCTCTGTTCCTTCTCATTCACCCACAGAAAACGGATCTCCCCTTTTCCATATAAGGTTCCCCAGGCCAGATCCTCCAGATCCCAGGGTGAACACATCCACTGGCAGTAATGCATTCCATTTACATAAAGAGCGTACTCTGTCTCAGGAACCAGATATTTTTCCTCTCTTCTCATTTCCTTTCCTGTAAAACAAAGGGTTTTCCACGGAATACTCTCAACAGCGCCCTGATCTGTTCCCATTGCAGTCCCTCCTCCCAATGTGATCCCTATTACACCTCCGATAAAAAACAGGGCTGCCGCAAAATGGAGATCCATGATCCGGAAATCATTTTGCAGCAGCCGACTGAATGTTTATCGTCTGGTCATTCGCTTAATCATTCTTTTGCTATTTCTTTTTTTCAATCCTGACCGTGCAAACCTTGTATTCCGGTGTGCTGGAAATCGCGTCCAGCGCATCGCTGGTGAGCCAGTTGGCCCCGCCTTCTATGTAATGGAACGGCATCCAGCATTCCCCTGGATTTGTCTTATCCGATACCACAGCCTTAGCCTCGATGGTTCCTCGCCTGGAGGAAATAGAAACCATTTCCCCATTCTCAATTCCCAGGGAAGCCGCATCATCTGTATTGATCTCGATAAAGGACTCTCCGGCGATCTCATTGATCCCGGCGGTCTTATCTGTCATAGCACAGGCATTGTAATGGTAAAGGATACGTCCGGTCATCATGATAAGCGGGTATTCCTCATCAGGAAGCTCCATAGACGGAGTGTAGGCAGCCGGACGGAAATATCCCAGTCCTCTGGCAAATTTGCCCACATGCATGATAGGAGTTCCCGGGTGATCCTTCGTTGGACACGGCCACTGAAGCCCCTGTCCGGCTACCTCCTTGCTGTCCAGTCTCCGATGGCTGATCCCGCCGAAGGACGGAGTAACAGAAGCGATCTCGTCCATAATCTTAGCAGGGGTAAGGTGCGGCTGCTGATAGCCCATACGGTTCATGATCTCAGTAAAGATCCATGTATCCGGCTTTGTCTCTCCCTCAATCTCCACAGCCTTTCTCACACGCTGTACCCGGCGCTCCGTATTGGTAAAGGTTCCCTCTTTTTCCGCATAAGAGCGGCCTGGAAGGATCACGTCTGCCAGCTTTGCAGTCTCTGTCATAAAGAGCTCGTCTACCACAAAGAAATCCAAGGACTTTAACGCCTTGATTACATGGCTGGTATTGGGATCGGTTCTTACAGGATCCTCTCCAAACAGGAACAGGCCCTTGATCTCCCCTGTGATCATCTTCGGGAAGCAGTCGGTTGCCTTCGTTCCAATCTTGTGGTTCAGCTCCACGCCCCAGGCTTCCTCGAATTTCTCCATCACACCTGGCTTATCCAGATTCTGATAACCTGGGAACTGATTCGGAGAAGCTCCCATATCGCAGGCGCCCTGAACGTTGTTCTGACCGCGGATCGGATTTACGCCGCAGCCAGGGCGTCCCAGCTTTCCTACCATCATAGCCATATTGGACAGGGACATAACGCCCTCGGTTCCCGTGTGATGTTCGGTAACGCCCAGACAGTACATGATAGGCGCACGATCCGCCAACGCATAAAGGCGGGCCGCTTCTCTCAGCATATCGGCGTCGATATGGCAGATCTCAGCCACCTTCTCCGGCGTATAATCCTTTACCATCTCCTTGATGGCCTCAAAATTCTCTGTACGCTCCTCAATAAATTTGTGATCGATCAGATCTTCTTCAATGAAGATATGCATCATGCCGTTTGCAAAGGCCACATTGGTTCCCGGCCTCAGCTTTAAGTGGACATCCGCATCCTTACACAGGTCAATCTCTCTGGGATCCACCACAATGAGCTTTGCGCCTCTCTGAACCGCCTGCCGTACCTGCATTCCAAGGACAGGGTGGGCATGCTCTGGGTTAGAACCAACCAGCATGATCACATCGGATTCGTGGGTAATATCGTAAATGGTATTTGTCATGGCTCCTGAGCCTAATGTGGTTGCCAGACCGGCAACAGTAGGAGCATGTCAAACGCGGGCACAGTTATCCGTGTTGTTGCTCTGGAACGCCGTTCTCACCATTTTCTGGAGCATATAGATGTCCTCATTGGTAGAGCGGGAGCAGGCAAAACCGGCCAGTGCCTCACCTCCGTATTGTTCTTTGATCTCTGAAAATTTACCTGCAACCAGATCCAGGGCTTCATCCCAGGTGGCACGCTCAAACTCCCCTGTCTCCTGATTCTTGATCAGCGGGTAGCGGATACGATCCTCACAGTCCACAAAATCGAAGGAACCGCTGCGGCCCTTCACGCAGAGCAGCCCATGGTTGGAGGGACCGTCAGCGCCCCATACATCCACAATCTTCCCGTCCTTTACGATCAGATCCATCTGACAGCCTGTCGCACAGTGAGGACAGGTGGTGCGGACCTTCTTGATCTCCCAGTTGCGGTAATTCTTTCTGCGCTTGATCACCAGAGCGCCGGTCGGACATGCCTGGGCACAGTTTCCACAGGATTCGCAGAGGCTCTCCTTCCAATTTTCTCCAAATGGAGTCTTCACATAGACGCGGGATCCATTTTTCTCAATAGACAGCGCATGGCGTCCCGTCACCTTGGCACATGTATTGATACAGCGCTGGCACTGGATACAAAGGCTGGCGTCATAGGATAAAAATGGATTGTCGTTTAAAGGCTCATGCTGAACATCACCGTGGGATGGCTTAAAATTAGGCACGTCAATGCCATATTCCCTGGCCAGGGCCTGAAGCTCACATGCCCCATTCTTCACACACTTAAAGCAGTTGGTCTTGTGCTCCGCCATGAGAAGATGAAGGGTGTTTTTACGGGCCTCGATCACAGAAGGGCTGTTGGTCTTAATATTCATCCCCTCCCGCACAACGGTATTGCAGGCGGTCATGAGGGCGGCTTTTCCCTCTACCTCCACCACGCAGATCCGGCAGGAACCGATCTCATTGACGCCCTCCAGAAAACAAAGGGTCGGGATACGGATGCCGTTTTCCTTAGCAGCCTGGAGAATGGTCTGATTCTCTTTCGCCTCTATTTTTATTCCATCTATTGTTACATGAATCATCGATCGATTCCTCCTTCCATGGCTCCACAGCCAAAGTGGTCGCAGCGCAGGCAGCGCCCTGCCTCCTGCATGGCCTCCTCGTGGGTCAGAAGCTCCTCCACATGCTCAAAATCCTTTTTCCTGATAAAGGCCGGGCGCTCGCCGATCTCTGTACGTCCCATAAATGTCCTGAGATTTTCTGCGGGCTCCGGTACAGTCACATCGCAGGTCAGCGTGTGATGGTATCCCAGATATTCGTCGATATTATGGGCAGCCACCTTGCCGGCTGCAATGGCACGGATCACCGTAGCCGGGCCGGTTGCACAGTCTCCGCCGGTAAATACACCTGGCATTCCCTCTACTGCTGTATCCAGGCCTGCCTGAAGCACGCCCCGGTTAGCCGGGATGCCAAATTCCTCAAAGGGGGCAGATACAATATCCTGTCCCACTGCGATCATGATCACATCCGCCGGAAATTCCTGCTGGGGCTTGCTGGCATCCTTCGGAGCCGGACGGTCTCCCCTGTAAGCGCTGATCATCTGTGGCTGGGTCACAAGAGCGGTACAATTTCCCTCTGCATCCTTTTTGATCTCCACCGGAGCCTGCAGAGTCACCAGGGCGATGCCCTCCATAACTGCGGACTCCACCTCAGACTCCAGGGCAGTCATATCCTTCTGACGTCTGCGGTATACAATGGATACCTCCTCGGCATTGCAGCGCACCGCACTTCTGGCACAGTCCATGGCTACGTTTCCGCCTCCGACAACTAACACACGTTTTCCCGTATAGTCCGGCAGATTTCCGTTTCCGATCTGATCTAAGATCTCAACAGCGGACACTACATTTTTAGCGTCAGCTCCAGGAAGCCGCAGGGTCTTTCCAGCCTGGGCTCCAATCGCCACATAGATGGCGTCGTGGCGCTTCTGAACCTCCTCAATGGTAATGTCCTTTCCGATGGTCACATGATAGACTACCTCAATATCCCCGGCATTCAAAATTGCCCGGATGTCCTCATCCAGACGGTCTTTGGGGAAGCGGTAATTGGGGATACCGTAGCGCAGCATGCCGCCCAGCTTGTCATGAGTCTCATATACAACCACCTTGTGGCCCATAAGAGCCAGGAAATAGGCGGCGGTCAGGCCGCTGGGGCCTCCTCCGATGACGCCGATGGACTTTCCTGTGGACGGATTGGGCGCAGGTGTTTCTACCTGATCTGCTGGAACCTGATCCACCGCATATTTTTTCAGCGCGCGGATATTGATGGGAGATTCCAGCATTTTTCTCCGGCACCGCTCCTCACAAGGATGCTCGCACACCATAGCGCAGGCTGTAGGGAAGGGATTGTCACGGCGGATCAGATTGATCGCCCCCGCATAATCCTCCTTGCCCACCAGGGCAATATATCCCGGAATATTTACATGGGCCGGACAGAGATAGATACACGGAACCTTCTGTTCTATAAAGTCCTGGCATTTACGGTTTTCAATGTGGCTTCTGTACTCATCGGCAAAGAGCTCCAGCCCCTTTAAAACCTCGTCTGCTGCATTCCAGCCAATGGCACAGTCTGCTGAATCCCGGATCAGGGTTGCCATCATTTTAATATTTTCCAAAGTCTTCTCTGTGGCCCGGCCATCTAACACCTTCTGCATAAGCCTTGCCACTAAGGGCAGGCCGTCCCGGCAGGGCACACATTTTCCGCAGGTCTCCCCGGCCGCTGTCTGCAGCATAGAAAGCTGCAGGGTAAGCGGGCAGCTTCCCGGCGGATACACTTCTACCTTGTGGGAGAAATGCCGCGCGATCTCATTCATTTTCACTTCATATCCTGACGGATCTGACAAGTATAATTTGCTCATATTTATCCTTTCCCTTTACTTTGATTCTACGCTTAAAGCCTGACGGCCCTAATCTTCCTTTAAATAAACAAACCAGTATGCCATTCCCACGCACACTGCGCCTCCCACGATATTGCCCAGCGTCACAGGAAGCAGGTTTTTCATAAACATGGCTCCCCAGGTCAGGCTAGACACATCCACTCCGGCTGCTGCGGCTGCCGCCATGTATGTTTCATTTCCCTTGGCAAACAGCCCGGCTGCTATGTAATACATATTTGCAATGCTGTGTTCAAATCCGCAGAGCACAAACATCATGATCGGGAAAAACAGTCCGGCAATCTTAGAAGATACCTGCTTTGCTGCAAAGGAGATCCACACAGCGATACATACCAGGAAATTGCAGGCCACGCCCTTTAAAAAGGCGTCTCCAAAGGAAAGCGCTGTCTTTCCTGCCGCTGTGCTGATGACGGATACTGCCAGCTGGTTTCCAAAGAGAGAGACCTGATGGCTGAACACGCAGACAGCTGCCACCGCTATGCCTCCGATCAAATTCCCCAGATATACGACCACCCAGTTTTTTAACATGCCTGAAAGGGAAATCTCTTTTTTCAAAAGCGGGATCACTAACAGGCAGTTGCCTGTAAACAGCTCGCTTCCGGCTAACAGCACCATAGCCAGCCCTCCCGGGAACACGCAGGCCCCTACAAATTTCCCCACAGACGCGAGAGGTACGGAAACGGCTACCGTCGTGCACCCGATGCCTGCCATAGCGATAAAAGCACCTGCCAGGATCCCCAGAACAAGCATTTTTGCTACAGGTGTGTTTACCTTCCCCTTTCCAATGGCAATATAGTTGTTTGCTACTTCTTTTGGTGAATTCATGTCACTCTCCCCCTATCCTTTATCTTTTTTATAATAAATGCACCTTTAGGCGGCTTCCTTTTGGAAGCGGGCCGCTCCCTGCAGGGATTACCGCCAAAAGGTCACATTCTTCCATAGAAGACACAGAGCCATTATACTGGTTCCCGGAAGGGATAAAATAAAGCATCCCCTCATGAAACTCTGCTTTTCCCTTTACGATCCGCTCTCTGGCGCTGGCTTTTGGAAAATCTGCCCCCAAAAGGGCTGTGGTGCATAAAAGCTCTGTCTGGGTCAAACCGCACATACGCTTCAGGCAGGGAAGGCCTACACATAAAAGCCCTGTAGCAGCCGCTCCCGGATTTCCTGACAGGGCCAAAAGGAGCTTTCCCCTCCGACAGGCTGCCAGCATAGCTCCTCCCGGCTTAAATTTCAGCTTGTGGAACAAGATCTGCCCCCCAATCTCCCTGGCTGCCTGAGGCATATGATCGTAATCTCCTGCTGACACGCCGCCTGTGGTCAGGACAATATCGTACTCCTCCATTGCCTGTCCCACAGCTGCACGCAGCTGCTCCAAATCATCTGGGACAATCCCCAGATATTCCGGCTGTATCCCATATTTCTCCAAATATCCCCCCAAAAGATAGGGATTTGTATTATAAATTTTTCCGTAAACGGGATCGGATCCCACTGGCAGCAGTTCACTCCCCGTACTGATCAGGGCAGCTCTTGGCTTTTTATAGACGGTCACAGTCTTTCTTCCCTGCCCGGCGATCTGAGCGATCGAAGACGGGGACAGGCGCTGTCCTTTCTGCGCCAGCAGCTTCCCCACCGCTGAATCCTCGCCTGCTCCCACTATATTTCCCGGAGCCACAGGCTCTGTCAGGGTAACGCTTTCCTCCGTAAATACTGTCTTTTCATGCATGACTACCCCGTCGGCCCCCTCCGGCACTGCAGCTCCTGTCATAATCCTGGCTGCCCATCCGCAGGTCACAGCCTTTTGGGGGCTGTCGCCCGCCCCCAGTTTCTCTGTGATCCTCAGAGTGACCGGATGCTCCGGGGATGCATCGGCTGTATCTGCCGTGCAAAGGGCAAACCCGTCAAAGGCGCTTCGCCGAAAAGGCGGTACTGGGTGATTTGCCCTCACATCCTGAGCACATACACGGCCCCAGGCCGCTGTAAGAGGGATTTCTTCTGTCCCAACCGGACGGACAAGCTCTACGAGAGCCCTGGCCCCATCTTCCATTGTTTTTATTTCCATACTCATACTCTCTGCTTCGTTCCTTTATTCTATATTTTTGCGGTTTCTTTCCTGTTCCGCTTCCTTTTCCTGCGGACCGCTGGAAAGCCAGCCGCCCTGATCCCTCTGCTGTTTTGGGACATGCAGTTTTCCTTCTCTCCACGCTTTCATGATAAAATCCGCTATCTCCTGCTCCCGGTTCATGTCCAGGACAGGAAGGCCCAGCAAAAATTCCCTCCCCTCCCGGAAGGCCTCCTCCCCCCAGTCAGTCACATAGGCAAGCCGGTTTGTCAGCCCTTCGATGGGTGGCTGCCCTGTCCCCCTCCGGACCAGCTCCAGCTTTGGGTAATCGGAATATTTAAATCCCTCTAAGAGAACCAGATCTGCCCCCTTTACCGCCCTTTCCGCCGCCTCGGCGTCAAACCTTCCCCTTTGGGTGAGGGAAAATTTTTCCTGATCAAAAATAAGGGAAGATTCTGCTCCTGCCTGGAGATAACGCCAGCTGTCTGTACCCGGTACGTCTGCCTCAAAGCAGTGTCCCTCATGCTTAATTGCAGCCACACGAAGTCCCCGTTTGCGGAAAATAGAAATCAGCTTTTCCAAAAGCGTAGTTTTTCCCGAATTTTTCCAGCCACAGACCGCTAAAATGGGAACTTCGTTCTTTCCCATTTCTTCCCCTGTCAGCTCCCTGTAATCCTGAGGCGTATTTATATTCCGAAGCTGCCAGGAAGCCTCCCCGGCAAAGAACATTCCCACCTGCATTTGCGCCAGAGCGTCCATCATGCGCAGCCTTTTTTCTTCCAGGCAGCCTTTTAAAACCGGAAGGCAGCTTTTTCTGTAGATACCGCAAAGGGGATGAAGCCGTCCGTCCTTTGTCACAGATACAACTGCATCCATTTCTTCCCGCAAGGCTCCTGCAAGCCTCTCAGCCAGCTCCCGGCTAAATAAGGGAACATCACAGGGAACCGTTACCAGTGCCTCTGACCGGCACTGCAAAAGAGCACTGTAGATCCCTGACATGGGGCCGCAGTCTCTGTAAAGATCCTCCACCATAGGAATCCCTGCTTCTTCATGATCCTCTCTCTGGTCCACAGATACAAGGCACTCCGCTCCTTCTCCAAGCTCCCGGATCAGCCTGCCCAAAAACGTATCCTCCCCAAGCCTCAGGAGTTCCTTTTTTCTTCCCATTCTCCGGCTTTTCCCCCCGGATAAAATGAGATAACCCACATTCATCTCCATCTCCGCTCCTGAGGCTCTCTGATTTTCATTCCCGTTTCATGTATAAAATATCTATGAAACCAAAATTTTTCCTGTTTTTTCAGGTCAGAAAGCTAAATTTTTCTGCATTTTGTTGCACATATTTATTCATTCTACCATAAAGATAATTTATTTCAATAAAAAGTATTTTTTTAACAGGTACGTTATTTTAATCACAAGCCTCCTCAAAAAACAGGGGCAGAAGATCCCTTTCCACCTCAATCAAAAAGAAAGCGGTCAAATACAGAAACTCAGACAATGATAACCATTGACTTGTGTTCCCCGATATGTTATAGTGGCGTGATCGAAAAAAACAAAACGATTCCATAAAATCACATTTTAACCACTTCTAAATCACAAACGAGAAAGGATTTGAACACATGTCGCAAGAGAACAAAATGGGCGTCATGCCCATCAACCGGCTCCTTATTTCTATGTCCCTGCCTATGATCATCTCCATGCTGGTTCAGGCGCTTTATAACATTGTGGACAGTATTTTTGTGGCCAGCATTGACCAGGCAGCCCTGACTGCAGTGTCCATGGCCTTCCCCATCCAAAATCTGATCATCGCTGTATCGGTGGGAACCTGCGTGGGTGTCAACGCCCTATTATCCCGTTCCCTGGGAGAAAAAAAACAGGAGACCGCTAACCTGGCAGCGGTCAACGGTCTCTTTCTGGCGTTTTTAAATTTTGTGATCTTTGCCCTTTTTGGCATATTCGGAGCACGGATCTTTTTTGAAAGCCAAACCTCCAATCCTGTGATCATTGAATATGGAGTGCAGTATCTGCAGATTGTCTGCATCTTCAGCTTTGGCATCTTCCTTGAAATGATGTATGAGCGCATCCTCCAATCCACCGGACAGACGTTCTACTGCATGATCACCCAGGGTGTGGGAGCTATCATCAATATCATTATGGATCCTATCTTGATCTTCGGCCTCTGCGGCATGCCGAAAATGGGGATCCAGGGAGCGGCGGCAGCTACCGTATTCGGCCAGATCATGGCCATGCTTTTAGCAATGTTCTTCAACCATGCTAAAAATAAGGAAGTACAGATCCGCCTGCGGGGCTTCTCCCCTCACTGGAAGACAATCTCCACCATTTACCAGGTAGGCGTTCCTTCCATTATCATGCAGTCCATCAGCTCTGTGATGACCTTCGGAATGAACAAGATCCTCATTGGATTTTCAGAGACGGCTGTGGCCGTATTTGGCGTATACTTTAAACTCCAAAGCTTCATTTTCATGCCGATCTTCGGCCTCAACAACGGAATGGTTCCCATTGTGGCCTACAACTACGGCGCCCGCAGCAAAAAGCGGATCATGGAAACCGTGCGCCTGAGCATCGGGATCGCTGTCACGATCATGCTTTTAGGCCTGGTGATCTTCCACACCATACCAGCCCAGCTCTTAATGCTGTTCCAGGCAGACGCCCATATGCTGGAGGTAGGAGTTCCCGCCCTTCGGATCATCAGCCTCAGCTTTATCTTTGCCGGATATTGCATCATCGTAGGCTCTGTATTCCAGGCTCTGGGAAATGGAATGTACAGCCTCATGGTATCCGCCGCCAGACAGCTTGTCTGCATCCTGCCTATGGCATGGTTCTTCGCCAAAGCCTCCGGCCTTCCCGCTGTATGGTTCTCTATCCCCATTGCGGAGATCGCCTCGGTCGTACTCAGCACCCTGCTGTTCCGCAAAATTTATGTAGAAAAGATCAAGCCGCTGGCACAGGAAGGGGTATAGGCGGACGGAATCAGGAAAGGAAAGGGCTCAGCAGATTAAACAGATACCCTACCAGAATGATCCCTCCCGTGCAGATACCTGCAAACAAGGCCAGAAGCTTGGGCTTTACCGCTTTTCGCAGAAGGATAAGGGAGGGGAGGGAAAGGGTAGTAACGGCCATCATAAAAGCCAGGATCGCACCAAGTTGGGCTCCTTTTGCATAAAGAGCCTCCGCAACCGGGATGGTTCCGAAAATATCTGCGTACATGGGGGCTCCTGCCAGAACTGCTACGATGACTGAGAGGGGATTATTATTTCCAAGAAGCCCCTCGATCCATTCTTTGGGAAGCCAGTTATGGATCAGGGCTCCAATACCCACCCCCACCAAAATATAGGGAAACACCCGCTTCCATGTAGATCCTGTCTGCTCCCATGCATACTGGATCCGATCTCTCACCGTCAGTCCGGGGGCCTCCAGATCCACTCTGCCAGCTTCCCGTATATACTGCTCCACATACGGTTCCATGGAAAGCTTCTCTATGATGGTTCCTCCCAAAACAGCAACTGCCAGGCCCACCGCCACATAGACTGCCGCTATTTTCGCTCCAAAAATACCCGTCAGAAGGATCAGGGAGCCCAGATCCACCATCGGGGAGGAGATCAAAAAGGAAAATGTGACCCCCAGGGGAAGCCCTGCGCTGGTAAATCCGATAAACAGCGGGATGGAGGAACAGGAACAAAAAGGAGTAACTGTTCCAAGGAGGGCCGAAATCATGTTGGCAGAAAGCCCATGAAAACGTCCTAAAATCCTTCTGCTCCTCTGGGGAGGGAAATAGCTTTGAATATAAGAGATCAGAAAGATCAGGACACATAGAAGAAAGGTGATCTTGAGCGTGTCATAGAGGAAAAAATGGATGCTTCCTCCAATCCTCCCCTCCAGATCCAGGCCCAGGGAATACAGCCCATACCCTACAGCATCCTTCAGCCATTTCATCCCCAACATCTGTTGTTGAAAAAAATCCCATCCACGGGAAATCCTTTCCATAATAACCTCATTCCTCCGCCTGACAGGTCAGCGCTGCAAACGTTCTTTCCTGCCAGGCGGTTTTTTCATATCTTTTCTATCTTTGAATGTCTTTTTAGATTTTCTTTTTGAGATGCTTCATAATCGCCTTCGTGCTGGCAACCTGTCCGCTGACTACAAGCTTTCCGTCCACCATCAGGGACGGGGCCGTCATCACTCCCAGCTTTACGATCTCCATGAGATCCTCTACTTTTTCCACCTGGGCGTCAATTCCCAGAGCTTCCACTGCTGCCTTTGTATTTTCGTACAGCTGGCTGCAGCGGTCGCATCCTTCGCCTAAAACTTTAATATCCATTCTTCTCCTCCTGCCATATCGTTATAGAATAAAAATACCTTCTAATTTCTCAATTTCATAGGGATCCCCACCTTATTTTCCCAGGCAGGGATTATTTTCTTTATGATCTCCGGACCTATTTTGGAAATAAATACCATCTGAGACATTTCCTTAGGAGGGCAGGCTTTCACATCGATGATATGCCCCACCAAATCCACCTGGCTCCATCCTTTCCCTGAGATCTCAAAAAATCCTTTTGCCCGGTACAGATCATTTTCAATCTCCCTCAAAAAGCTCTCCAGTTTTTCCTGATCTACCTCCCCCGGACAATCCATAAAGAGGGTTTTTGGTTTTGTCTCCGCTGAATTTGTGGTTTCTTCACTCTCAGCCCACCGGTACTTTAAGAGATCACAGTTCAAAAAGGAAAGATCCAAATTTCCATTGGCGCTTGTGACGATCTCACACACAGGATTGATCTCCCGTATTTTCTCCTCCAATTGGCGGATCCTGTCTCCGTCTGTCAGGTCAACCTTTGTGAGGACTGCCAAATGGCAGTGCTTCAGCTGGCGGTATACGGTCTCAAGATCACCCAGCTGATCGAAAAAATGAACGGAATCCACCAAACAGATCGCTCCTTTTAATTCGTAAACGTTTCCGCAAAGCTGGGCAGATGCAGCAAGGATCTCCTCCATATTGGAGGGATCGCCCAGGCCGGAGCTCTCAATGAACAAATAGTCAAAGTTCTGAGCAGCCATTTCTGTCAGCGCCTTTACAAAAGAGAGGCGCAGGCAGGAACAGAAAATCGATCCTCGGTTGAGCTCCACCATCTGAATGTCATCGCTGCGCAGGATCTCCCCATCAATCCCCAGTTTTCCAAACTCATTCTGGATCACGCCTACCCGCTTGCCCTTCAGGGCTTCCAAAAGCTTTAACAGAATCGTGGTCTTGCCGGAGCCAAGAAATCCGGTCAAAATATAAAGCTTGGTTTTTCCCTCTGCCATGTTCTTTTCTGTGTCTGTTTTCTTTTTGGTATCCATGTTCTTTTCTGTATCCATGTTCTTTCCTCCCTCAAAATGTTCTGCCAAACCATTGGGCTTAGTCAGCTGCCAAAGCCGCCGGACTGCCTCCTTACTGCCCAAAGGGTTCAGGGAATAGTGGGTCCATTTTCCTTCCCTCCGCCCCGAAACGACACCGCTGTCACAGAGTATCTTCATATGGTGGGATAAAGTAGACTGCCCGATATTCAATTGCTCTAAAAGAACACAGGCACATTTCTCCCCACTCTGCAAAAGCTCTAAAATTTTAAGCCGGTTGGTATCACAAAAGGCTTTAAAGACAGCTGCATCCCTTTCGTATTGATTCTCCAACTCCATCACCTCAAATCTATATTCTTCGATATGATATTTACAGTATAAAGCTTATATCGAAAAAAATCAATATGTTTTTTCTTCATAAAAATCCCTTTAAACGCAAAAAGAGTGCCGCAAAACGGAATTTCATACCAGATATAGTACGCTATATCATAATCAAGGTACTATCGCCGGCAGGATTGCCCCATTTTGCAGCACTCTCTTCTTAATCTGCTGATCTATCTATTTCTCTAAGTATGTATCTCTTTTAAGGATCCGGTATTTCTAACCCGTCTCTATCCGATCACTTTCAATTCCCTTGGAAGATGGTTCAGGGTCTCTGACCCGTCCTTCGTAACTACAAACAGATTTTCGATACGCACACCGCCTTTTCCAGGAAGATAGATACCAGGCTCCACAGAAAATACCATTCCCTCCTCCAGCGGCGCGTGACAGGACAGGCTTATATCTGGAAATTCATGGGAATCAAGGCCGATCCCATGACCGGTCCGGTGGGTAAAATATGCTCCGTATCCCTCGCCAGAAATAATATCCCTGGCAATACGGTCGATCTCTGAACAGGGGACACCTGGGCGGATGGCCGCTGAGGCTTCCAGATGAGCCCGCAGCACAATGTGGTAGATCTTCTCCATTTCCGGAGAAACCTCTTTGTAAAATACAGTGCGGGTCTGATCCGATCCGTAATACTGATAAGGGGCTCCCATATCAAACATAATACAGTCCCCTGCCTTTGGAAGGGTATCGTCTGACACATGATGGGCCTCCGCACAGTGGGCTCCATATGAGAATATGACATTGGTTCCATAAGCATTCGCCCCATACTTTGCAAACAATTCATAGCGCATACGGGACAGGGCCAGCTCGCTGATGTCCGGGCGGATATTTTCAAAAATCTCTGTCATAACCTTGTCGTTGATCCGGGAGGATTCCTTTAGAATCTCAATTTCCTCCTGATCCTTCACTGCCCTCAGGCTGTCAATCAGCTCCGGCATATTGATGTAAGATGCATCCGGCTGGGCTTTCATCAGCCCTAACAGGAACCGTGCCTGCCAATCCTGGTCCACTGCCACAGTCCCGCCCTTCTTGATTGCCTTTCCCATCAATTCCGTGGGATCCTGGGTATCATCCCAAAATACCAGCTCTGTCTGAACGCAGGGATCAATATGGAACAAACGATTGACATAATAGACAGAAGATCTGTCTGAGTTGATGATCAACGCCAGCAAACGGCGCATGGGATCCAGATAAGCTCCTGTAAAATAATATACATTGGCTTTTGATGTGACAATGACCTGATCAATTCCATGTTCCCTCATCTTTTTACATAATTTTTCCACCCGCAGAGTCTTCATACGATCTCCTCCTGTTTGAAATAGAATAATTAGTTCCATGTCCGCTCCTGAGCTTCCATATCTTAGGATCTACCCCCACATCAGGACACGGAATGCAATACCATCAGTATATACATTTAATTGAAAAGCATCAACTATTTTCGGAAATTTTTACCATATTTCTTGCATTTGTTTCTAATTATCTGTATACTATGGATAGTAACTCGGATAATGTGTGAATTTTTTGTTTTCTTTTCTTCGTGCGGTACAATAGCGGCACAATACAGGATCGCGGATCAAAGAATCCACACATACTGGCTATCATTACTCAGGAGGTATCTTTTATGGATTTTATGGACTACTTGCAAATGGCTAACAGCCCTGCCATCTGGATCGCCTGTGCGATCCCTGTTCTACTCATCGCAGTTCAGGCAATCATTTTTGTGCGCCGTTCCCTTACCACAGCCAAACGAATGGGGATCACCGACCATCAGATCAACAGTGCCGTGCGAAGCAGTGCCATCGCCTCCTTTGGCCCATCTGTAGTAGTAGCCATCGGAGCCCTGGGATTGGTTCTTGCAATGGGAGGCCCCATTTCCTGGCTGCGTCTGTCCTTCATCGGTGCGGTTCAGTACGAGCTCACCGCCGCCACCTTTGGAGCCCAGGCAGCAGGCGCCACCTTTGATTCCATGACTCCTGTGGCCTTTGCAAACGGCGTCTGGACTATGACCATCTGCTCCGTTGGATGGCTGCTCATGACTGTATTATTTGCAAAAAAGTTTGACAAAATGACTCATATTATTGCCGGCAACAGTACAAAAGTCCTCAGCGCTGTTTCCGTCGGCGCTATGCTGGGATGCTTTGGAAATCTGTGCGCCGGACGCCTAGTCGCTCTGGACGCAGGCACAGTCGCAGTCATTACAGGCTTTATCGTTATGTGCCTCATGGTTTCCATTTCCAAAAAATATAAAAAGCAGTGGATCAGCGACTGGTCTTTGACCATTGCCATGGTTTCCGGCATGCTGGTCACAATTCCCATTACTATGCTGAGCTAAGGAGGACTTATGATGGATCATCAGACAAACATGCAGAGCAGCTCTGCTGCATCCCCTTCTATCTATGAGAAGGAATATATTCCCTATATCTATAAATGGGGCATGATTACCAACACCCTTGGCATCATTCTGGCCTTTCTTCCGGTCATCGTGCTTGCATTTGTATTCCATGTTACCCCCAGCGTCAGCATGATCGTGGCCGGAAGCACGCTTCAGCTCATGTCCGGCACGCTGGTTTCCTGGATCGTTGATCCGATCGCCATGTACCCCATGCTGGGAATGCCCGGAATGTTCATGTCATTCCTCTCCGGAAACATCTCCAATCTGCGTCTTCCTGCCCTGGCTGCAGCCCAGCAGGGCGCCAATGTAGAATCCGGCACAGAGGAGGGAAATGTAATTGCTACCATCGGCATCGCTGTGTCCAATATCGTCAGCCTCATTCTGATCACAGCTGCTGTCCTGGGAGGATCTGCTCTTTTAGCAAAGCTTCCCCCTAAGGTAGTCACCACATTAAACTACATCCTTCCCGCCCTGTTTGGAGGCATTTTCGGACAGTTTTTCATGAAAAACAAAAAACTGGGAGTCATTGCTATTTCCTTAGCAGTCGGCCTTACCATTTTAGTAAACCTTCATTTCTTTGACTGGCTGCCTTTCGCTCCCTACAATATCGTTGTTATCGTTGCTGTATTTGGAACCATGTTCATCGGTAAATTGATGGCTGACAAGGAAACAGAAGCCTAGAGAGCTTCCAATTCTTTTTCCATTTCCTCCAAAATCTGTGCATAGCCTTTAAAGGCCGCGGCCAGTTCTTCCCGGTTATCCGGTTCCTTTTTATAGCAGACACGGTGTTCCATACTGGCCCACAGATCCATGGCCATGGTGCGCAGCTGTACCTCCACGGGGAAATATTCCATCATGTCCAGACAGTATACTGGGATCCCAAGGACAATGTGATAGCTTCTGTATCCGTTGTCTTTGGGATTTTTGATGTAATCCTTTTCCTTAATCACCACCAGATCCCTCTGCTTTTTCAGCGCTCTGACCAAATTGTAAATATCCCGGACAAAATAGCAGATAATCCGAAGCCCTCCAATATCCTGAAGATGCTCTCTGGCATTGGACGCAGAAAGCGTACAGCCCAAACGGCTTAGCTTGTCCTCCAAGCTCCTTTTTTCCTTTATACGGCTCTGGATCGTATGGATCGGGCCGGATTTTATACTTCCCGGATAAAGTCTGTGATTCAGGATCTCCAGCCGGGTATCTAACACCCTTACTGCATCCTTATATGGTTTGATCAGGTCATAATACTGTTTATTTGTCATAAACGCTCCATTCTGCCGCTTCCCAAGCTGTTGCGATTTTCACTCTTCCTTTTATCCTCCGCCAGCCCTGGGATCCCTGGCTCACGGGGGTAATTTCAGCATACAAAACAATTGTGTGCATTGTGTGACGTATTTCTAAATATCAAAAAAAGAGCTGAACCCTTCATAAAGTTAAGGTTTCAGCTCTTTTTTATACTGGGCCAGCGGGATTCGAACCCTCGAATGCAGGAGTCAAAGTCCTGTGCCTTACCGCTTGGCGATGGCCCAACAGCCGGATCAATCACTGGAAATTTAAAAATTTCCAACCAGCATACCTGATAATCATATCATAAAATCCGGCTGTTGGCAAGCGCGAAATCACTTCCGCAGAAACTTATTATAAGCCATTTATGATAATGTCTCAGTATATCACAAATGAAAATGTCCCGGATA
>CABQJX010000011.1 GCA_902464595.1 uncultured Lachnoclostridium sp. | reverse complement strand
GGATAATTCCTTACTGGCTGTAAGGGATATTAACCATAAACATATTGTAGTAGATTAGAGATTTCGCTTATGCGTAAGCCAAGGCAGAAGAGCATTTCAATAATGCTGCAGTCCCGTAAGCAGATGATTTTTCGATAAGAAGAAGTCAGAGAATCGTATTCTTGTTCGGTAGATTGGATTAACTTTTTTACTTCTTGACGGGTGAGGGTGCGGGGAAGATTAAGGGGAAGCTGAAATTGTCTTGTAGATAATAAAGAGAATGTTTCTTTGGTATATTGTTCGCGATGAAGAAAATCGCAAAATTGCCGTATAGATACATGTTTTCTGTAAATAGAGCGAGGTTTCAAATGAGAGGTATTTTGAAGATAATAGAAATATTTTAATAGGGTGTTTGAATTAAATGACTGGTCTTTTTGTGATTGGATCCACTTATTTAAGTGAGTTAGATCGTACCGGTAAGCGCAAAGTGTTTTTGGGGATAGATTGCGTTCAACAGAAAGAGAAAGGAGAAATTTTTCAGTCAGTTCCTGTTGCTTTTCATATAAAAATTTCATATAGTGCCTCCTGGTTGATTTTAATAAGGTTTATTATATGAAAAATCAGGCGGCGAGAAAATAGAGGGGGTTTTTAGGACTTTTAGAATTGGCTATGATCTAGGAGAGATATATGCTCTTATATTGAAAAATTTTTATTAATAGATTAAGATACATAATCAGAGTATTGAAAGTATTTTTGGCAGGTTGTCTTGTTAGTACGAACGAGAGGTATCGTTTTGTAAGATCTGTTTAAAGCAGATAAAGTTTTTTTGAAAGGGAGATTCGATATTTATGAAAGGTAGGATCAATGGATGATAGTGCTTTTATTCGGTGTTTCAAATGTAGGAAAAACTACGATTGGAAAAATAATTGCAGATAAACTTAAAATTGCTTTTTATGATGTGGATGAGGAAATAAAGAGATATTATCATATAACGCTTGAGGAGTTTGTGCATACAGGTACAATCAGGGAGAGGGATGCTAAGAGGGGGAAACTGATAGGGCGTATCGTAAACTCAGACAGCAATTGCGTAATAGCAGTTACGCCAATGACAAATGCGGAGTATTTTTCCGATTTTATTGCCATGAAAAATGTTATTGCAATCGAATTGATTGATTCAGCGGAACATATATTTGAACGTTTAGTTTTTAGTGATGAGGATGACAATATTTACGAAGATATAGAGTATAAGAATCTTCATAGGGACTATTATATGGCCGATATAAAGGAAGATCTCAGATGGTATGGAAAAGTGTATCATATTGTAAAAAATAAATTTAATATTGATAATCTTTTGCCAGAACAGGCAGCTCAAAGGATTATTGAATTATATGATTTGGAAAAATTAAGTGGAAGTGGAGAAAAGTGTTAAAAATGTAAATATAAAGAATTTCATGAAAGGCAGAGGATCTATAAAAATTGAAACAGATATTGTAATTTGCGATTGCCTTTTTGGGGAACGGCATGATAAGAAAAAATCTTAAGTGAATAGTAAGGCATTTTTTGTTGGAGTGTGCTATAATGTACCCAATTGATAATTGGGTATGAATTTTGTGGAGAGTAAAGGATCATGTATCAAAAGAGAAAAACCATTGAAAATATGCTGATCTGGATGATTGATATACTTTGCATCCTCTTTAGCTGTGCAGTGGCGTTTTGGCTTCGGTTTGAACGGTTTTATGGAACTGCAAGCCATGGGGATCAGAGCTGGCAGATGATTTTTATGTGCCTCCTGTATATCCTGTTAAATGTGTTTATAGATTTCAACCATCATTTTTTCAGAAGAGGGTATTTTGATGAGTTAGTCAGCGTGATCAGGCTGGAGATCATATTTTCCATCAGCTGGATCGTCCTTCTGTTTGTGATGCACAGAACAGATTCCCTGTCAAGGCTGGTATTCGGATATTTTATTGTATTTAATACAGTACTTACCTATCTGGCACGTCTCTGTTTCAAGCAATATATGGTGCGGATCTATAAAAACAGCAAGTACAGCAGCCGCCTCCTTCTGGTTACGGATTCTAAAAAAATGGAGGAAGTGATCCGCAGCCTGGAGGAATATAAGGAATGGAACCGGATCTTGACGGGGATTGTTCTGGTAGATCAGAATGAGGAAGGTGCTCAGTTTCAGGAATACTCGATTGTAGCTTCAAAAGATACGCTGATGGATTATGTGATCCACAATGATATTGATGAAGTATTTATCGCATATACAGAAGGTGTTTCCCCAGGTACGCTGAAGGAATGGGTTTCCGAAATGGAACAGATGGGGATTATAGTGGATGTTAATATTGATGCCTTTGATCTTTTGGATCACGGGAATAAGACCTTGAACCGGGTTGGAAAGTATGCGGTGGTAACATTCGCCCGCAATATTATTTCCACCAGGGGGATGATCATGAAACGGCTTCTGGATATTGCTGGGAGCATAGTTGGGATGGTTATTTTGGGGATTGCCACGATTTTTGTAGCTCCGGCAATCAAACTGGAATCTCCGGGGCCGGTCTTTTTCGGACAGACAAGGATTGGAAGGAATGGACGGCGTTTTACATTCTATAAATTCCGTTCTATGTACCAGGATGCAGAACAGAGGAAGAAGGAGCTGATGGCCCAAAATGAGGTTCAGGGGCTGATGTTTAAAATGGAAAATGATCCCAGAATAACAAAGGTGGGGAAATTTATCCGAAAAACCAGTATTGATGAACTGCCTCAATTTTGGAATGTCCTGAAGGGGGACATGAGTTTGGTGGGAACCAGGCCGCCTACGGTGGATGAGTTTGAGCGGTATGAAGCGAAACATAAATGCCGTTTGAGCATGACGCCAGGTCTGACTGGATTATGGCAGATCAGCGGCCGCAGTGACATCAAAAATTTTGATGAAGTGGTACAGTTAGATATGCATTATATTGATGACTGGAGTATTTTAAAGGATATAAAAATCCTGCTGCTGACCGTTAAAGTTGTTTTGACAGGGAAAGGTTCAAGATAGGGAGAGATCATGTATACAGAGAATTACGAACAGGAAATTGATTTAAAAGATCTGTTTTTTGCAGTTTTGTACCGATGGAGAGTATTGCTTTTGGCAGCAGTGCTGGGGGCATGTATTCTCGGAGGTTATAAGGGTATATCTGGAGGACAGAGTGAAGGACAGAATGTTCCAGAGGGGCTTGAGCAGGAAGCAGAGCAGTATGATTCTGAGAAAGCGGCATTGGAGGCTTCTATTATAAATTTGGAAATAACGATTGAAGCCCAGAATCATTATATCACAGAGGCTCCGATCATGCAGATCAATCCTTATAATGAAGCTGTGGCTTCAGCAGAGTTATTGATCCAGTCAAATGAATTGGAAAATGGAAAGATTAAAAATCTGCTGAACGGATATGAGTATGCCCTTTTGAACGGTTCTTATCTCAAAGAGGCCGCAGCAGATGTGGGTACAGAACCGCGTTATCTGAAGGAGCTTCTTCGTGTAGAGCAGAAAGAAATAAATGGAGAAGGCCAGGAGATTTTATGGAATATGCAGTCTCAGGAGCCTGTGGGGAAGATTCTCAGCGTTTGGGCAGTAGGAGAGGATAAGCAGGAGGCAGAAGAACTCCTGTCAGCTGTGTTGGAGGAAACAGAGGTGATCCATCAGAAGCTTGAGGCAGAAATAGGAGCTCATGATGTGCTGATATGGGGGCCGTCAAACGGAGAGCAGGTTGACCAGGATCTTCTGGATTATCAGGAAAAGGTTCGGGGAAATGTGGCTTCTCTTCAAAAAAATCTGGACAGCTTTATAAAAAGTGCAGAGGAACTGCAGAAGCCGGAGGAAATAAGTGTTTCAGAAAAAACAACTCTTTCACTTGCAAAATATGCAGCAATAGGTTTTATTGGAGCAGGATTTGCAGCTGTATTTGCGATTGTCATGATGTATATTTTAAATGATAAGGTGTCTTCAGAAAAAGAAGTAGTCAGCCGTTTTCGGGTGAAAGAACTGGGGAGCTTCTCCAGACTGCTGCCGCGGCGTTTGTTTGGATTTATTGACCGCTGGCTGCATAATATGGCCGGAGATAATAAGGTATGGCCGGAAGATGCAGTGTTTGAGATGATCGTGACTAATATTTGTAATTATGCAGAGGATAAAAAATCGTTGTTTGTCACTGGTTTGTCTTCCAAAGAGCTGCTTGACCGGGTATGCGCAGAGCTAAAGAAAAGAATGCCGGAATTGGAGATCGAAGGGGAAAATGATCTGATTGCCAGTGCGTCTGCGAGAAAAAAGATGGCGGAGCATGAAGGTGTGATTTTGGTAGAGGAACGGAATGTTTCCCGGTATTCAGGGATCCAGCAGGAATTAGAAATCATAGGAAATGTGGGGATTGAAGTGATCGGTGTGATCGTGGGCTAGCGGTTACAATATTGCAATAATATAAAAGAGGCGTTTTCAGGGCTGCAGATCAGCCAATGAAAAGCGCCTTTTTTAATGGTCATTATGGACTGATAGTTTTTTTCCTGATGTCCTGTTCTTTGCTTTTGTTTTAATCAAACATCTCCGGAGAAAGGATCCCTTTTCTCAGCTCAGATCGGTGCATATCAGCTCGGATCTGTCCAGCGATCAGGTTTTTCATGACCTGGGGCTTCTGAATAGACGAAACGATAGTCCAGAAATTAGTCCAACGTGTAGCGAGCCGGCTGAAAGGAGTGCGGTGTTTATAGGATAAATATTCCCTGTTAATGATGTACATGAAAGAGCTTTTGCGTGTTGGAACGCGGTATTCTTTAGAAGCCTGATGGGCTACAATAATATCTGGGTGAAAAATACATTTCATACCCTCTTTGCGTGCATTTTTAGAGTATGTGTAGCTGAAGTCCAGATCTTCCGCATATGCATAGGAGATCAGCTGTTCATCCCACCACAGATCCCATCGTTCCTGCAATTCTTTTCTTATCACAAAGAAAAAGCCCATTGCCCATTCTGTATCCACACTTTCAGTAACTGAGATTGGAAAGCGCCCCAGCATGGAAGATGTAACATGGCCCATATATCTTTTTGAATAAGACTTTGTTCCGAATATATATCCTAATTTTGAACCTTCAGACAGAGGAGTGTTGCTGTCTATACCAGCGATCATTGCGATTTCAAGATCTTTCATGATTTCTGTGATATTTAAAAAAGTATTAGGTTTTACGTCTACATCGTCATCAGAAAATACAATGATATTATTTGAAGCACGCTTCATTCCTGAATTTCTAGCTGCTGTTGAAGAAGGAGTATCCTGAAACAGATAGATGCCATGAATTTCCTCATTGCAGTTAAGTACAATTTCTTTATTTTGCTCTGCGATGACAGGATCCTGGCTTTGATCAATGACAATGAGCTCAGCTGGCCTTGTATCACAAGCACAGATATGATCGATGGTTCTTTTTAAGGAGAAAGGTCTGTTTAGGGTTGGAATGATTACAGAAATAGGACAAGTCATATTGGATCCTCCTGCATATTTTATCACCTGCAATTCAAGTGTAGTATCCCTCCTAAGGTTTGTCAACTCAAGAAGCTACCACTTCTTCCGAAATTCCGATGCAGTTCCCCCCTCTATCTTCCGAAATACCTTATTAAAATAGTTTACATCCCGTATTCCGCATTGGCGGGCAATCTCTGAGATGCTGAGATCTGTAAAACGGAGCAGCTCCTTTGCATAGTTGATACGGTGTCCCAGCAGATACTGTATGACAGTCTGGCTGTACTCTTTCTTAAATTCCCTGGCAAGGTGATATTTGCTGATAAAAAAGCGTTCAGAAAGCTGATCCAGAGTGATGGGCTCCCTAAAATGTTCGTTCAGATAGGTGTGTATCTGGCGCAGCTTTTCCTGTATGCTGCTGTTGCTTGAAGTCTGCTTTTCACACCCCAGGACGCTGAGGGTGAGGATCTGGGTGATTAGATAGGAGGCTTCCAGATCCGCGCTTTCTAAGCTGTTGGAATGAAGGAGGATCAGCCGCTGGATCGCTTCTGTGATATGGGAAAGGTAGATAGTGCGGAAGCAGTGGCTGTTTTTGTTGACAGTGTACTGAAAATAGGACTGGGCCTCTGGGCCGTTGAAGTGGAGCCACATCAGCTCCCAGGGATCTTCGGAGGAGCTAAGGTGGCTGTAGCTGCGGCGGCAGTCCAGGAGAAAACAGTCCTGAGCGGAAACCTCATAGCTGACCCCATCATAGGAGATAGTTCCGCTGCCGGATAGGACAATGAGATACAGATAGGAATCCAGGCCGGATCGTTGGCCCAGGTGGGGCTTCAGGCTTTTTAGGTAACCTGCCTCCTGGATATAGAAAAACATTTTCTTGGCTGCGGCGCTGGGGGTATGGATTACCCGGTTTGTCTCGATCACCTCAGATCTCTTATATTGTTCAAAGTATCCAGTCATGGAAGTCTCCTCCTTTTTATAGCAATATAATACTATTTTGCCGCAATTATATCAATTGTAAAATGTGGGAAATTATATTATGATAAATCAGTCCTCTTTTTGTATTTAAATAAAGGGGTATAAAATGAATGGTGAAGAACACTTAGAATAGGAACAGATACTTACAAAAATTAAGATAAAGGAAAAATAGGAGAGTCAGTATATGAGTAAGATTGCATTGATTACCGGAATAACAGGCCAGGACGGTTCTTATTTGGCTGAATTTTTGCTGGAAAAGGGGTATGAGGTTCACGGCCTGATCCGCCGTCACAGTATTTCCAATACAGAGAGGATCGATCATTTGATCCGCTCCGAGTACAATCGGGTTAAGTTTTTTCTTCACTATGCGGATGTAACGGATTCCAGCAATTTGATGCGCCTGATCGCAGAGATACGGCCCTCAGAGGTGTATAACTTGGCCGCTCAGTCCCATGTGGGAATTTCCTTTGAGGTTCCGGAGTATACCGCAGAGGCGACCGGCGTTTCTACCTTAAAGTTGCTGGAGGCCATCCGTGTCAATGGCGGAAATTGCCGTTATTATCAGGCCTCTACCTCAGAGCTTTTCGGAGGCTTGGAGAATACAGCGCCTCAGAGCGAGACGACTCCCTTTTATCCTAAGAGCCCTTATGGAGCTGCGAAGCTGTATTCCTACTGGATTACGGTGAATTACCGGGAGTCCTACAATATATTTGCCTGCAATGGTATTCTCTTTAATCATGAATCCCCTCGCCGAGGCGAAAATTTTGTGACCCGCAAGATCACCCTTGCCCTGGCCAATATAGCTGCTGGAAAACAGGAAAAGCTGTCCCTTGGAAATATGGATGCCAAGCGGGATTGGGGATTTGCCGGTGATTATGTGGAAGGTATGTGGAAGATCCTTCAGAATGATGTTCCAGGAGATTTTGTCCTTGCCACCAATGAGACCCATACGGTGCGCCAGTTTGTGGAGGAAGCATGCCGCAACCTGGGAATTGAGATCCGTTGGGAAGGAAAAGGGGTGGAAGAAAAGGGTTACAATGCAGAGACCGGAAAGCTGCTGGTGGATGTTAATCCTGAATTTTACCGCCCGGCAGAGGTGGAATTTCTGTGGGGAGATCCGGCTAAGGCGGAAAAGGAGCTTGGCTGGAAGCGAAAGATAGATTTTAAGGGGCTTGTAGCCATGATGATGGATGCGGATCTAAAGGCGGTCACAGGAATGAGCTGCCAGGAATACAGGGAGGGGAAACAGCAATGATGGATCAGAATGCAAAAATCTATGTGGCCGGACACCGGGGAATGGTGGGCTCAGCCATTGTGCGCCGGTTAGAAAAAGCAGGATACCATAATCTGCTTCTCAGAACATCTTCTGATCTGGATCTGCGCAGGCAGGATCAGGTAGAATCCTTTTTTGCTGAGGAGAAGCCGGAATATGTATTTTTGGGGGCGGCCAAGGTAGGCGGTATTGTGGCGAACAGTAAGCATCCGGCAGACTTTATGTATGACAATATGATCCTGGAGATGAATGTGATCCACAGCGCTTTTGTGAACCAGGTGAAAAAGCTGATGTTTTTGGGAAGCTCCTGCATTTATCCTCGTATGGCTCCTCAGCCTATGCCGGAGAGCTGCCTTCTTACCAGCTCTCTGGAGCAGACCAATGAGGCCTATGCGCTGGCCAAAATATCAGGTCTGAAATACTGTGAGTATCTGAACCGCCAGTATAAAACAGACTATATCAGCGTTATGCCCACCAACCTCTATGGGCCAAATGATAATTATCATCCGGAACATTCCCATGTGCTTCCGGCACTGATCCGCCGTTTCCATGAGGCGAAGACGGAGGGGAAGCCGGAGGTGGTGATCTGGGGAACCGGAACACCGCTGCGGGAATTTTTATATGTAGACGATTTGGCAGATGCCTGCCTGTTCCTGATGAACCATTATTCCGGAGATGAGACTGTAAACCTGGGAACCGGAAAGGAGCTGTCCATTGCCCAGCTGGCAGAGCTGGTAAAGAAGACAGTAGGATATGAGGGAAGGATCACCTTTGACGCCAGCAAGCCGGATGGAACGCCCCGGAAGCTTTTGGATGTGAGTAAGCTAAAGGGATTGGGATGGACCTACCAGACCGAGCTGGAGGATGGGATTGCTCTGGCGTATGATGATTTCCTTCACAGTGAGGTGCGTGCAGAACGATGAATATTATATTATTATCAGGGGGCTCAGGAAAACGCCTGTGGCCCCTTTCCAATAATTCCAGGTCAAAGCAGTTTTTGCGGCTTTTGAAGGATGAAAATGGCAATTATGAATCCATGGTGCAGCGAGTATATCGCCAGATCCGGGAAGCAGGGATCGACGCTCATATTGTGGTAGCGACTGGCGCTTCCCAGGTGGATTCCATACGCAGCCAGCTGGGAAAAAATGTTGATGTGGTAGTGGAACCGGAGCGGCGTGATACGTTTCCGGCCATTGCGCTGGCTTCCGTTTACCTGGCTCTGGAAAAGCAGATGAAACGGGATGAGGTGGTTCTTGTGCTGCCTGTAGATCCCTATGCGGATATTGAGTATTTCTATACCATGGTGAAGATGGAACAGGCCTTAAAAAACGGAGCTGCGGATATGGTGCTTATGGGGATCGAGCCAACCTACCCCTCAGAAAAATACGGTTATATCGTTCCGAAAGAGACACCTGTGGAATATGGGGAGGTGACAGCCTGGCCTGTGGAACGCTTTCAGGAGAAGCCCTCCCTGGATAAGGCAAAGGTGCTGCTGGAACAGGGAGCAAAGTGGAATGGCGGTGTATTTGCCTTCCGATTGGGCTATCTTTTGGATATTGTGGAGCGCCGGCAGGAGATTACTGATTTTAAGACATTCCGGGAAAACTATGGAACATTAAAGAAGATCAGTTTTGACTATGAAGTGGTAGAGCAGGCAGATTCCATTGCAATGGTTTCCTATCAGGGACAATGGAAAGATCTGGGAACCTGGAATACACTTTCTGAGGAGATTGCCGATCCTTCTATAGGGAATGTTCTGACAGGAGAGGGGACAGAGGGAACGACAGTGATCAATGAGACGGGGATGCCCATCGTGGTTTTGGGGGCTAAAAATATGATCGTGGCAGCAAGCCCGGATGGGATCCTTGTTTCGGATAAACATTCCAGCTCTTATTTAAAGCCTTATACGGAGCAGATTGACAGCCGTCCTATGTACGAGGAGAGGATCTGGGGAGATTACCGGGTGACGGATTATGTAGAGTATGGAGATAAGAGCCGTTCCCTGACAAAACATATTTTTATCCAGAAGGGAAGATATATCGGATACCAGTCTCACGCAAAGAGAGATGAGATATGGACCATTGTGGACGGAACCGGAGAGGTCGTAGTGGACGGTCACAGCCGGAACGTGCGGAGGGGAGATGTGGTTTATCTGACTGCCGGACAGAAACATGCTCTGAGAGCGGCACAAGATGTCCACCTGATCGAGGTTCAGATCGGGAGCGTGCTGGAAGAGGAGGATATCGAGCAGTTTTCCTGGGAATGGTAAGAGTAGGAAATACAGATCGAGGTGTGGGATTATGTACGATTGAAGGGCTCTCGGTAGTTGCTGAGAATGGAAAGGAGCAGATGGGAAATTAACACAGAACAAATAGAAAAAGAATATCTCCGCTGGAGCCAGCGCGCAGTGGAGGATCCGGATATCATAGAGGAACTGCAAAGGATGGGATCATCTGTGTCTCTGAAAGAAGATGGATTTTACCGGAATCTGGAATTTGGGACAGGAGGCCTGCGGGGAGTCATGGGCGCTGGGATAAACCGAATGAACATTTATACAGTGGCCAAGGCTTCCCAGGGGCTGGCTGATTATGTAAAGGCCCAGGGAATGCAGAAAAAGGGGATTGCTGTGAGCTATGATTCCCGGATCAAGTCGGAGGTATTTGCACGCACAGCGGCACAGGTATTTGCCGGAAATGGGATTCCTGTGTATCTGTATGATGAGCTGATGCCTACTCCCTGTCTGTCATTTGCAGTGAGAAAGCTGGGATGCGTGGCAGGCGTTATGATAACGGCTTCCCATAATCCCGCAGCCTATAACGGCTATAAGGTATATGGCCCGGACGGCTGCCAGATCACGACAGAGGCGGCGGAAGCGATTACAGACCGGATCTGTTTGGTGGATATATTTGATGGGGTTTCCAAGATGGCGTTTGAGGAGTCTGTGGAGGCTGGATGGATCCGGTGGATTGGGCCGGAATTATTGACGGAGTTTGTGGATCATGTCAAAGCTCAGAGTGTCTTGAAAGCAGGGGATACGGCTGACAAAGAGGTGTCCATTGTCTATACGCCCCTCAATGGGACAGGGCTTAAGCCGGTTCTGAGAGTGCTGAGGGAGAGCGGTTTTACCAATATTTCTGTGGTAAAGGAACAGGAGAAGCCAGATGGCCATTTTCCTACCTGCCCTTATCCAAACCCGGAAATAAGGGAAGCCATGGAGCTGGGAATGGAATATGCCAGGAAGGGCAAAGCAGATCTTTTACTTGCCACGGATCCGGACTGTGACCGTGTGGGGATTGCGGTAAGAGATAGCCAGGGGGAATATGCTCTTTTAAGCGGAAATGAGACAGGGCTTTTGCTTTTGGATTATATTTGCAGCCGGCGGATTGCAAATGGAACCATGCCTAAGGCTCCTGTGATGATGAAGACCATTGTGACCATGGATATGGCGGAGCGTATTGCAGCCCATTATGGAGTGAGTACCGTCAATGTGCTGACTGGATTTAAGTTTATCGGAGAGCAGATTGGCTTATTGGAGAAGCAGGGAGAGGAGCAGCGGTATATCTTTGGTTTTGAGGAAAGCTATGGATACCTCAGCGGAACGTATGTCAGGGATAAGGATGGGGTAAATGCGGCATTTCTTGTTTGTGAGATGCTGGCTTATTATAAGGCTCAGGGCATAACCCTGTGGGAAAAACTGCAGGAGCTGTACCGCACCTATGGCTTTTGTCTCAACACTCTCCATTGCTGCACCTTTGAGGGGGCAGCTGGTTTTCAGAAAATGCAGGAGATTATGGGACGCCTGAGGCATGGGATGACTCAGATAGGAGGGAAAGAGGTTTTGGCCTCCTGGGATTATTCTCAGGGCCTAGATGGGCTTCCGCCTTCCGATGTGCTGAAATTTCAGCTGGGCGGTGACAGCAGTGCGGTTATACGTCCTTCAGGAACAGAGCCAAAGATCAAAACATACCTTTCTGTCAGTGCAGAAAGCAGGGAAATGGCGGAACGTGCAGAGAGAGAAATCTGGGAGGATTTAAAAAATAAAATAGATTGATAAAAGCTGCGGCGGAACGAGAAGAAAACGAGTCTCTCTCATTCCTACGCAGCTTTTTACTTATCTCCCGATCCGCGCCCCGTCCTCAGGCACAGAGGTATCTTTTGCGGTATCCCATACGCCGTCGCTTCCTATCCAGTAGTAAAGCCCCTGGTGGGAGGATTTTACGTAGCAGTCAGACTCCATGTAGCCCTCCTCGTTAAAGAAATACCATGCTTCATTGATACAGCGCCAGGTGCTTACCGGGTAAGCGCCGTTTTTGTAGACGTAGCGCCAGCCATTTGGCTTCTTCTCCCATTCGCCATTGGCGATGTGCCAGGCATCTTCGTAAAGGATGGTGCGGGCCTCAGAGCGTTCGGACCAGCTTCCGGACTGGCTGCGATAGCTGCCTGCTGCCCGGACGGAAAAGGTATAATCCCCCTCCACATTGATGTAGGAGCTAAGGTCAAGAGAGGCTTCTTTTGATGTCTGGGTGGTCAGAAGCTTATCGTTTCGGTACAGCTGTACCTCATAGGATCCTGCGCCGGATACCCCATCCCAGACAGCGGTGTCCCCGTCCCAGCTGACAGCGGTGACGGCAGGGAGGGCTCCGTCAATGGAGGGGAAGGAGACCTGAAGGATCATGGTGCTGCCATCATCTTCGATGCGGGCTGACTGAAACCGGGCATTGCATCCGCTGATAGAAAAGACGCCCCTGTTTGTGCTGGAAAAACGGTAATCTGTATTAGCCGACAGCTCTACTTCGGCAACAGGCTGTTCCCCATAATTCCACTGATCGTCCCGTTTGGTGTATTCGGCCCCCTCTACCGTAAATTCTTTGCTGGACGAATCCGCCTGAACCGTTCCTACCAGCTCTCCCCCTTTTGGCTCCCCGTCCCAGGAAAAAGACAATGGAACAGAGGTGATGGACCGCTCCTGCCCGTAGGCCCAGAACAGGGTGGACATAGAGAGAATGGCTGCCAGGGAAGCGGTCAGAATTAGTTTTTTTGTCATTGCATTACCCCCTTGTAATAAAATAGACAGTCTATAGATGTGGTTACGTCTCTATTGTACTATGGTTTTAAGAAAATAGGAAGAGGAGGAAGTTTGGGGTTTCCCATTTTTGGCAATACTTTTCTTATATCATAGAGCAAAGGATCGGAGAAAAATATGAGACTGCCAAAGCATATTGGGATTATACCTGATGGAAATAGGAGATGGGCTGTGGAACACGGCATGGAGAAAAGGGAAGGATACCGTCATGGCATTTCGCCGGGAATGGAGCTTTACCATATGTGCCGGGAGCTGGAGATTGGAGAGATGTCCTTTTATGGGTTTACCGCAGACAACACGAAGCGTCCTGTGGCTCAGAGGCAGGCTTTTACACGGGCCTGTGTGGCGGCGGTGGATGAGCTTTCCAGAGAAGACGCCAGTCTTTTGGTGATAGGGAATACAGCGTCGCCTATGTTTCCCAAGGAGCTTCTTCCCTTTACTTCCCGCCAGGATTTTGGAAAGGGGGGTATGAAGATCAATTTTCTGGTAAATTACAGCTGGGAGTGGGATATGGGGATGAAAAAGGGGGTTATGGGCCCCGGCCTCAAAAGTCAGGAGATTTCCCGTATGGATCTGGTGATCCGATGGGGAGGCAGGAGAAGGCTCTCCGGTTTTCTTCCGGTTCAGTCGGTGTATTCAGATATATATGTGGTGGAGGATTATTGGCCGGATTTTAAGAGGAAGCATGTGGAGGAAGCATTAAAGTGGTACAGCGTACAGGATGTGACCCTTGGCGGATAAGGGAAAAGCCCCGTTTTGCTACGGGGCTTCGTATATTCTTCGTATGGTTTCAATGGTGTGCTCGATTCCCAGCTTGCTCACATTTAAGAGCATCTGATGGGAGTCGATGCTGCCCCATTTCTCCTTGGTATAATTTTCATAGTAGTTTTTGCGGCGCCGATCCGTGGACTTGATGGCGTTGACGGCGTCCTTTTCAGAAAAATTATACCGCTCCATGATCCGGCGCACCCGGTCCTCCATAGAGGCGCAGATAAATACATCGATCAGGTCAGGATAACTGCGGAGCACATAATTGCCGCATCGCCCTACAATGATACAAGGGCCTTTCTGGGCCAGCGCTTCAATGATAATGGTTTGGGTTACATAGGTGCTGTCGTTGAGGGACAGGCCGTATCCTGTAACAGAATTAGGCTCTTTGGGGATCTGGTAGCTGGCTAAAAAGGAGGAAAGGGCAGATTCATCCACCTTTTCTACGCTGACAGGGGAATGTCCCATTTTTTCAGCGGCCATTTCTACCAGATTCCGGTCATACAGAGGAATACCTAACTGTTCCGACAGCCTTTGGGCAATCTCGTGGCCCCCGCTTCCAAATTGGCGGGCAATGGTGATGATCTTATGACTCATAATTCCACTCCTTCCCCTAAATAAGATAAAAAAATACACAAAATAAAGGTTATAGTGTCATTATAACTCACAATTATCACAAAAGATAGAGAAAAAACAATAAATTTATGGTATCCGTTCATCCATGCGAAGATTCCGATAAGAGGATGGTTGGCTGAAGGGTTACCATTTATGTTGGGTCCGTTTCTCCCATGAGAGCCCGGACAAAGGCGGCGTGTTCTTCGGCCATAGCCTGCAGGGATTTCCACTGTTTTAGGGCTTCTTCCATCTGTTCGGATCGTTCTTCCTCGTCGGCCAGGGAGGCGATGGTGCGGAGAAGCTCGATTTCCTTTTGGGTCTCTGTTTTTTCACGATCAGAGGAACGCTTTTCCCTCATCAGCTCCCATACGGTATCATGCATCCATTTTACGGTATCGCTCAATATTTTATTTTCCGTATCCAGGTTCATGATGACCAGGTTCATTTCTGCAATGACTTCCCGGCTGCTGCATTGGCGCTGTGAGATGGTAAGACGTTCCAGAAGGGAGGGATTGGTTTTCAGGATCTCCTTTGAGAGAAAGGCATCCCGTTCATCGCATGACATGTTCATAAATTCGGAATAGTGCATGCGGATCATATGCAGGGGCTCTGAATGGCAGCATTTGGGGCAGTAGGGATGGCGGGATGTCTGATAATAGGCATAATGCCCACATTGTGGACAGTAAAAAGCAGCTAGTTCTCTCATGTTTGATCTTATTCTCCTCAATTCATACTCACTATATATAACGCATCAATTTCCAAAATATACCATGATTTTTTAAAAAAATTGAAATTTCGGCACAATAGATAAAAAATCGGCAGGACAAACAAGTGTCCTGCCAGATATTCACAATGAGATGACAGTGGTTACGCCGTACAGCTGTGATTTGACAATGAAGTATTCTGTTTAGTTGTGCAGCTCCTGGATCACGCCTTCTGTACTGACGGTCCATACGGTGTCATTTTCGTCCTTAAAATCCTTGAAGCCCTTGCCTAACTCCGGCATAGCGGAGGATTTGGAGGAGGAGCTGGCTTTCTGCACCACTCCGTTGCTGTTGACCAGATAATGGACGCCGTCAAACTGGGCTGGGGCGAAGCGCAGGTCACGGTCTGCTTCCTGGCGGAGGCCGGATACATAAAGAACATTATCCTTGATCCCGCTGTAGCCCTGTCCTTTTCGGGAACCGTCTGTGTGGAAGTACCAATTCTGCATTTCCCCTGTATCCTCGTCCATGATCGCCTGTTTTCCTGTCTTCATTACGCCGTTCTCGTCAAAGTAGAAGTTGGCAGTGGAGCCGTCCTCCAGATTGACTACCTTTTTGCCTGTCTGCATTTCACCTCTGTCATTGAACGCGTATTTTTTGGAGTCGATGGTAAACAGCTCCAGACCTTTTTTTGCGTAGTGAGGCTTTCCGTTCTTGAAATAGAAGTGATAGAGCTCTGCTTCCTCGCTGATTCCCTCTACGCCTTCGATCTCTCTCCAGCCGGAGGCACGTTTTCCATCTTCATCATAGTACTGATAGCCTTCCATGTGATGGGAAGATGCCGGGGCGGATTCTGCGGCCATAGAAGCCTGTGGGGAGGAGGCCTCCTCGGCGGCTGGCTGTGCCTCGGATGGGCTGGCAGTCTGTAGTGCTTCTGTCTCCTGCTCGTTCTTCTGTTCCTGGGAGATGGTCTCGGAGGCCGGAAGCTTATACCAGCCGGTCTGCATACGTCCGTCTACAAAGGTATAGTAATTGCCGTTGATCTTTTTGTCTACTTCATTTTCGATGCGCTTTCCGCTGTTGTCGAAATAGTACCAGGATTCATTGTATTCCGGCTCGTCCGTTTCGTCTTCTAAGAGCACCCAGCCGGTTTTTCGGATCCCATCCTCACCCAGGTAGTAATTGTATCCGTCTACGGTAATGGATCCGGTCTCCATGATCCCGTCCTCATTGAAGTAGTACCAGTTCCCTCCAATAGAAGCCCAGCGGGAGGTCAGGGCCTTTCCGTCCTTTCCGTAATAGTAGTGAAGCTTCTCAGGGGCGTTGTTGTCATCCCAGTAATCCTCGTTGTCAACGGATACCCATTTCATGGAAACCCGTTTTCCGTCCTCGTCAACGTAGTACTCGTCAATCTGAGTGCTTACAGCGCGGATCCCGTCGGAATCCAGATAGTACCAGTCGTTGTCCAGCTTTTTCCAGGTGTCAGTCAGGGGCTCCCCGTAAGAGTCATAGTAGTACCAGTTGCCGTTTTCTTCCGTCCAGCCTGCGCTTTTTGCGTAAGAGTAAGGAACGGGGTTTAAGAAGGCGGGGGTTACCGCTGCCATAAACATTGCGGTGGATAAGACAGCCAATGCTTTTGCCTGTTTTTTCATAATTGTAAATCTCTCCTTTTGTTGTGTGTGATGGTTGGTGGTTTATCAATCCGCCGTTGTGTTACATGGGTCATTATAACGGACGAGAATAAACAATGATAGTGAGGGTTACTGGAAGTTATGGAAAGGGCTGGTGGAGACTTAGGCAGCCGCCGACAGGGGTTCCCGGTTCGGTTTCGTAAGAGAAATGTAGTATTATTTTCGGGTGTTTTATGCTATACTCACCATAGCTGAGAGAAGATATGGAGTTCCTGTTTTCTGCTTTGCCAGCGGACAGGAACGCTGTGGGGGCTGCCCCACAGAAGCCCGTGAAAGGGAGAAGGGAGACCATTGATTATGCAGATAAAGATTTCCAACTATATTGCAAAGAAGCTGGTGGAGGAGGGGATCTGCCAGGCTTTTATGGTGACAGGCGGGGGAGCTATGCACCTGGATGACGGTTTGGGACATCAGGAGGGACTTCACTGCATGTATAACCACCATGAGCAGGCCTGCGCCATGGCAGCGGAAGCTTACGCCAGGATCCACAACCGGATCGCAGCCCTCTGTGTCACCACAGGCCCCGGAGGGACCAACGCTATCACTGGCGTGGTAGGAGGCTGGCTGGATTCGATCCCCATGCTGGTGCTTTCCGGCCAGGTGCGCTATGATACCACGGCCCGGTGGTCCGGTGTGGGGATACGGGCCATGGGAGATCAGGAGTTTGACATCTGTAAGGCCATCAGCTGTATGACAAAGTATTCGGAAATGGTTTTGGATCCCCTGCGGATCCGCTATTGCCTGGAAAAGGCGCTGTATCTGGCGAAGACAGGCCGTCCAGGTCCCTGCTGGCTGGACATTCCTTTAAATGTCCAGGGGGCTTATGTGGAAGAGGAAGATCTTGTGGGATTTGACCCGGAGGACTATGAGGCAGGAGGAGACGGCTGGACGGGAGGGGATCACACGCACCGGATCCCTGAGGACGAGGCTGGAAAGGGGGAGTTACGGATCAAGAGGGCCCCTGCTGTGGCTTTGTCCACTGCCCAGGAGATCATTGACCGGATCCGCAAGGCTGAGAGGCCGGTGCTCAATGCGGGAAACGGGATCCGTTTGGCCGGAGCCCACAACCTTTTTATGGAGGTGGCCGAAAAGCTGGGGATCCCGGTCGTTACGGGCTGGGACAGCGAGGACTGTATTTATGACGCCCACCCTCTCTATGTGGGACGTGCTGGCAATATGGGGGACCGCCCTGGAAATTTTGCCATCCAAAACAGTGATCTGGTGCTGTCCATTGGAAGCCGTCTGAGTATCCGTCAGGTTGGATACAACTATCAGACATGGGCCAGGGAGGCTTATGTGATCGTCAATGATATTGATGAGGAGGAGTTAAAGAAGCCCTCCGTCCATGTAGATATGAGAGTTCATGGGGATGCAAAGGAGCTTTTGGCCCAGCTTAACGTGGCGTTGGATCAGATTTTGGAAAAAGAAGGAAATTCTTTGCCTTTCAGCCTGAGCCGCCCTGGGGAACGGCAGGTATTTGGCGGAGGAAAAGGCCTGAGGGAAATGGATTGGAGCCGCACCTGCGCCATGTGGAAGGAAAAATATCCGGTGGTGCAGCCAAAGCACTTTGCCCATACCGATCAGGAACCGGCTAATGTGTATGCCCTGATCCATGAGCTCAGCAGCCGGTTAAAGGAAGGTCAGATTACAGTGGTGGGAAATGGCTCAGCCTGTGTGGTGGGAGGACATGCCTATATCATAAAGCCGGGACAGCGGTTTATCACTAATTCTGCTGTTGCATCTATGGGATACGATCTTCCCGCGGCCATCGGAGCCTGGGCGGCTTCCCGCGCTGGAGAGTGCTACAGCCAGGGCGGTGACCGAAGGGGCGGGGATCTGATCCTTGTTACAGGGGATGGAAGCCTGCAGATGAATTTACAGGAGCTGCAGACCATTATCCACCATAGAATGAACATAAAGCTGTTTGTGATCAATAATGGAGGTTATCATTCCATCCGCCAGACCCAGAAGAATTTCTTTGGGGAGCCATTGATCGGTATTGGCGAGGACAGCGGGGATCTAAGCTTCCCAAGGCTGGATCGTCTGGCTGAGGCATATGGCTATCCTTATGTGAGGGCTATGCACAACAGTGAACTGGCAGGGGCCATTGAGGAGACATTGAGGGCAGAGGGGCCCATGATCTGCGAGATATTTGTTTCCTGGGATCAGAATTTTGAGCCCAAGTCCTCTGCCAAGCGTCTGCCAGACGGAACCATGGTATCCCCGCCTTTGGAGGATCTGTCCCCCTTCCTTCCTGATGAGGAAATGGACGCAAATATGATCGTACCAAGAATCAAGAGCTGATATTTCAAACAGCTTGTAAGAAGATAGAGAGACATAGAGAGGGAGATGAGGGATCAGAGCATGAGGGTTGTTGTCACAGGGGCATCCAGTTTTATTGGAAAGGTAGCGGTAAGGGAGCTGCTGGCAGAAGGCCACCAGGTATTCGGTATCATACGGCCAGGCTCCAAGGGAGAAGAAGGGCTTCGGGCTGTTGGAAGGGAAATAGAAAATACTGGGAAGGCAGAAATGCCAGGGCTTTGCATCATTCCCTGTGAGCTGGCCCGGCTGGAAGATCTCACCTGTCTGCCCCAGATGTCCCGGGAAGGAGCGGATCTGTGGCTCCATTTGGGCTGGGATGGAGCGGGAAGCGCCAATCGGCAGGATCCGGAACTTCAGGCACGCAATATCGGTTATGCCCTGGAGGCGGTCAGGACAGCTGGCCGCCTGGGATGCCGCCGTTTCCTGTTTACAGGCTCCCAGGCAGAGTACGGCATCACAGATCAGGTGATGGGAGAGGATTTGGAGTGTCATCCTGTATCGGAGTACGGCAAGGATAAGGTGAAGGTGTGTCAAATGGCGGGGCCGGAGGCAGAACGGTGGGGCATGGAGTACATCCATGCCAGGATCTTTAGTATCTACGGGCCCGGAGATCATCCCTGGTCCTTAGTGTCTGCCTGCATCGCCTCCTTTTTGGAGGGCCGTGATATGGAGTTTGGGGACTGTACCCAGCAGTGGAATTTCCTCCATGTGAAGGACGGGGCCAGGGCCCTTGTTTCTCTGCTGCTTGCCAAAGGGCCGGGAGGCGTGTATAATGTGGCAGGAGAAGACACCCGGCCTCTCAGGGATTATATTGAAGAAATCCATCGTCTCTGTGGCGGAAAGGGAAGATGCCTTTACGGAAGACGCCCGCCCAATGCAGAAGGGGTGGTATCCCTGCGGCCGGACATCGGCAAATTAAAGGAAGCCGTTGGATTTTCCCAGGAGATTTCCTTTGAGCAGGGGATCCGGGGGCTGATCCAGGAGTTTCAGCAAGAGTAAAAGGAGAAACCTATGAAGCGATGTATCGCCTGCGGCGCTCCATTATGGGAGACGCCGCTGCTTACGTTAGATAATATGCCTGCTTCGGCGCAGCACATGCCGGATGAGCAGGGAGTAAAGGAGGATCAGGGGCTTACCTTGGATCTATGCCAGTGCACGGGATGCGGGCTGGTGCAGTTTGACTGTGACCCGGTGGATTATTACAGGGACGTGATACGGGCCGGCGGATATTCAAAAACGATGGTAGATCTGCGCCGTTATCAGTATAAGCATCTGATCGACACATACCATCTGGAGGGAAAACGGTTTATCGAGGTGGGATGCGGACAGGGAGAGTTTTTAAAGGTTCTTTCTGAGTTCCCGGTGGAGGCTCACGGAATCGAGCACGACGCCCATTTGGTGGAGCTGGCCAGAAACCAGGGACTGAATGTGACCCAAGGCTTTACAGAAACGGAGGATACCTGTTTTCCGGGAGGGCTCTATGATGTGTTCCTGTCCTTTAATTTCCTGGAGCACCAGCCGGATCCGGGAGCCATGCTGCGGGCTATTTACCATAATCTGGAAGATGATGGGGTGGGCTTGATCACCGTACCAAGCTTTGAGTACATTATGGATCACAGCTGTTATTATGAGCTGATCCGGGATCATTTGGCCTACTATACCTTTGACACTCTGATCTCCTTGCTGGAGCGGAATGGCTTCCAGGTGGAGGAGTGCGAGGTGGTGAACCGGGATACCCTGTCTGTGATCGTGAAAAAGAGGCCGCAGATGGAAACCGGTAATCTTTTGGACTGCTATGTGGGCCTGAAACGGGAAATGGACACCTATCTGAAGTATCTGGAGGCATGGGATAAGAAGGCAGCAATCTGGGGGGCCAGCCACCAGGGCTTTACCCTGGCTTCCACCACAAAGCTGGGGAAAAAGGCACAGTATATCATTGATTCCGCCCCCTTTAAGCAGGGGAAATTTGCACCGGCCTCCCATCTTCCCATCGTAGCACCGGACTATTTTTACGACCACAAGGTGGACGCTATTGTGATCACAGCCCCAGGCTATACGGACGAGATCGCAGCCAGCATCCGGGAGCGGTTTGGAGACCAGGTGGAGATCCGGGCCATGCGCTCCAACCATCTGGAACGGATATAGGAGGAGAGAACATGCGCATTGTGATCACCGGAGCCGCTGGTTTTATCGGAAGCAATCTGGCCCGGCTGTTTTTGGAGCGGGGAGCTGAGGTGTTTGGGTTGGTACGTCCCGGCTCCTCCCACCGCGAGGCCCTGCCGGTCCATGAACGGTTCCGTCTGGTTGACTGGGAGCTTGGCGGTTCCCCGGACTGGATCCGTCAGATCGGCCAGGCGGACGGGTTTTTCCATATCGCCTGGGGAGGGGTCAACCGGGAGGAGATCGATTCCCCGCAGGTTCAGGAGAAGAATGTGGCCGGTTCTTTGGACTGTGTAAGGGCTGCCGCAGAGCTTGGATGTTCTGTGTTTATGGATGCGGGATCCCGTGTGGAATACGGCCTCTTGGACGGTACGATGGAGGAGAGCCGGGAATGCTGTCCCATCAATGAGTACGGAAAGGCGAAGCTTCAATTTTACAGGGAAGCCTCTGTGCTCTGCGGGGAGCTGGGCCTTTCCTATTACCATCTTAGGTTTTTCAGCGTTTATGGTTATGGGGATCACCCCTGGTCCATTATTTCCACTTTGGTGAGGGATTTAAGGCAGGATAAAAAGGTGGCTTTAAGCGCCTGCCGCCACCAGTGGAATTTCATGTATATTGAGGATGCGGCAGAGGCCGTATATCAGCTGTACTGCCAGGCTCAGGAGAGAAGATGGGCAAAACAGGTACAGACAGATCGCATGTCGGCTGAACATGCCCTGCCTGAGAATATGCAGCCGCAGCCTTCTGGATGTATCGTAAATATTGCAAGCGATGACACCCGACCCTTGCACTCCTTTGTGGAGGAGATCCACCAGATTGTGGGAGGCAGGGGAGAGCTGGATTACGGCGCTTTCAAGCAGGCAAAGGAGGGGGCGCTGTCCATATGCCCGGATATTTCCAGGCTGAAAGAGCTTACAGCCGGACGCTGGAGGGAGCGCTATACCTTCCGCCAGGGGATTGAGGAGATCATCCGGCTCAGCCTGTCAGAGCAAGAATCATAATTCAGAAATAGGAAATGTGCAGCCAACGTGCAGCAAGAAGTGCAGCAGCAGAAGAAATAGAGAGAAAGAAATACATAGAAATACTAAGAAATACAGAGAGATGCAGAGAAATACAGAGAAATATAAAGAAAGATAGAGAAGTGTAGAGAGAAGCATAGAGATGAAGAAGATCAGTGTTTTGATTCCCTGTTACAATGAAGCAGAGAATGTGGGGCCCATCAGTACAGCGGTGACGGGAATTTTAGAGAAAGAGCTGCCCCAATATGACTATGAACTGGTATTTATCGATAATGATTCCACCGATGGAACCAGGGACATCATCCGCAGCCTGTGCGCCGCCAATCCCCGTATCAAGGCTATTTTCAACGCCCGCAACTTTGGGCAGTTTAATTCCCCCTATTACGGGATGCTCCAGGTGACAGGGGATTGTGTGATCGAGATGGTAGCGGATTTTCAGGATCCGGTTGAGATGATACCAAAGTATGTCCATGAATGGGAGCAGGGATATAAGATTGTTATTGGCATCAAGACCAGCAGCAAGGAAAATAAAATGATGTACTGGCTGCGGAGCTGTTATTATAAGACGATCAAGCGTTTATCCGATGTGGAGCAGATCGAGCATTTTACCGGCTCTGGCCTTTATGACAGAGAGTTTATCGAGGTGCTGCGCCGATTGGATGATCCTACCCCCTTCCTTAGAGGGATCGTGGCGGAGCTGGGCTACCGCCGGAAGGAGATCCCCTATGAACAGCCTAAACGGCGGGCAGGAAAGACCCACAATAATTTTTACCGTCTTTACGATGCAGCTATGCTCAGCGTGACCTCCTACACTAAGGCGGGGCTTCGCCTGGCTACGATCTTTGGCAGCGTCTGCGCCTTTGGAAGTATGATCGTGGCATTGATCTACCTGATTATGAAGCTGATCTGGTGGGACCGTTTTCCCGCCGGAATGGCCCCCATGCTCATTGGCATGCTGTTTTTAGGGTCGGTACAGCTGTTTTTTATCGGATTTCTCGGGGAGTACATTATGAGCATCAATCAGCGCGTCATGAAGCGCCCCCTGGTGATCGAGGAGGAGCGGATCAATTTTGGCGGAAAAACCATTGACGGCAGCGAGGACAAGGAAAAGGGCGGTAAGGAAGTATGAAATATAAGGTAGACGTGGTGAGGATCCGGGAAAATTCCATCACCTTAAACGGGTGGGCCATTGGGAAATCACCGGACAGCAAAGCTACTTTCCGTGTGGAGGATGAAAAACATAATCCCATCCGGTTTAAGCATGTGGCTACCCGCAGGGACGATGTGAGCCAGATCTATTTTAAGCAGGAGAGCAGCATCGAGTATGGGTTTGACATACAGTTTCCCTATGAGAGAGGGAAAAATTATTATCTGCTCATCCGCTGTGAGGGGCGTCAGGCTAAGATCAAATACAATGAGGAGCTGATCTTAAAGCGCTCCAGTGTGGCTCACAAGCGTATGGAGAAGATAAAGGATCTCATGAATATGGAGACGGTTCATGTGGCTATGGATTTCTGGAAGGAGCATGGGCTCAAGGCCCTTTTGGTGAAGTCGAAGCACAAGCTCCAGGGAATTGACAACGATTACGATTACAGCGAGTGGTATGAGCTTACAAAGCCCACAGAGGAGGAGCTGGCGGCCCAGCGGAAGGCTGTGTTTGATTTTGAACCCCTGCTGTCTGTGGTGATCCCGGCTTACAAGACGCCGGAGCGGTATCTCAGAGAGATGTTGGACTCCATTCTGGCCCAGACTTATACAAACTGGGAAGTCTGCATCGCAGACGGAAGCCCCAGAGGGGAAGGTCTGGAGCGCGTATTGAAAAAGTATGCGGACCGGGACAGAAGGATCCGCTATGAGTGCCTGGGATGCAACCGGGGAATCGCAGGAAATACCAACGCGGCCCTGGATATGGCAAGAGGTGATTTCGTGATCCTGGCAGACCACGACGATACGCTGCCGCCCCATGCCTTTTATGAGGTAGTAAAGGCAGTTAATGAGCAGCCCGGCTGTCAGGTGATCTACTCAGATGAGGATAAGCTGGATATGGACGGACAGGCTCTGTTTGATCCCCATTTTAAGCCGGATTTTAACCCGGATCTTCTCACCAGCGTCAATTATATCTGTCATCTGTTTATTATACGCCGGGATCTGTTAAAGAAGGTGGGGGGATTCCGCCAGGAGTTTGACGGAGCCCAGGATTATGATTTTATTTTTCGGTGTACGGAGGCGGCAGATAAGGTATATCATATCCCCAAGGTGCTGTATCATTGGCGCTGCCACCAAAACTCTACGGCCAGCAACCCGGAGAGCAAGATGTATGCTTTTGAGGCTGGTTCCAGGGCTATTATGGCTCACTATGAGCGGATGGGGATTGAGGCCGAGAAGGTGGAAAAGGGAGTGGATTTTGGAATTTACCATACCACCTTTAAGATCCAGGGAAATCCTCTTATCTCCGTGATCATTCCCAATAAGGATCACAGCCAGGATCTGGATCTGTGCGTCCGTTCCCTGATGGAGCGCTCCACTTACCAGAATCTGGAATTTATTATTGTGGAAAATAACAGCACAGAGAAAGAAACCTTTGAATGGTATGAGAAAATGCAGGCGGCCCACAGCAATATCCGGGTAGTGACCTGGAAGGAGGGCTTTAATTATTCAGCTATCAATAATTACGGCGCTTCCTTTGCAGGGGGAGAATATCTTCTGCTGTTAAACAACGACACAGAGCTGATCGAGCCGGACAGCCTCCGGGAAATGTTAGGCTTCTGCCAGCGTGAGGACGTGGGGATTGCAGGCTCCAGGCTTCTCTACGGCGATGACACCATCCAGCACGCAGGCGTGGTCATCGGTTTCGGAGGCATTGCGGGACATACCTTTATCGGCCTTCACAAGGCGGAAAACAGCTATTTCCACAGGGCTATGTGCGCCCAGGATTACAGCGCTGTGACGGCAGCCTGCCTGATGACCAAAAAATCTGTCTTTGATGCAGTGGGAGGGCTGAGCACAGAGCTGGCCGTGGCTTTCAACGACATTGATTACTGCATGAAAGTCCGGGCTCTGGGGAAACTGGTAGTGTATGCTCCTTATTCCTGTTTCTACCACTATGAATCTAAGTCCAGAGGGCTTGAGGATACGCCGGAAAAGGTGGAGCGGTTTAACCGGGAAGTAGCAATTTTTATCCGCAAATGGCCAGATATGATCAAAAATGGGGATCCCTATTATAATCCCAATCTGACCCTGAGAAAATCCAATTTTGCGCTCCGGGATCTGTTAAAGGAAAAAATCGGAGAACCCTATGATTTGAAGGTGTATGAGCAGTTTGCGCCAGAGGAGTGTACAAAAACTGAAACTCCCAAAGAGAAGGCGGCAGAGGTTGGATCCGATGGATCTGCAGGTGAGGAAACAGATCATGAGCAGCAATGATTATGGAAGTAAATATAAGGTAACTGTGGTGATCCCCAATTACAATGGGCTCAAATTTATGGAACCCTGTTTTCAGGCCCTGGAAAGGCAGGAATGCCGGGATTTCACCGTTTTGGTGGTGGACAACGGCTCTCAGGACGGAAGCGTGGAGTGGCTGAAGGAACACGGGATCCCCTCTATTTTCCTGAAGGAGAATACGGGGTTTTCCGGGGCAGTGAACGTAGGCATACAGGCAGCAAAGACGCCTTATGTCATCCTGTTAAACAATGATACAGAGCCGGAGCCAGGCTATATCCGGGAGCTGATCCGGATCATGGAGCGTTCCCCTAAGAGCTTTTCCGCCAGCAGCAAGATGATCCAGCTGTATCACAGGGAGCTGATGGACGACGCCGGGGATATGTATACCCTTATGGGATGGGCTTATCAGAGGGGGGTAGGACGCTCCTCTAAGAAATATACGAGGCCCTGCCGTGTTTTTTCCGCCTGCGCCGGGGCAGCCATCTACCGCCGGGAGATTTTTGACGAGATCGGTTATTTTGATGAGATGCACTTTGCTTATCTGGAGGACATTGACGTGGGGTACAGGGCCAGGATCGCAGGATACCATAACCTATACTGCCCAAGCGCTGTAGTCTACCATGTGGGAAGCGGGACCAGCGGCTCCAAGTATAATTCCTTTAAGGTAAAGCTGGCGGCCAGGAATAATATCTATCTGAATTATAAGAATATGCCATTCCTTCAGCTGGCAGTGAATGCCCTGCCCATTCTGGCAGGAATGGCGGTGAAATACCTGTTTTTTAAAAAGCAGGGCTTTGGCTCTGATTATATTGCAGGGGTGAAGGAGGGGATTTCTACTGCAGGGCACTGCAGGAAGGTTCCCTATTCCCACGCCCACTTAAAAAATTATCTCGCGATCCAGTGGGAACTCATAGAAGGGACTTTGATCTACTTTTATGAATTTGGCCGCCGGCAATTGGGAAAAGCTGGGGCTAAGTATAAACTTTTTAGAAATTAAGAGAAATGTTATGGAATAATGGGTTCTTATCATGTATAATACCTGTGTTTAACTTTCTGGCAGCAGGCCTTATGAGGGAGGCAGCTGCATTTTTGAGAAATCAAGGTGAAATGAAATGATCAAAGATAACCAAAAAAGGCTGAACCGGGTCCATGTGCTTTTGGATGCCGCAGTGACCATGGCTTCCTATGCTTTGGCCTGGTTCATTGTTATAAGCGGAAGGGTATTTCCAGTGGCAGAGGGAGTGCTGAAGCCTCAGGTGTATTTTATGGCTCCAGTTTTCATTGTACCGGTCTACCTGATCCTGTATGGCAGCTTTCACCTCTACGTTCCCAAGAGGATCCAGGGGCGGCGGTCCGAATTTGCCAATATCTGCAAGGCCAATGTGATCGGGCTTATGCTCCTTACCTTCCTGCTGTTCGGCCTGAGAAGCTTTATCTATCATTTTAATTATTTCTCCGCAAAGATGCTGCTTGTATTCTTTGGGGTGAATATTATCCTTCTGGAAGCAGAGCGGATCGGGATCCGCATGTTCCTGCGGTCCCTGCGCACCAACGGTTACAATCAGAAGCATGTGCTCCTTATTGGGTGCAGCCGGGCGGCGGAAGGGTTTATTGACCGGGTGAGTGTCAACCCGGAGTGGGGATACCATATCCAGGGTATCCTGGACGACCGGCATGAGGTGGGATTTTCCTACAAAAATACAGAGGTTTTAGGGCCGGTCAGCCATCTGGAGACATTTTTGGCTTCCAATACCCTGGATGAGATCGTTATTACCCTGAGTATTACGGAATATTCCAATCTGGAACAGATTGTGGCAGCCTGCGAAAAATCAGGGGTGCATACAAAATTTATACCGGATTATAATAATATTATACCTACCATACCTTATATGGAGGACCTTCAGGGCCTTCCGGTCATACACATACGGCATGTGCCGCTGACGGGGGTATTTAATGCCACCATGAAGCGGGCTGTGGATATAGTTGGAGCCCTGTTTGGCCTTATTTTATTTTCGCCCCTAATGCTTTTAGTGGCTCTTATCATTAAGATGACCTCTCCCGGCCCGATTATTTTCAGCCAGGAACGGATCGGCCTTCATAACCGTCCATTTAAGATGTACAAATTCCGTTCTATGGAGGTGCAGGATCCAAACAGGGAAAAGAGCCAATGGACCACGCCCCACGATCCCAGGGTCACTCCTGTGGGGCGGTTTATACGGAAAACCAGTATTGATGAGATGCCCCAGTTTTTTAATGTGCTCATGGGGGATATGAGCCTGGTGGGGCCAAGGCCGGAGCGTCCCCTGTTTGTGGAACGGTTTAAGGAAGAAATTCCTAGATATATGATCAAGCACCAGGTCCGGCCAGGACTGACGGGATGGGCCCAGGTCAACGGCTACCGCGGAGATACCTCCATCACCAAGCGGATTGAGCATGACCTGTACTACATTGAAAATTGGAGTTTGGGATTTGATTTTAAGATCATGTTCCTGACAGTGTTCAAGGGCTTTATCAATAAAAATGCGTATTAGGATGCGGATGAGGATAGACGAATGAATCGAGAGTTTGAAAATGGATTTGACCAGGAGGAGAAAAATATAAGGGGACGCAGCCGGAGACAGGGGGGCTCTGTTCCGGCTTTTTCCCATAGCAGCCGGGAGGGGGCAAGACGGCGCACCGGCAGTGAGGAAGGGGAGAGCGCCCGCTTGACGGAACGGTCCCGCAGTCTGGAACGCCGCCCTTCAGGGGAAAGGATAGCCGGAGAGCGCCCCAGGTTTACAGGCGACCATCCGGCAGAGGGCCGCAGGACGGAGAGCTACCGATCCGAGGGCCGCGGATCCGAGAGACATCGATCCGAGAGCCGCAGGCGAGGAGAGGGAACGAGAGATTCCGCTTTTCGCAGGGGCGGTGAGGGCGGCTATACGGGCCGCAGAACGGACCGGGAGGGAAACGGATCCGGTTTTCCCAAAAAGACAGGCAGGAGAGGGCTGATCATCACCCTGATCATACTGGAGATATTTTTCCTGGTGTTTACCGGGGCTTACCGCTATGCGATCAATAAGATGAACCAAATGCAGGTCAGCTCCTATAAACCGGCCCAGGTGACAAACCCCAACATCACAAACCAGAAAATGGAAGAAATGTCAGGCTACTGGACCGTCGCTCTGTTTGGAGTGGACAGCCGTACCAATGCGGTGGGCAAAGGGAACAATGCCGATGTTATTATCATATGCAACATTGACCAGGGAACCGGAGCCATTAAGCTGGTCAGCGTTTTCAGGGATACGTATCTGAATATCAGCGATCAGGGACTGTATAATAAGATTAACCAGGCGTATTTCAGAGGCGGGCCGGAGCAGGCAGTGGAGGCATTGAACCGGAATCTGGATCTCCAGATCGATGATTTCGCTACCTTTAACTGGAAGGCCGTGGTGGACGCAGTGAATATTCTGGGAGGCGTGGACGTAGAGCTGAGCAAGGCAGAGTTCTATTACATTAATTCCTATATCACAGAGACGGTCAAGGCCACGGGAGTTTACTCCACTCATCTGAAGAGCGCGGGTATGAACCATTTGGACGGCGTTCAGGCGGTGGCCTACGCACGCCTGAGGAAAATGGATACAGACTATGCCAGAACGGAGCGCCAGCGGGAGATCATTGAGAAATGCTTCCAGAAGCTGAAAAAGTCTGATTTTGCGGTGGTCAACAACGTAATGGAGGTAGTATTCCCTCAGATCCTGTCCAGTGTTACCATTGACGATATTATTCCGGCAGCTAAGAACCTGACTAAATATACCATTGCGGATACTATGGGATTCCCATCTGCCAGAACCGATGGAAATATGGGAAAGAAGGGCGCGTGCGTAATCCCCCAGACGCTGGAGAGCAATGTAACCCTCCTGCACCAGTTCCTTTTCGGAGATGAAAATTACCAGCCCAGCGACATGGTGAAGAAGATCAGCGCTAAAATATCAGCGGATACAGGTATGTATAAGGAGGCCAAGCCCATTGACCATGTGGGAACAGACGGCGGATATATACCAAAAGAAACCCAGGCTCCCAAGGCTACGGAGAGCACAGAGGAGTTGGAGTCCGAGACAAATGAATCAGAGACAGATGAGTCCATCATAGACGGTGAGACAGATCTGGAGATTGAGACGGATGAATTTGGCAATGAGATCGATCCGCCGGAAGATGAATTTCTCTATCCTGGTGAGAGCAGCGCCGGAGGGACGGATCATGGGCGGCTTCCAGGTGAAACACTGGAAAATGACCATAACACAGGCCCTGGAGCGGATACGTCCGACAGAGAAACTACCTCCGCTTATCCGGGAAGCCAGAACAGCGGAAATACTTCCAGTACCTATCCGGGAGGCCAGAACGGCGGGAATACTTCCAGTACCTATCCGGGAGGCCAGAACGGCGGAAATACTTCCAGCATCTATCCGGGAAGCCAGAATGGCGGAAATACTTCCAGCACCTATCCGGGAAGCCAGAATGGAGGCAATACTTCTAACATTTATCCGGGAAGCCAGAGCGGCGGCAATAATTCCAATTCCGGCAGCTCAGAAGAATATGTCCCAGACGGTCCGGGAGCGGTGATCCTGGGCCCTGGCAGTCAGTAGGGATATGGCAGAACTGTTATGAATCGCAGAGAAACCGGCAGGGAATTTGTCCCGCCGGTTTTTTGTCCCTCGAAAGGGTGATGAAGGTCACAGATTATACACAAATCTGTGATAAGCTAAAAAGGGTAAAATCACTGCAGACAGATGGGAAAGGGGAATGCAGAATGTACGATAACGACCAGGATTACAGCTGGAAGTCTTATGATAATCAGAGATATGGATCAGAGCCGGAGAATAGGGGAGAGATCCCTGAGCCGTCTTCGGGCCCGGAGCGTCCGGGAAAGAAAAAGGGAGGACTTATCAAAAAAGCTGCTCTCATTACAGCTGGGGCTGTCCTTTTCGGGACGGTATCAGGGGTGACCATGAGCGGAGTCAATATGGTTTCCTCCCGGTTCTTAGAAAATGCCCTGGGAGGCAAAGAGACAGAGGCTTCGGAGGAAAGCCAGGCTATTTCTTCTGAACAAGAGGCTGCGGATAACCGTCAGGAGGCAGCCGGGAATGGATCGGAGGATCCGGGAGCCGTCCTTTTTACAGACGTGTCTTCCATTGTGGAGTCCGCTATGCCCTCTGTGGTGGCCATTACCAGCACGGCGGTATATCAGAGCAATAATTTTGGCTATGGCTGGTTTTTTGGAGGCCCTCAGACTTATGAAGTTCCCAGCAGCGGCTCCGGTATCATCGTAGGGGAGAATGAGAAGGAGCTTCTCATTGTCACCAATAACCATGTGGTGGAGGCTTCCACCTCCTTAAAGGTGGCATTTATTGATAATCAGGTTGTGGACGCTGTGATCAAGGGAACCGATCCGGAGACGGATCTGGCAGTGATCGCAGTGCCTTTGGATCAGATCCAGACGGATACGAAAAGCAAGATCAAGATCGCAAAATTGGGCAACTCAGATGAGATGAAGGTAGGCCAGGGAGTAGTGGCCATCGGAAATGCTTTGGGATACGGCCAGTCAGTGACGGTGGGCTATGTCAGCGCCTTGAACCGTCAGGTTCAGGTGTCAGAAAACAGCACCAGGGAGCTTATGCAGACGGATGCAGCCATCAACCCCGGAAACAGCGGCGGAGCCCTTTTGAATATGAAGGGGGAGGTCATTGGCATCAATGCGGCAAAGTATTCTTCCACAGAGGTGGAGGGAATGGGGTATGCGATCCCTATTTCTAAGGCAGAGGATATTATGAACCAGCTGATGAACCGCCGCAGCGACAGAGTGGAGGAAAGCCGCCGTGGTTATCTGGGGATCCAGGGAACCACTGTGGATGAAAATTCCGCGGCTGCCTTTGGGATGCCCCGGGGGGTGTATGTGTTCAAGATATTGGAAAATGGGGCGGCAGCCCAGTCAGAGCTTCGGGAGAAGGACATTATCACGAAAGCAGATGGGCAGAGCATCCGGACGATGACAGATCTCCAGGAGATCCTGTCATGCTATGAGGAAGGAGAAACGGTTTCGCTGACTGTCCAGAGCCAGCGGGATGGACAGTATGAGGAAAAAACTGTTTCCATTACATTAAAGAAGATGCCTCAGGAAGGGGAGGAGCAGTAGCGTGGAAGAAAAGGATTTGGAAAAAAGGGATCAGGATATAGACCATAGCCAGGAGGGGGCGGACAGCCAGGACAAAGAGGATGAAGCTTATGAGAAGGTCTGCTATATGTGCCGCAGGCCGGAGAGCAAGGCCGGCCCCATGATCACCATGCCGGGCAATATGAATCTGTGCCACGATTGTATGCAGAAAGCATTTGATTCCGTCATGAAGGGGGGAATGGATTTTTCCAAGCTGCCCAATATGCCTTACATGAACATGAATTTTAGTGACTTTAATATGGCTCCTCCGGCCATGGAGATACCAAAGAAGCAGAAGATCAAAAAGAAGCCGAAGGAGCAGCCGGCCCTGACCATGAAGGATATACCGGCTCCCCATGTGATCAAGGCCAGACTGGACGAGTATGTTATCGGACAGGAGAAGGCCAAGAAGGTTATGGCGGTGGCAGTGTACAATCATTACAAGCGGGCGTTTATGGAAAAGCAGGGGGAGGATCCGGTAGTCATTGAGAAGTCCAATATCCTCATGATCGGCCCTACGGGAAGCGGGAAAACCTATCTGGTAAAGACGCTGGCAAAGCTTTTAGATGTGCCCTTGGCCATTGCAGACGCCACCTCCCTTACGGAGGCAGGCTACATCGGCGATGATATTGAGAGCGTGGTGTCTAAGCTGTTAGCAGCAGCGGACAATGACGTGGAGAGAGCTCAAAAGGGTATTATATTTATTGATGAGATCGACAAGATCGCTAAGAAAAAACAGACAAACACACGGGATGTGAGCGGTGAATCCGTACAGCAGGAGCTGTTAAAGATCTTAGAGGGGAGCACAGTGGAAGTGCCTGTAGGATCCAACCAGAAAAATGCCATGACGCCCATGGCTACCGTAAACACGGATAACATTTTGTTTATCTGCGGCGGCGCTTTTCCTGACCTGGAGGAGATCATTAAGGAGCGCCTGATGAAAAAGACAACCATGGGCTTTGGCTCTGTTTTAAAGGATTCCTATGACCGGGATCCTGATATACTCAGCCAGGTCACAAATGAGGATCTGCGTTCCTTTGGGATGATCCCGGAGTTTTTGGGAAGGCTTCCCATTGCTGTTACGCTCCAGGGGCTTACCCAGGATATGATGGTCCGTATCCTCAAAGAGCCGAAAAACGCTATTATCCGCCAGTACCAGCGGCTGTTTGAGGAGGACGCCCTCCAGTGGATCGCCGGGGAGGCCATCAAGCGGGGGACGGGAGCCAGAGCCCTCAGAGCAATCCTGGAGGAGTTTATGCTGGATATTATGTATGAGATCCCTAAGGATCCAAATATCGGCTCCGTGGTGGTGACCCGTCCCTATCTGGAAAAAAGCGGAGGGCCTTTGGTGCAGATGCGGGGATAACAGAATGTGTAAACGATGGCCCGGGAGATAGCAGCAGAACCGCGCTTATTCCCGGATACTTAAAAAAGCCTGGTACAGATCCAGCGCTCCATACCCCCATTCTTCATTGGGGTAGCGGAGTGCTGGATTTCGTTTTGCCCCCCGGATTAAATGAGCTTTGACTGCCGACTGGCTCATGGTGATCTGATTTCCCTCTACGATCCCCCAGCTGAACAGATTGGCTGCCGCCCCGGCCACGTGTGCGGCGGCGACGGAGGTTCCGCTGCGGACCGTCATCGGAATCTGGGAATCAATAGGCCTTTTGACAGAAGGCCCTAAAATGTTCACTCCGGGAGCAGCCAGCTCCGGCTTGATCAGGCCGGAGGGAGTAAAGCCGCGGCTGGAATGGATATAAATGCTTCCGTTTGTGTGGTCATAGGCCGCTACAGTGATGGGGGAAGAAGAATTTCCCGGAAGAGTGATGGTGGTGTCCGGGCTGGGGCGCAGGAAGACGGTATCCTCAGAAATTAGTCCATGGGAGGGGAGCCACATGTGAAAGTCCCCTGTAAAATACAGGCTGTTGTAGACGCGTATTTTCCATATCCCCGGGGCAGGGCGGCGAAAGCGCATAAAGATCAGCTGCCTTCCGGCGCCGGACTCGATGAGCTGGAAATTTACGGTGATCACAGTGGATTCCAGCAGAAATGGGATAGTGGTCTCATTCCTGGCTATAATAGGGATACGGGAAATGATCTCTCCGCTGGGGGACACAAAGCCCACAGAATAAACGTCTGTAGCAGGGGCCCAAAGCTCTGCGCTGAATCCGCCTTCGGATTCTTCAGTCCCCACTTTAAGCTCCACATCTTCCCATTCTTTGCCTGATGGAAGCCTGCCAAAATAGTGGTGGGCCAGCCCCGTTTCATTTCCGGCTGCGACTACGGCGGCGCGGCCGAGGAAACGGGTGGCGTCCTGGATGACCCCGCTGAGAGGGGCGGAGCCCTCATGGCTTCCCAGATTGGAGCCGAGGGCGATAAGAAGGACCAAAGGCCGGTTGAAGCGGTCTGCCATGGCCTGGAGATATTTGATCCCCATCATAATATCATTTTCCTGATATGCTTTTGCGGACTGGGGAATCATATAAAACTCTTTAAGATAAGATTTGGCTTCCTTTAATTTGACCACTGCCAGCTCGCATTGGGGAGCAGCTCCTGTAAAATCCTGTTCCGGGAGATAGGATCCGGCGGCGATGCCTGCCAGGAATGTGCCGTGGCCGTCCTTATCCTGAGAGGGAACCAAAGAGAGAGGATCCTTTAAAGCCAGGGCCTGATCGATCTGCTCCCTGGTAAATTCTGTGCCATAGGAGGCGATGGGGGCATAGGAGAAAGGCGGCGTTTCAGAAGAAACGGAAAGGGCAGGAGCCGGGACAGCCCCGGGAGAGGAAGGAGGATCCTGCAGAAAGCCAGGTTCTATGGTTTGATCCCATATGCCTGCGATGCGGGTGGAACCGTCGGAATATCGGAACAGAGGATTGGCATAGTCGATGCCGGTGTCCATGATACCGATCAGGGTTCCGCGCCCCTGATTGTCCAGGGCAGGGGCGGAGAAGGCGGACAGGATCCCGGAGGCTTCCATGCTGGAGCTGTCAAGAAGGGAAAAGAGCCCCGGGATCGAGTAATAGCTGTACCGTGCCAGGGAAATGGGGGTTACTGTATCAAGGGGGGTGTAGATAATATCAAATTCGTCGTTGACATGATCCAGACAGGGAATATCCGCCGGACTGCCGGAAATCTGGCGAAGACTTCCGCGCCGGTAGATGAAGTCAGCGATGTCCTCCGCTGCAGAGTAAAAGGGACAATCGGCCATAGATCCCTCCTCATAAGGGCGGTATTGATAGTAGAGTATGCAAAAAAAGCCGGAACATGCAAACAGCACGGGAAAATATAGGAAAACATAAGAAAACATAAGTGGACGGCAGCTGGAAATCATAGTAAAATAGGATTAGCAGAAGAAAGGCGGTGGAATATGATATACGGTTGGATCATAGGAACGCTGGCGGCTCTGGATCTGGGAGTAAAGCATGTGGTGGAGTCCCAGGAGGATGACACCTTTCCCAGGGATCTTCCGGCAGCAAAGGGCCTTATAAGACTTCATAAGAACCATAACAGCGGCTTCCCCTTTGGCTTTTTGAGACAGAAGCCGGAAGTGGTAAAGGGTGTACCCCTGGCAGTGGTATCGGCCCTCACCGGGGCTTTGGCGGTTTTGTCCTGGGAAAAGGGAAAGACAGGGGAGAAGATCGGCTTGTCCATGGTAATAGGAGGAGCCCTCAGCAACCTGTATGACAGGTTCGCCAGGGGCTATGTGGTGGACTATTTTTCCATAAAATGGGAGCCTATTAAAAAAGTAGTCTTTAACCTGGGGGATCTGTTTGTATTTTTTGGAAGCCTCCTTATTATCCTGTCTCAGGCAGCTGCCTGCCTGAAGGAAGCACTCAGCTCATCATTCCGCCGATGATCCCTCCCAGGGCGCAGAGCCCCATGACGGTGACGGAGCGTTCCATGTCTATGGCAGCGCCAAGATCCATTGCCCAGGATACGGCGAACAGAACCACAAAGTAGAGAAGCCCGGACAGAAGGCCCCAGAAAAAGCGGCGCTGGCGGATCTTTTTCCCGGCCAGAAGGCCGCCGAAAAAGCAGGTGATGAAATAGACAGCGTACACCATCAGGTTTACCTGTCCCTCTTTTAAGCGCAGCTTATAAAGGGCCAGGGCCAGGGCGGCAAGGAGCAGGCCGGACAGGGCGTAGGACAGAAGCAGAGAGCGGAGCATGGGTTTTACAATTCCATTTTCCATATAGATCTCCTTTAAAAGAATTTATGGTGCAGTATATTCCGGCTGCAAGGGGCGATATGCCAGAAAAATATCGTTGCAAGGGTTTATAACCTGTGTTATAATTTGAAAGAGTATCAATCAAATAAAATGAAACAGGAGGTGCACAGTATGAAGCACGTTAAGACACTGAATACCAATACTTTAAAGGATACTATGAAGAAGGGCGGCTGCGGTGAGTGCCAGACTTCCTGCCAGTCTGCATGCAAGACATCCTGTACTGTTGGCAATCAGAGCTGCGAGAACCCGAACCGTTAATCGGCGTTCATTCTGGTTAGATACAGGAACGAGAGGAACAAGCCCCTATGGTCGATGGGATTATAGGGGCTTTATCATGCACAGGATTTAGGCGAAAAGGGAGAAAATGACTTCCGACGCCTATGGAAAGAGAGAGAGATTCGTGATTCATCAGTATATCAACAATGGTTATCATATCGTACTGGACGTAAACAGCGGTTCCGTCCATGTAGTGGATCCTGTTGTCTATGATGCTGTAAAGGCAGTTTCAGAGCAGATCCCGGAGATGGAGCATCCGACGGCCCTGCCTGAGGAGGTAAAGGACAAGGTAAGAGCCTGTCTGAAAGACTCCTACAGTGCAGAGGATATTGAGGAGAGCTTAGAGGAGATCCAGCAGCTGATCGATGCAGAACAGCTTTTGACCAAGGATATTTATAAGGATTTTGTGGTAGACTTTAAACAGAGAAAGACAGTAGTGAAGGCCCTGTGCCTCCATATCGCCCATGACTGCAATCTGGCCTGCCGCTACTGCTTTGCAGAGGAAGGGGAGTATCATGGCCGCCGGGCTCTTATGAGCTATGAGGTGGGCAAAAAAGCTCTGGATTTCCTCATCGCCAATTCCGGGAACCGAGAGCATCTGGAGGTGGATTTCTTCGGAGGAGAGCCTCTGATGAACTGGAATGTGGTAAAGCAGCTGGTAGAGTATGGCCGCTCTCAGGAGGAGGCCCATCACAAGAAGTTCCGTTTTACCATCACCACCAACGGCGTTCTCTTAAACGACGAGATCATGGAATTTTGCAATCGGGAAATGAGCAATGTGGTAATGAGCTTAGATGGAAGAAAGGATGTCAATGACAAGATGCGTCCTTTCCGAAATGGAAGCGGAAGCTACGACCTGACCGTCCCAAAATTCCAGGAATTTGCCCGTCTTAGAGGCCAGAAGGATTACTATGTCCGGGGAACCTTTACCAGAAATAACCTGGACTTTGCCAGCGATGTACTCCACTATGCGGATCTGGGATTTGAGCAGATGTCCATGGAGCCGGTAGTGGCAGATCCGGCCGAGGATTATGCCATCAAGGAGGAAGACCTTCCTGTGATCCTGGCAGAATACGACCGACTGGCTAAGGAGTTTATCAAGAGAAAGAAAGAGGGAAGGGGATTCAACTTCTTCCATTTTATGCTGGATCTGAACGCAGGCCCCTGTGTGGCTAAGCGTATGGCCGGATGCGGATCCGGAACAGAGTATCTGGCAGTTACTCCCTGGGGAGACCTCTATCCCTGCCACCAGTTTGTGGGGAATGAGAAATTCCTTTTGGGAAATGTGGATACAGGCATTGTCAATACGGAGATCAGGGATGAATTTAAGACCTGCAACGTGTACGCCAAGCCTTCCTGCAAGGACTGCTTTGCCAGATTTTACTGCAGCGGCGGCTGTGCAGCCAACGCCTATAATTTCAGCGGCAGCATAAACGGTTCCTATGACATCGGATGCGAGATGCAGAAAAAGAGGATCGAGTGTGCCATCATGATCAAGGCAGCGCTGGCGGACGATGGGGAATAATTGAGGGATACAATATGAAATATCAGGTTATCACAAAGGACGGGCGCGCTAAGCGCGCTCATATGGAGACGGTTCACGGTGTGATCGAAACCCCTGTATTTATGAATGTGGGTACAGTGGGAGCCATTAAGGGCGCTGTGTCAACAGACGACCTCAGACAGATCGGGACTCAGGTGGAGCTCTCCAACACATACCACCTCCATGTGCGCACCGGAGACAAGCTGATCAAGGAGTTTGGGGGCCTTCACCGTTTTATGAACTGGGACCGCCCCATTCTCACAGATTCCGGCGGATTCCAGGTCTTTTCCCTGGCAGGGCTGCGAAAGATCAAGGAGGAGGGAGTATATTTTAACTCCCATATTGACGGCCATAAGATTTTTATGGGGCCGGAGGAGAGTATGCAGATCCAGTCTAATCTGGGATCTACCATCGCGATGGCTTTTGACGAGTGTCCTCCCAGCCGGGCCGACTACAGCTACATCAAAAATTCTGTGGAACGGACTACGCGCTGGCTGGCCCGCTGCAAAGCGGAGATGGCAAGGCTCAATTCCCTGCCGGATACTGTGAATAAAGAGCAGCTTCTTTTCGGAATCAACCAGGGCGGAGTGGTGGATGAGATCCGTATCGAGCATGCCAAGACAATCCGGGAGATGGATTTAGACGGTTACGCCATCGGCGGCCTTGCTGTGGGGGAGAGCCATGAGGAAATGTACCATGTTCTGGATGTGACGGTTCCCTTCCTGCCGGAGGACAAGCCTGTGTATCTCATGGGCGTGGGAACACCGGCCAACATACTGGAAGCAGTGGATCGGGGCGTGGACTTCTTTGACTGCGTTTACCCCTCACGCAACGGACGCCATGGACATGTATACACCAATCATGGCAAATTAAATCTCTTTAACCAGAAGTATGAGCTGGATTCTCGGCCCATTGAGGAGGGCTGCGGCTGTCCTGCCTGCCGTTCCTACAGCAGGGCTTATATCCGTCATCTGCTAAAGGCAAAAGAAATGCTGGGAATGAGATTATGTACCTTGCATAATTTGTATTT